>JALWUQ010000073.1 GCA_026993075.1 Campylobacteraceae bacterium
TTCAACCAAATGAGAGAAACTCTCTGACATCGTGGGGTGGGCAAATATCATTGAATTTATCTCTTTTATATTTTGTTTTGTATTTAGACAAATTGCCACCTGATTTATCACTTCAGTGGCATCATAACCCACTATGGAAGCTCCAAGCAGTATTTGTTTATCATTATCCAATAAAAGTTTTACAAAACCGCTATCATCACCTTTTATTTTGGCCATTCCAAGAGATTTCATAAAAAGTTTTTTTACTACAAACTCTCTACCCTCTTCTTTCAATATTTTTTCATTTTTGCCCACGCTTCCAACTTGTGGAGTTGTAAATGTAACATTTGGAGTAACACTATATTTTAATGTTTCAAATCCCAAAATCTCAAAAGCAACTTTTTTCGCTTCATAATATGCTTGATGTGCCAAAGAAGGTGTCGCAATCACATCTCCTATGGCAAAAATATTTTGATTTGTTGTTCTTAAAGATGAATCTACTTTTATGAAGTCTCTCTCATTAAGCTCTACTTTTGCCGCTGTAACATTTAACTCTTTTGTATTTGGAGATCTTCCGATAGAAATCAAAACTTTATCATAGCTAAAAACCTGCGAACCTTTTTTACTCTCAAATTCAATGAAAATTTTATCATTTTTTATCTTATAAGAGATAGCATTGATAGCCGTATCTATCTTTATACCCTGTTTTTTAAACTCTCTTTGAACAGTACTTGAAACATCACTGTCTTCTAATGGCAGGATAGATGGAGTAAATTCTGCTAAATGCACTTCTGAGCCTACAGCATTGAAAAAATTTGCAAACTCACATCCTATGGCTCCGGCACCTACAATCAATATCCTTTGAGGTATCTTTTCAAGCTTGAAAACTTCTTTACTTGATATGATATACTTTTTATCAACTTTAAGTATCGGATGCTCCCTGTGCAATGAACCAGTTGCAATGATAAACTTATCCGCACTTATAACTTCTTTTGTTTTTTTTATCTCTACTTCGTTTGAAGAGATAAATCTTGCTTCTGAGTATTTTAGAGTTACTCCTGTTTTTTGCAAGTCAATTTTTATCCCTTTTCTTAATACATCAAGTATCGATACAGTTTTTTTTCTCAAAGCCAATATATCAAGATTATCTATTTTCCCCAAAACGCCACAAGTGTTAAAATAACTCATTTTCTTTATATATGATGCTAACTCTAAAAAGTTTTTAGCAGGAATACATCCTTCATTAAGGCAAGTACCGCCAATACCATTTTCATCTTTTTCTATCAAGCAAACTTTTTTACCATTTTTTGCCAATATTAAAGCTGCTTTATAGCCTCCAGGACCTGCTCCTAAAATACATACATCAAATCTTTCCATATCTTACACCTTATGCCATCAAATATTCATGAGCCATATATGAACTTCTCGTATAGGGTGAGCTCATAACAAATCTAAACCCTAGTTTTAACGCCAATCTTTTATATCTCTCAAACTGTTCTGGTTTGACATATTCTAAAACTGGTGTATGATGTTTTGAAGGAGCAAGATACTGCCCAATACTCAAAAAATCACATCCAACCCCTCTTAAGTCTTTCATAACTTCTACTACTTCACTCTCTTTCTCTCCTAAGCCTAACATAATAGCACTTTTTGTATTTATATCATTATTGAATTCTTTTATAAGTTTTAAAACCCGTAAAGATTTTTCATAGCTTGAGCCGAGCCTTACATCATATCTTCTTGGGATTGTTTCTATGTTATGTCCGACTATATTTGCTCCACAATTAGCAACTTTGCTTATCGCTTCTTTGTTTTCATTTAAATCAGGTATCAAAAGCTCTATCTTCAGGGAAGCATCAAACTCTTTTAAAGCACTCACACATTTTACAAATTGCGATGCCCCACCATCAAAAAGATCATCTCTTGTAACACTTGTTATAACGATATTTTTAAGCCCCATTCTCTTACTAGCTTCTACAACTTTTGCTATTTCACTTTCATCTATGGCTTTAGGCTTGCCCCTTGCAACATCACAAAATGTACAAGCTCTTGTACAAACTTGCCCAAGTATCAAAAAAGTAGCTTGCTTTTTACTAAAGCACTCTGATATATTGGGACAACTTGCCTCTTGACAAATTGTAGCGATACCGATATCTTTCAAAAGCTTATCGGTATCTCTCTTTGCCTGAAATGAAACTTTTTTCCTAAGCCACTGTGGTTTTCTTTGTATCATTTTTTCCCTGCTTTGATTTTAATAACACATTATACACTGCAAAAGTGGTTAAAAAGTATCAATCAAGATGTAAACTTTTATGTTTTTACCCGAAGTTCCAAAGCTTTTGACAAAGAGAGCATATCAACATTTTCAAGATTGATACCTGTTGGAACTCCTTGTGCAATTTTAGTAAATTGCAAGTTAAATTCTTTTATCTTATCTTCTAAAAAAAATATTATAGCATCATTGGAGAGTGAGGGAGACAAAGCAAATATAACCTCTTCTACTTCATCAGATAAAACTTCTTTCAACTTTTTTATATCTAATGCCTCCAATGATTCCAGCACAAAGTATCTTCCATTAAATTCTGTATTATCCTCTAAAACAAAAATATCTTTGGCATTTTCAACAATACAAAGCTTTTTTTTATCCCTGCTCTCGCTACTGCAAATAGCACATATTTCATCTTCACTTAATGCACCACATTTTTCACATCTTCTCACAGACAAGACAGCATCTTCTATGGCATGTGATATTTTAAGTGCCGAAAATGTATCCTTTGTTACCATGTGATACGCAAATCTTAATGCTGATTTTTTTCCAACTGTAGGTAGTGTATTTAATGCATCAACCAAGTTATTAAACTTTTCAAGTCCATATTTTTTCATTGGTCAATTATACACTTTTTTATTTTAAATACAAATTTTGTTTAAACAATTTCAAAAGAAATTTAGAGTATAATGCCGCTTTATCAATCAATTCTTGCATACTTTTTTATATAAATATTATTTCATTAATGCAAAGAATAAAAAAATTAATAATTGGAGCAGATAACTTGGAAATAGATTATTATGAAGTTTTAGAAATTTCAAGGAATGCAGATAGTGCTGAAATCAAAAAAGCATACAGAAAACTTGCCTTAAAGTATCATCCAGATAGAAATCAAGGAAACAAAGAAGCCGAAGAACAGTTTAAACTAATCAATGAGGCATACCAAGCACTAAGTGATCCTGAAAAAAGATCTGTTTATGACAGATATGGTAAATCAGGGTTAGACTCTCAAGGTTTCAGTCACTTTAGTGATATGAACAGTGAAGATATCATGGATGATCTTGGCAGTATTTTTGAGTCTGTATTTGGGCAGGGCTTTGGCGGATTTGGTAGCTCTCGAAAGAGCAATAATGCAAAATATTCTTTAGATATAGAAACAAAAGTTAAATTAGAATTTAATGAAGCCGTTTTTGGTTGCAAAAAAGAGATACACTATAACTACAAAGAACCTTGCAGTACTTGTGACGGTACAGGCTCAAAAGACAAAAAAACTCAAACCTGCAGACATTGCGATGGCAGGGGTCAGGTGTATTACAGGCAAGGCTTTATGACTTATTCTCAAACTTGTGATATTTGTCATGGTACCGGCAAGATTATAAAAAACAAATGTAAAGATTGTGGCGGTCTTGGGTATATCGATAAAAATGCAACTATAAATGTAGATATACCAGAAGGTGTGGATAATGACAATCAAATAAGAGTTGTAGGTAAAGGGAATATCAATGATGCTGGAGACAGGGGAGATTTGTATGTTAAAGTTATTGTAAAAGAGGATGATCATTTTGTAAGACATAATGATGATATTTACATAGAAGTCCCTGTATTTTTTACTCAGGCCGCTCTTGGTGAAAATATAAAAATACCTACTCTAAGAGGAGAAGACAAACTAAAACTACCAATCGGTGCCAAAGATAAAGAACAATTTATCTTTAGAGGAAAAGGTGTTAAGAATGTTCATACTAAGAAAGAAGGTAACCTTATAGCACAGATAAGAGTATCATATCCTAAAAAACTAAATGATGAGCAAAAAGAATTATTAAAAAAATTACAAGATTCATTTGGATATGAAAATAATATAAAAGAAGAACAATTTGAAGGTGTCTTTGAAAAGATTAAAAAATGGTTTAAAAAGTAAAAAAGGAAATATCATGAATTTAAGAAAGATTTTATTGGTAGCGACTACTATTATATTTATAGGGATTTCATCTCTAAATGCAGCTACAAAACAGGAACATTACACTTTTAAGTTTAAAGATTTAAAAGGTAAAACAATTGTTATGACTACCTTTGCAAAAGGCATCCATTTCAGTAATGTCAAAAATAAAGTGGTATTGTTGGATTTTTTTGGAAATGAATGTCCTCCTTGTCTTATGGAAATGCCCGATCTCATAGCTCTTCAAAAAAAATTCAAAAAAAATTTTCAAATTATTTCTGTGCAGGTGCAAACAAGAATAAGCGATGATGGTTTAAGAGCTTTTGTTAAAGAAAAAGGTATAAATTACCCAGTAATTAATAATTCAGATACACAAGTATTTAAATTTTCTGATTATATAAGTGCCAAAACAGGTTGGAAAGGACTTATTCCATTTGCCATAATGTTTAACAAACAAGGTAATGCAGTTAAGATATATCTTGGTTTAAAACAAAAAAGCTTATATGTAAAAGATATAAAAGAATTGATAAAATAGAGATTATAAGGGTGACTTGGTTTTTACAAGTCGCCCCAATGCTCTGCTACGGATAATGAGCATTTAATAGGTATATTTAACTTGTAAATATTTTCCATTATATCTCTTGCTTTGTTGGCATATTCTTGAACACATTCATTTTTAATCTCAAATATCAGCTCATCATGAATTTGAAGCAACATCGCTCCTTCATTTTTATCTAAAGTTTCATCTATCTTATTCATTGCCATTTTAATAAGATCGGCTGTACTTCCTTGAAAAATTGTATTTGGTGCCTCTCTTAAATAACTTGCTTTTTGCATAGGATTTGCTCTATCAAAATCAAAATATCTTCTTCTTTTTAACAAAGTTTCAACATAACCTCTATCTTGAACTTGTTTTTCAACAATATTTAAGTATTCTCTCACCGTAGGAAAAGAATCAAAATATCTCTTGATATACTCTTTTGCATCTTTTGATGATACGCTTACTGTTTGTGCAAGTTTTCTATATCCCATGCCATAAAGAAGTCCAAAATTTACAGCTTTTGCAATATGTCGTTTTTCTTTTGCCTTTTCTTTGCCAAATATCATCATGGATGTTTCAAGATGTATATCTTTATCATTTAAAAAAGCATTTCTTAATGCTTCATCATTTGAAAAATGAGCTAAAAGCCTAAGTTCTATCTGCGAGTAATCAATGGAAACAAGCTTGTATCCCTCTTTTGCAATAAAACCTTTTCGTATCTCTTTTCCAAGCTCACTTCTGGTTGGAATATTTTGCAAGTTTGGATTTTGTGAGCTCAACCTCCCAGTCGCCGTTCCTGTTTGCATAAATGAAGTATATATTCTACTGTTGATATCACTTTTGGCATATTGTAAAAGCGGCTTTATATATGTAGATTGAAGTTTATAATATTCTCTATATTTCAAAATTGTTTCTATCACAGGATGTTCACCCAAAAGTTCTCTTAAAACTTTCTCGTCGGTACTATATCCGGTTTTTGTTTTCTTAACAACTCTTAAATTCAGCTTTTCAAACAAAATTATTCCCAACTGTTTGGTTGAGTTTATATTGAATTCGCTTTTACTCAAATCATATATCTTTTGAGTCAATGCAGAAAGTTCTTTTTGACTATTTTCAAGTAATTTCTCAAAAAAATCACAATCAAGTTTTATACCCTCATTTTCCATAGATATCAAAGTATTTATAAAAGGATATTCCACTTTGGCAGCTTCATCCAATAATGTCTGATTTAAAAGTGATATTAACTTGTTGTATAATTTTAAAGTCATCCATGCATCTTCACCTGCATAAAAACTTGCAAGATTTATCTCAACAGAAGAAAAATTTTCACCTTTTTTTACCATATCTTTAAATTTTTTCATTTTATAGTCAAAATACCTAAAAGCCATATTATCCAATGATGCACTAAGTTCAGGATTTAAAAGCCATGAAAGTATCATAGTATCTGCATGAACATTAAATCTTGTAAAATCAAAATTGTGATAAATAACTGCTAAGTCATATTTTATATTTTGTCCGACTATTTTAAATTGCATCAATTTTTGTATTGCTATTTTTGCATCCTCTTTGGATATCTGCTCACCTACTCCAAGATAACTATGCGCAATAGGAACATAATATGCTTCTTCTTCATTAAACGCAAAAGAGAATCCTACTATTTTTGCGATTTTTACATTTAAAGATGTAGTCTCTGTATCAAAAGAAACTATACATTCTTTATCTATTGAATCAATAACTTGAAAAAGTTTCTCTTTAGTATCAAGTAAATTTGCTTTAAATTCTATTTTTTTTTCGGATGATACCTCTTCGATTTGAATATTTGCTCTTTTTAAGACTGCCTTTATATCATATTTTAGAAGTTCATCTTTGATCTTAAATATAACATTGTCTTGCGGTATTCTAAACTCTTCAATATCGAATTTACCATTAAAAACATCATTTTCAAGTCTAACTAACTTTTTGCTCAAAAATGCTCTATCTTTCCCTTCTTGTAAGAGTTTTTTCATTCTCTCGTTTCTAATATTATCAAGATTTTTATATATATTCTCTACCATACCAAATTCATCAATAAGTTTTTTAGCCCCTTTTGCTCCTACTCCTTTTACTCCTGGAATATTATCGGCACTGTCTCCTACTAAAGAAAGATAGTCAATTATAAACTTAGGTTTTACTCCAAATTTTAATTTGCATTTTTCTTCATTTATATCTTCTTTTTTTATAGGATCATACAATACGACATTATCATCATCAATGAGTTGATAAAGATCTTTATCATGACTTACTATTTCAACTCTAAAACCATTTATTTTTGCTATTTTTGTAACAGATGCCACTATATCATCAGCTTCATATCCAGCTAATTCAAGCTGTTTAAAACCCATCTGTTTTATCCATTTTATCGCTATGGGGAGCTGATCTATCAAATCTTGGGGTGCAGGAGGTCTGTTTGCTTTATATTCTTGAAAAATCTCATGCCTAAAACATTTTCCTTTACTATCAAGCGCAAAAAGAATATAACCATCAGGATGCTCTTTTTCAATCGTAGATATAAAATTCATAAACCCTGTTAATAAGCCAGTAGGAAAACCATCTTTATTTCGTAAATGTGGTAAAGCGAAATAATTCCTGAAAAAAAAGCCAAATGTATCAATAATAGTTAATGTTTTCAAAAATTCCCTTCATAATCTTTTTTAATCTCATCTATAGCATCCAAAAATAAATCGATAGATATATTTTCTTTCTTCAATAGATTAGAAGCTATAGTTATATTTCTTTGACTAAGCGGTGCATTTAATGCAACTGCTGTTTTGATAACTTTTAAAATAGTTGAATACTCTTTATACTCTTTGGGAGCATTTTCATAATTATCACTATATTTTATGATATTTACTATAAATGCTTCAAAACCCCAATGTTCAAATATCTTAGATGTAACTTCAGCTGAGCTTATACCGACATACATTTTTTCAATCATTGAGATATTTGTAGTTGATTCAATCTCTGATCTAAATTGAAAAGTTTCATCATTTTTTACTATCTCATCAGCTATAATAATCTTACCTGTTTCTTGCAAAAGAGCAGGCATGAACAAAATATCTGACTTATTTTTATCTACCTTTTGAAACCAAGTTTTCGCTAGTGCTCCTTGCATATTTGAAATCAAAGCAAATTTTTCCGGCTCAACACCATAAGGCTCCATATCAACTTTTAAAAGTTTTTTGATTGATACTATTGCAGCTAACGAATTAATCTCTTTCATTCCAAGAAGTGAAACTGCTTGAGAAACACTTTTTATATCACTTCTAAGACTATACAAAGGAGAATTGACAATTTTCAACAAATTTGCTACAAGCATTGGATCTTTTTCCACTATTTTTGAAAGATCTGCAATAGTTGCATTAGCATCACTACAAACCATATCAATCTCAATAAATGTTTTTGGTAAAGGTGGTACTGATTTTATCCTGTCTATCAAACTTTCAGTCATATTATATCTCCTTCTTCAAATATTTCCCAGTATAACTTTTTGTTTTTTTATAATTACTAATCAATTCTTCAACATTCCCTGTTGCTATTATTTGTCCGCCTTTATCTCCACCTTCATATCCCAAATCAATAATATAATCACTATTTTTAATAATATCCATATTGTGTTCTATAACAATAACACTATTTCCAGTACCCACTAAATGATGCAAGACTTTATTCAATCTGTCTATATCAGCAAAATGAAGTCCTGTTGTCGGCTCATCAAGTATATAAAGAGTATTTCCTGTACTGTTTTTACCTAATTCTTTGGAAAGTTTTATCCTTTGAGCCTCGCCACCACTAAGAGTAACAGCGTTTTGTCCCAATAAAATATATCCAAGACCTACATCTTGCAAAGTTTTTAATTTTTGATAAATCTTAGGTATTGATTTAAAAAATATAGTTGCCTCATCAACACTCATACTTAAAACATCACTGATATTTTTACCTTTAAACTTTATCTCCAAAGTTTGTGCATTATATCTTTTTCCTTTACATGAGTCACATTTTACCATAATATCAGGCAAAAAGTGCATTTCTATCTTAATCTCACCCTCACCTTTACATTTCTCGCACCTTCCACCTTTTACATTAAATGAAAATCTACCTACTTTATAACCCCGTATCTTTGCTTCTTTGGTAGCTGAGAAAAGTATTCGTATCTCATCCATCACACCGGTATAAGTTGCCGGATTGCTTCTTGGGGTTCGTCCTATCGGACTTTGATCTAAATATATAACTTTATCCAACTGTTCAAGCCCTATACATTCAACACCAGCTATTTTTGTTACTTTTTTTGCTCTGTTTAAATACTCTTTGGCAATAGGCAGCAAAGTTTGTAATATAAGAGAGCTTTTTCCACTTCCGCTGACACCGGTGATTGAAACCAAATTTTTAAGAGGAATTTTAACTGATAGATTTTTGATATTGTTTACATTTACATTTTTCAACTCTATAAAACTCTTTTGAACTCTGTTTTGTCTATAATCTATCTTTTTAACTCCTGTTAGATATTTGGCTGTCAGGGTATCACTTTTTAAAAGTTCCTTATATGTTCCGCTAAAAACTATCTCGCCACCGTACAAACCTGCTCCTGGCCCAATATCTACTATAAAATCAGCTGCTTTTATAGTCTCTTTATCATGTTCTACAACTATAACGCTATTTCCTTTTTTTTGCAAGCTTTTTAGAGTTTTTATAAGCTTTATTGTATCTCTTTCATGAAGACCAATACTAGGCTCATCAAGCACATACATAACACCGCTTAGGCCACTTCCTATCTGTGAAGCTATCCTTATCCTTTGAGCCTCACCGCCACTAATACTTCTTGCATCTCTGCCTAATGTTATATATCCGAGTCCAACATCTTTTAAAAAAAACAATCTCTCTTTTATCTCTTTTAAAATAGGTTTACTTATCTCTTTTTGCAAAGAGGATAAATATTTAAATTTTTCTTCATCTATAAAAAAGCTGTAAGCATCTTCTATTGGCAAGTCTAAAATATCAGCTATATTGGAATTTGCTACCTTAACAGACAAGCTCTCTTTACTAAGTCTGTATCCTTGGCAAGAGTTACATACTTTTTCACTCATATATTCATTAATATCTTTTTCTCCTTTAAACATATTATAAGCAAGCTTTATAACTCCTTCCCATTTTCTTCTTAATTTATGTCTTTTCCAAATAAAAGAAGCTTCTTCGACTCCTCCATGTAAAATAGCTTTTTTTTGATGTTCGTCTAACTCTTCAAATGGTTTTTCAATATCTATACCTGCTGATTCACAATATGCTTTTAAAAATCTAAAATAATACCCTTTATTAAAACCATACAATATTTTAATTGCTCCATTTTCAATACTCAAATGCTTATCAATGATTTTATTTAAATCGATTGAGTATCTAATGCCCAGTCCGTCACAAAACTTACAGGCACCTTTTGGCGAATTAAAAGAAAAAGATAAAGGCTCAAGCGGCTCATAACTTATCTTGCAATCAAAACAGGCATTATGCTCACTATAATGGATATATTTCTCATCAAGAGACAAATCTTTTGCATTGAGTATTTCAATCTCAACCTCACCATAACTCTCTTTTAAAGCTTTTTCGACATCTTCGGCTATTCTACTTGCATTATCATTTTTTATTATAACTCTATCAATCACAACTTTAATAGTATGTTTTTTTGTTTTTCCAAGTTCTATCTCTTCATCAAGTCTAACCATTACACCGTCAATTACCGCTCTTATATAGCCGCTATGCCTTAAAGATTCTATCAAGTCAGAAAAAGTACCTTTTTTTTCTTTAACTAATGGGGCGAGTATGATAACTTTTGCATTTAAAGGAAGTTTTAAAACTTGCTCTATAATATCGCTTGCAGACATTTTGGATATTTTTTTCCCACATTTATAGCAGTATTGTTCACCAATTCTTGCAAAAAGCAATCTTAAATAATCATATATTTCAGTTATCGTTCCTACTGTTGATCTTGGATTTTTACTTGTTGTTTTCTGATCGATTGCGATAGCAGGAGTCAGCCCCTCAATTCTTTCGATATCCGGTTTACCAATCCTGTCTAAAAACTGCCTTGCATACGAAGAAAGTGATTCTATATATCTTCTTTGACCTTCTGCATAAAGAGTATCAAATGCCAAAGTACTTTTTCCACTTCCGCTTATCCCTGTTATGACGACTAAAGAATTTTTTGGTATTTCTAAATAATCTATTTTTAAATTATTTTCTTTTGCTTTATAAATTTTTATCATTATATATGCGCTTTAAAAAGTTTATCTAAGATAAGAAGTAACACTATAGAGTAAAAAAATAATAATAATTTTTTATGTCGTTTGTGTTCAGTTTTGTGAGAAAGCATTATACCAAGATAAACACCAAATAAAGAAAACAATCCGATAGTCAAACCTTTTGAATAATCAATCAACCCATAATATGATAAACTTATAAACCCTGAAACTGAAGAAAATATAACAAAAAACAAAGCAGAAGATAATGCCTTTTTAAGAGGAAAATGTAAAAAACCAACCAATATAGGAGTTATAAGAAGTGCCCCTCCAATTCCAACACTAATAGATACAGTCCCTACAATATATCCAATGCACAGTAGCAGTATATTATTATTTATTTCCGGTTTATTTGAGAGAAGTGGTGCTTTAAAAAAACGATAAATTGCCAAAACAACAAAAGATAAAAATGCAATAGTCAAAATATTTGAAGACAAATGTTTAACTATAAAACCACTATTCATCGCTCCAAAAAATCCTCCTATTCCAACAGAGATAGAATTTTTAAGATGCAAAGTTCCCTTTTTAAAATTTAAGTATGAACCGTAAAGTGAGCTAAAAACCATTTGTGTAACAGATATGCCGATAGCATATTTTATATCATAACCTAAAAACAATAAGGCAGGCACAAGTACAGTTCCTCCTCCTATAGCAAAAAATCCGGATATAAATCCTACCAAAACCCCTAAACCTGCCAATAATGCCAACATGTTTCTCCAATCCTTAAAGTAAAAGTATTATAATACTATCTTTTCTTTAAACAATTATTTAAAATTGATAGTGTATACTATGCTAACAGTATTTTAAAAGGAATAATTTGATATTTGATTACATAAAAAATTCAAGCGAAGATTTTTTTACTGCCATATTGGGCTTAAAAGTTCAAGAATGCAAAACAAGCAAATATAACAACTTGTACTGTTCTGAAATAAGCATATACAAAAACGAAAAAAAGTTAGATATAATATTTTTTTTCAATAAAGATACTATATGTCTTATATCTGATATTCTTCTTTTTGACAGCAATCCAGACGAAGAAAGTAGATTTGATTTATTGAAAGAAGTTGCAAACTTGATAGTTGGAAAAGCAAAATCACTTATTGAAGAAACAGATGAAGATTCGATATATAAAATATCAACCCCAAAATATAACGGAAAGGTTCGCAATATACGAGAATATAATTTATCACAAAAAATATCACAAAAGATTCAAAATAGATGTTTTATTATTGGTATCAAGGAAGTATAATTGAAAAACACAGCAAATAAAATAGATGATAAAGAGGAGTATGAAAAGTTAGATGATATTTCAGTATATTTTACCGCTGAGTTAGGATCTATCTCTTTACATATAAATGAGATCTTAAAATTAGTCAATGGTTCAGTAATAGACTTACAAAAGCCTGCGGGAGAAAGTGTTGAGCTATATGTAAACGGCAAGATTATAGGCAAAGGGGAAGTCATGGTTTACGAGAAAAATTTAGCTGTAAGGATAAATGAAATTCTTGATTCAAAATCAGTTATACAATATTTTAGCAAGGAATTGTCATGAAATTAAAGTATTTATTATTTATTATACTGATACAAATCAATATCTTCGCCACTACACTTTTAACTTACAACACATACAACAGAACAAACAGAGTAGATATCATGCTCTCTTTTGATACGCCATATAGCGGTAAAGTGTTTTTGCAAAAAAAGAAAGATACTTTTATAATTACATTAAACAATGTCTCATTTAACAGGATAATTACAAAAAACATAAATTCTAAAATAGTTAATAAAATAAAAATAATCCCAAATAAAAAAAATATAAATATTTTTCTAAAAAGCAAGGAAAATATCGCAATAGTTGCTTCAAAAACAACTGATGGCTTTGGTCTTAGAATAAGAGCAAAAATCCTAACCACAAAGGCTAACAATGTGAAAACATCTGTTTTAGATAGTAAAAAATTTAATACAGATTTAAAGATGGATACAAAAAATTATGGCGAAAATAGATATTATATAGTATTGGCAATTCTTGCTTTACTGGTTCTTATCTTACTGTTTATAAAGAAAAAAGCATCAAAACAAACAACAAGAAATTGGCTTTTTAAAGGAAAATCAAAAAATATCAATATAAATATTTTGTACTCTAAAGCAATAGACAGTAAAAACAGTGTAGTTGTGCTGGAATATCTTGATCGAAGATATCTTATTTTAACAGGTTCATCAAATCAGCTTTTAGATAAATTTACTACGGATGATACTATCAAGGAAGAGGAAGATTTTGAGCAAATATTTGCTAAAAACAGAGAAAAATTAGATGAGTTTTTAAAAGTAGGAGACGACAAGCTATCAAGCTATAGAGACAAAGTAAGCTTAGACTTAACAAAATAATGCCTAAAATGCTAAGAGGTAAAAAAACTTTTTATATATTGCTTAAGAACAAAGGGGTCTTCTACCCTATTTACTTTATCTCTAAAAGCAGTGGCATCAGCAAAATTTTTTGAATATGTATGCAAATGTTTTCTAAATATACCTGTTGCTTTTTCACCATAAAAGTCTAACATTCTCTCAAAATGCTCCAATACAATCTCTTGAATTTTTTCTTTCTTTAGAATTTGTATATCATTTTTAATTTGATAAAATATCCAAGGATTACCGATAGCACCTCTTCCAATCATGACACCATCAGCTTTTGTGATATTTTTAATATTTTTATATGATTTTAGGTCAACAACATTTCCATTGGCAACCAATGGTATATTCAAGACTTCTTTTGCCTCTTTGATTTCATTATAATCTATCTTGTTGCTTTTATATCCATCACTTCTTGTTCTTGCATGAAGTATCAAAAAGTCTGCACCACTATTTTCACAAGCTATGGCTATCTCTTTTGCAATCTTACTATCAAAACCAAGTCTTGCTTTAACAGAAGTATATCTTTTATTAGAATTTTTCTTAATAGTTTCAATAATTTTTGACATTTTGGATAAATCCTTTAAAAGAGCACTGCCTGATCCTTGTCTAACTACCTTAGGTACAGGACATCCACAATTTAAATCGATTCCATCGATGCCTGGCATATCATTAAGTATCAAAACCGCCTCTTTAATAATTTTCTCATTATTTCCGGCAATTTGAACAATATATGGTACTTCGCCTGATGATTTTTCTAACATTTTTAATGTTTTGACAGAGTTATAAACCAATGCATTAGAGCTTATCATCTCACTCACAGTTACATCAGCTCCAAATTTTTTTACAACTTCTCTAAAGGGAAGATCCGTATATCCTGCCAAGGGGGCTAAAAAAAGAAGGTCTTCCTTATCAAAATCAATCATGTATCAAAAAATAAATTTATATCAAAATTCTTACCTTCATCTCTTAAAAATAAGAAATATCTAAATTTTTCACACTCATTTTTACCGATATTTTCTAAAATATCCCTCACTCTATCGACCATTTGATATTCAAAAAGTATATACAGATATGCTTGTGTTGCCAAATCATTCTCATTTGATAACTTTTCAAATAAAGAAATAGTGGCTTCAGGATTCAATACTTTTTTAATTCTTTTAGCAACCGATAAAAACTCTTTTTTTGAATATTTAAACTCTTGTAAAATATCAAATACCTCATCACCGCTCATTTTAAGCATATCCTCAGGATTTTCCATGCGACTAATTAAAATCTCAAAAATATTTTTATCAATATTATATCCTTGTTGTTTTATATCTGCAAAGTTTGCATAAGTCGCATATACTTCAAAAGCTTTTTGACATATCTCATTTCCTTTATCTGTACAGCTTTTTAGAACCTCTTCAGAATAACTTTTATCGCTTGAGAGTTTATTTAATATATTTTTCTTAAAAAAATAATTATCTTTTGGAAGTTTATATTTTTTTAAATTTATATTACCTCCGTTTTCAATAGTTTTTAGATCCAAAATAACACTTTTTATCTCTTCATTTTCTATATCATTAGGATCTTTTGAAGCATCAAATTTAAAATGTTTCAACATTTTAACAGGCAATTTATACCAACTGGTTTTAAAATCTCCACTTCCATCCAAACCTAAAATTCTTGCTTTTGAATACTGAAGATAATTTTTATAATCTTTTTGAAGGTTTCTATATGAAAAATATCCTTTTACATTATAAAAAGCCATATGAAGTATTGATGCAACCACTATCACTAAAGCAGGCAAAATTACCCATACGGCAACATATAAAGATATATTAATTCCAAAAAATGACAGTGTAAATATACTGCCATTAAAACTGTAAACATACGCACCAACTGCTGCAATAAAAATAATTGAAAAAATAATATATTTTTTTAAGCCCATTACCAACCCTTTTATTTATTTTGTTTTTCTACTATCTCTCTGCATACTATACAATATTTTGCATGAGGTTTAACTTTCAACCTTTGGAAAGAGATATTCTCTTCACACATTTCACATATTCCATAATTACCATTTTTTATTTTATTTTTAGCATAATCAATTGCTTTTAATTCCGCTGCTTGTTGCTTGTTTATAGCATGTTTTGTTAGTCTATCAGAATTTACAGAAGCGTGATCTGCATCATCAGAAAGATGAGTTTTCTGCAACTCTTGCATATCTTTTAGCGTATTGTTTATATTTTTTTGAATTTGCTCCTTTCTATTATCTAACAAATTTTCAAAAAACCTTAAATCTCTCTCTTTCACATATTCTCCTTTTATACACAAATATCAAAATTAAAAATTAAAATATAATTTTTAATTTTAGTATTTGAAAGTACTATTTATGGTATGGATGAGAGTTTACAATACTCAACGCCCTATATATCTGCTCATATAATACTACTTTAGCTATCTTATGAGATAATGTCATCTTGCTTAAAGAAATTACATTATCTGCATTATTTAAAAAATTTTCTTCAAAACCAAATGCTCCTGCTATAAAAAAATTTATATCATAAAACTTATTAAATATACTACTAAATTCTATACTGTTGAGCATTTTACCTCTTTCATGTAAAAATATATTGTAAGTTCCTAAATTGCTTTTCAAAATCTCACTATAACTTTTCTTTGCCCCCGTTGCATCCTTTTTTTGTGATAATGCAATTTTTTTATTAAATAAACAAATGCCTTTTATATTGGCATATCTTCCAATCATTTTTTTGTAACTCTCAACAATAACTGTATATTCATCTTTTTTTTCTTTTTCTATACTAAAAACTGTTATTTTATGCAATTTTTGTATCATCTTTACCAAAAAATGTTAAAAAGTCACTAATTGTTTTTTTAAGCTCACCTCTTTGAACTATCATATCAATCAATCCATGTTCTAATAAAAATTCTGATTTTTGAAATCCAACAGGCAAATCAGTCCCGATTGTCTGTTTTATAACTCTTTGTCCGGCAAAACCTATAAGAGCTCCAGGCTCCGCCATAATGATATCACCAAGCCATGCAAAAGATGCACTAACGCCACCCATAGTCGGATCAGTCAAAATAGAAATATAAGGCAACTTTGCATCATCAAGTCTGGCTAAAGCAGCAGAAGTTTTAGACATTTGCAATAATGCAAAAGTACTCTCTTGCATTCTAGCTCCGCCACTTGCACTTACGATAATAAGAGGAGTTCTTTTATCTAAAGCTCTATTTACAGCACGAACTATTTTTTCACCTTCAACCGAACCTAAACTTCCTCCCATAAATGAAAAGTCAAAAATTACAATCTGCGATAATATACCATTTATCTTACACTCTCCACTAATAGCAGATGAATTTTTGCCTGTTTTTTCAGTATTTTCGATTATTCTCTTCTTGTATGATTTTTTATCAACAAAATTCAAAGGATCATTCGCCTTTAAATCTTCATCAAATTCAATGAAACTTTCTTTATCACAAATAATTTTTATCCGTTGATCAACCGATATTCTCATATGAAAATTGCACTTGGGGCAAACATTAAGTAAATTTTCCACTTCTTTATAATACATTAAAGAATTACAAGATTTGCATTTTATCCAATGACTTGGAGCCTCTTCGCTTGATGGCTGCTGTCTTCGTATTTTACTAAAAATATTACCAAAATTCATAATCAACCTTTTATAAGTTTTAACAATCTATCAAATATCTTTTTATCTTTTGAAATTAATAAAAATCTTCCTTCATTATAGATATACATATCCTCGCACATATATAAACCTGCGCAAATATCATACTCTCTTGGAATGCCTTCAAAAATTACAAATTTAACTTCATGTGCATACGCTAAAGATAAAGCTATTGCACCCAGGCTTCTGTATTTTATACTTTCATTTTTCATAAGACATACTAGCTTCTTTGAGGCATAAGCTCTTTCGTAAATGCCTATTGTAGCATAATTATTTATTATAACATCTGAAAAAATCAAATCATACAATTTTGCTTTTTTGAAACTTATACGGTTTTTTATAAATATATCAGAATTCGCAAAATTTACGATTACCGCCTCACTCACCCTGCCATCTTGCTTCCTTGCAACCGAACTTCCAAAATATGGTAAATTAGATATAAAATTTTCACTTCCGTCAATCGGGTCTATAATAATCTCATCAAGACCTTCACCAAATACCCCACACTCTTCAGAAATAATTTTACCGTATTTTGATAAATACTTTATAAATACCTCCTCAGCTTTTATATCAATTACTCTACTTATATCCCCACCAGCTCCCTTTTTAACTTTCTTGGATAAATCAATACCTCTTTCATTTATAATTTTTAAAATTTCTTTATTGGCTAAAATTACAGAATCTGTAAAATTCATATTATCTTTTCTTGTCTCTTCAATGATTTGATTATAAAATGGGCAGCTTCTTTGCCGTCATTTGCCGCAGTAACAACAAGATCAGCACCTCTTTGACAATCTCCTCCTGCAAAAATACCTTTTTTACTTGTTTCATAATGCTCATCCACAATCACACCCCCATACTTATTTACTTCTATGCCATTTTCTGCTAAAAACGATGGTATTTCATGCTCAAATCCAAGAGAAAATATAACAATATCTGTATCTATTCTAAAATCACTGCCTTTTATCACTTCCACTTTTTGCCTGCCGGTATTATCTTTTTCTGTGAGCATTGTTTTTTTCATTCTTACGGCAATAACCTTCTTGTCGCTATTTAGGATAATTTCTTTTGGTGTTACATTGAAAATGAACTGAGTACCTTCATCATAAGCATTCTTAATCTCTTTTTTGGATCCAGGCATATTGACCCTATCTCTTCTATAAAGGCATTTTACACTTTTTGCACCTTCTCTTATAGCAGTTCTGACACAATCCATAGCAGTATCTCCACCGCCTATTACAACTACATTTTTATCTTTTACATCATATTTTTCATCATAAGACTCATGAAATAGTTTTTTTTGAATATTTATTAAAAAATCAAGTGCTCTTAGCGTACCACTACTTTGCTCATTTATTATATTTGCTTTTTTAGGTTTTTGTGCTCCAATACCTATAAATATCCCATTACATTTTTTAGAAATTTCTGAAAAAGATATATCTTTGCCGACTTCACAATTAAGTATCAAGTTAAGTCCTGCATCTTTTAGCCACTCATATCGTCTTTGAACAACTTTTTTATTTAGTTTAAAATTTGGTATTCCATATGTCAGTAAACCTCCAGGTCTTGAAGCCTTTTCATACATATCAACACCAATACCTGCTCTTAAAAGGTAAGTCGCAACTGACATGCTAGAAGGTCCTGATCCTATAACTGCAACTCTTTTGTCACTGCTTATACCTGGAAATAAAGGTTTTAAGCCATGTTTAAAACCATTTTCAGATATAAAGGTTTCTATTGAGCCTATCGTTATAGCACCAAATCCATCTTGATTTAAAGTACAATCTCCTTCGCAAAGTCTATCAACCGGACAAATTCTCCCGGTAATCTCCGGAAACGGATTTGATTCATTTGAGAGATTGAATGCCAGTTTTTTATCAATATTTGCCGTTGCTTTTAGCCAAAATGGAATATAATTATGAAGAGGGCATTTATTGTGACAGTACGGATCTCCACACTGGATACATCTTTCAGCCTGAGTAGCCGCATCATTGGTTTTAAATATCTCATAAATCTCTTTATAGTCTTTTATCCTTTCATTTGACCCTCTTCTTTCAGGATCAATTCTTTCTAATTCGGTAAAATTTTGCATATTAATCCCCCTCATCTGGATTTAATGGAGTTTTAGTCAAATCTTTTGGTCTTATCATCCAAAATTCTCTAACTTCATGTCTGTAATTGTCTAATATGTATTTTGCTTTATTGCTGCTTGTCTCGTTTATATAATCTCTAAGTAATTTTTTTAAAAAATGTTTAGCTTCATCTGTTTCATCACTGTCAATTCTTCTTGCAACAACAAGCTCTTGATTTAATCTGTCAATAAAACCCCTGTCTTTATCATATACGAAAGCTACACCACCAGTCATTCCTGCTGCAAAATTAATTCCAGTATTGCCAAGTACAACAGATACTCCGCCTGTCATATACTCACAGGCATGATCTCCAACCCCTTCAACTACTGCAGTAGCTCCAGAATTTCTAACACAAAATCTTTCACCCACATTTCCAACTGCATAAAATTTACCACCTGTGGCACCATAAAGACAAGCATTTCCGGCACTTGAAAAACTATCTCCTTGATTTTTTGGAGTTATTATGATCTTGCCCCCATTCATACCTTTGCCAACATAATCATTACCGTTGCCATCAAGCTTTAATGTTATTCCTTTTACTAAAAATGCTCCAAAACTCTGTCCGGGAGTTCCTTTTAGTTTAAATATCATAGCATTTTCAGGTAAGCCGGAATTTCCATAAAATTTTGCAATTTCTCCACTTATCAGCACTCCAAAACTTCTATTTATATTACAAATTTCCTTTTTAATCACTATATGATTGTCTGGATTTTGTATAGTTGGATATACTTCTTTTAATATCTCTTTTTCAAAAATATTCTTGTCTATAGGATTATTTCTTTCTTTTTGACAAGTATCAACCCCGCCAATTCTTTTTAAAATATTGCTAAAGTCAAATTTTTTAGCTTTTTTGTCTTCTACAACTCGTAAAAGATCGCTTCTTCCAACAATTTCTTCTATCGAAGAGTATCCAATGCTTGCAAGTATTTCTCTTGTATCTTCAGCTAAGAGTGTAAAATAATTGATAAGTTTTTGTACATTTCCTACAAAATGCTCTCTTAGCGTTTCATCTTGAGTAGCTATACCTGTGCTACATTTATTTAAATGGCAGATTCTAAGTATTTTACAGCCTAAAACCGCCAATGCTCCAGTCCCAAAAGCATAACTTTCAGCTCCAATCATAGCAGCTTTTATTATATCAAGTCCTGTTCTTAAACCTCCATCAGTCTCAAGTCTTACAAACTCTCTTAAATGATTTGCTTTCAAAGTATTGTGTGTATCGCTTAAGCCTATCTCCCAAGGATCTCCGGCAAACTTTATAGAAGTTAAAGGTGCAGCTCCTGTTCCGCCATCTGCACCACTTATGATAATTTTATCAGCATAGCATTTAGCAACTCCTGCTGCAATAGTGCCTACATGGGAAGATGAGACAAGTTTAACAGAAATCATAGCATCAGGGTTTATTTGCTTGAGATCAAATATTAATTGTGCCAAATCTTCAATAGAATAAATATCATGATGAGGAGGCGGAGAGATGAGAGTCACTCCCGGCATCGTATATCTCAAACTTGCTATAAAAGGGCTTACTTTATGACCTGGAAGCTGACCACCTTCGCCCGGTTTTGCCCCTTGTGCTAACTTTATCTGAATCTCTTGTGCGCTTCTTAGATACTCGGGAGTAACACCAAATCTACCGGAAGCTATCTGTTTTATTTTTGATCTTTGAGGACTTTTGAGCCTTTTTGTTGCTTCTCCACCTTCACCTGAGTTTGACTTTCCTCCTATCGTATTCATAGCTTCAGCCAAGGCTTCATGTGCCTCTGGAGAAATTGAGCCTAAACTCATAGCTGCAGTAGAAAATCTTTTAAATATTTCCTCTTTTGGCTCCACATCTTTTAAATCTATAGGATCTTTATCACTATTTAACTCAAAAAAGTCTCTTATTCTTTTTAAGTTATTTTTATTTGATAATTTACTTAACATTCTAAAATCTTCAGCTTTTCCAGACTGTGCCACTTTATGTATGGCAAATATAACATCAGGAGAAAAACCATGAAACTCCTCGCCTCGCAAATATTTATAAAATCCGCCAAGTTTTATAGGAAACACTTGATTTCTTTCATTTTGAGTATAAACTTCTTTATGAACTTTATTTAGTCTTTGTTCTATATCTTCATAACCAAGTCCCGGTATTATACAAGATGAGTACGAAAAACAATCCTGAGCTATATTTTTAGATAAACCTATTATATCCATCAAAGCTGAATTTCTATATGATGCTATGGTAGATATACCCATTTTGGATATTATTTTAAAAAGTCCTAAGTTTAGAGCATTTAGTACATTTTTAAATCTAATCTTTGTCTCATAGGAAGATAATTTCTTATTTTTACATACTTCCAATACAGTGGCAAAAAGCAGGTAAGGATATATTGCACTCGCACCATAAGTTATCAATGATGCCATAGAGTGTGAGTCATAAGGCTCAGAAGTTATACAGACAATGGAGACCAAATGTCTGATTCCTTCTTCTAGAAGCACTTGATTTACCCTTCCTACAGCCATAGCCATCGGAATAGCTTTTAACTTGCTGTCCATCCCTTTATCACTCAAAACAACAACTCTTATCCTATCCATTTTAACAGCATCCACCACATCATAAGCAAGATCATTTAAACTGCCTTTTAAATTTTCTTCAAAAAGCGTGGAAAAAGTTTTATTTTTATAAAATCTATCATATCTTGGCTTATTAGGATTGCCAAAAGATAATAACACATCTATCTTTTCTTTCATAAGTATAGGCGTTATAACTTTCAATCTTTTGGCATGAGTTATATCCTCATCAAGTATATTTCTTATCTCTCCAAAACCGGTATTTAGACTCATAACGATTCTTTCTCTGATTGGATCAATGGGAGGATTTGTTACTTGGGCAAATTTTTGTTTAAAAAAGTCGCTAAAACATCTTTGCTTATCGCTAAATGCGGCAAGAGGTGTATCATCACCCATGGAGCCAGTGTTTTCTTTACCTTCTTCCATCATAGGTATTATAACCATATCTTTTGCTTCATAAGTTATATTGGCCATCTTTTGCATTGGAATAATATTATTCATTTCATAATCACTAAGATCAGTAAAAGGCAGATCAACAAATTCCTGCAAATAAACCATATTGTGATTTAGCCATTTGCCATAAGGATTCAATTCTTTTAAATAATTATTAATATCATCATTTTTAAGAATTTTTCCATATTTAAGATCAACTCCTATCATTTCACCACTTTTTAATTTACCTCTTTCTATCACATTATTTTCATCAATATCCAATATGCCATATTCGCTCGAAATTATTATTCTTTTATCTTTTGTTATTATATATTTTGCAGGTCTCAAACCATTTCTATCCAAAATACATCCTATATGCCTTCCATCAGTCAAGCTCACAGCAGCAGGTCCGTCCCAAGCTTCAAAACAAGTACTCATATACTCATAAAAAGCTCTTAGATTTGAATCCATATGTGGTGCATTTTGCCAGGCTGAGGGTATTAAAACTCTTGCAGCTTTAAAAAAATCAATACCATTTGCCAAAAGAAATTCAAGCATATTATCCAAGCTAGCACTGTCGCTTACATTGTTATAAGTTATTGGAAGTATTTTCTTCATCTCTTTGTCTGTAAAAACTGAGCTTTTCATATATTCACTTTTTGCATATAAATTGAATCTATTTGCAGAAATGGAGTTGATTTCTCCATTGTGAGCGATACTTCTAAAAGGTTGTGCAAGTTTCCACTGTGGCAAAGTATTAGTCGAAAATCTTTGATGAAAAAGTGCAAATGAAGTTTTAAAATCCTTGCAACTTAAATCAGAATAAAACTGTTTTATATGAGTCGGCATAACCAACCCTTTATAAGATATGGATTTATCCGAAAATGAACAGATATAAAATTCTTCATACTCTTGCATTCTTTTTTCTATCTCTCGTCTTGCTATATACATAGAGAGTGCAAATCTTCTCGTTGCAGAAATAGAGTTTGGTTTTACAAATATTTGAACAATTTCTGGTAATGATTTGAGTGCAAATTCGCCTAAAGCTTTCGTATCAATTGGTACTTTTCTGTAAAAAAGTACTTTTAAATCATTTGCTGCAAGTATATCATTTATGATGGTTTTTTGTTTTTCTTCTTGCATAAAGACCATAGCTACTGCAAATTGTTTTGGTAAGTCTATACCGTTTTGCATAGCAACTTTTCTCATAAAACTTTTTGGCATACCAAATAAAAGTCCACTACCATCACCACTTTTACCATCAGCCGCAACGGCACCTCTGTGCATCATTTTTTCCAATGCTCTTATCGCATCTTCTACATTTGTATGTGTTGCTTTATTGTCAATATTGGCTAAAAGACCAAAACCACAATTATCTTTAAAATAATTTTTATATTCATTCATAGGCAACCCTTATATTGAAAAATTACACTCGTAATATACGAAAATTTTTTGATTATACTTAATATTTGATAAATATTTGATAAAACTGTCTTTTTTAGCTACAATAAGCCTATGCAAGGATATATTATAAATACAATAAAAGTAAAAGATGAAGATTTACTAGTAACTGTTTTAAATAAAATAAAAGTTAAAACTTTATATAGATTTTATGGAGCGAGACATTCAAATATTCACATGGGATACAAGATAGACTATGAAGCACATCCAACAAATAAAGAAGGTTTTTTTCAGTTAAGAGGTGTATCACATCTTCCTAATAAATGGATGTTTCAAAGAGAAAAGTTTTATGTTTGGCAACAATTTTTAAAACTTTTGTATAAACACTTAAGGGATGTTAACGAGATAGATAAATTTTATTACAATCTTTTAGACAATATGTCAATATATCTTGAAAAGGAAGATCCAAAAAGAGTTGCCGTTGAATCTTATGTAAAACTTTTGGAATTTGAGGGTAGGATTTATAAAAGTTTCAACTGTTTTATATGTGGTCAAAAAATTGATAAAAATATAGTTATAGTCAGAGGATATTTACCTGCTTGCCAAGGGTGTATTAAAAAAAAAGGATTCAAAACAAAATTTATAGTGCACCTTTTTAAAGAAAAAAATACCATACTTCTCAGTCAGGATGAAATAAATGAATTATATGATATTATGCTTGAAGGATTTTAAATTCAAGCATAATAAAAAACCATATAATACAAAATTTTATCTAACAGTTGTTTTTATAAAACCTTTTCCATTGCTTGCCCAATTTCTTATCGCCATAACCTCTTTTTTGCTAAGTCTTGCATTTTTGTGAAGTAAAACATATTGAGGTAACGGCATAGGTCCTGCTACAGTTCTATATATTTCTTTTTTTAACTTTTCTTTTTGTGATTTTGTATATGAATTCCAAATATTAAAATTTAATGCTTTTCTTCCTTCTACAACATCATCTATTATACTCCAAGAAGCTGGAGCAACATGACTCCACCAAGGCCATTTTGTCTCAAAAGAGTGGCAGTCATAACAAGAAGTTTTCATAATTTTTACAATTTTTTCAGGAGCTTTTATTTCAAGCTTTTTATTGATTGGAGGATTGGATTTACCTTTATAAGGAATAATTTGAAATACAATAAAAACCAATGCAAAAATTGCCAAAACTCTTAAAAAAACACTCATACCTATTCTCCTATTTTTATTATTTGATTACTACACCACTTAGCCAAATACTCATCATGAGTTATTATCAAGATACCAACATATTTTAAATATTTTATCAAGAGCTTCATTGTATCAAGTTGCACTATATTATCTAATGCACTTGTCGGTTCATCTGCTAAAATTATATCACTTTTCATTAAAAGTACCCTTAAAATACTACATCTTTGTAACTGACCACCACTTAACTCATAAGGGAGTTTATTTAACAAATCTCTTTGCAAGCTAAGCTCATCTATGTACATTTCTATATCCTCAATATTACAGACATCTTTTATTTGACTTAAAATCGTATATGAAGGATGAAAAGAAGAATAAGGATCTTGGAAAATTTGAGAAAGCCTTAAACACTTAATATAACCTTTTATAGGTTTAAGTTCACCTCTGATTAGAGAAAAAAGAGTTGTCTTGCCTACTCCACTTTTCCCAACAACAGATATAATCTCACCTTTTTTTAATTTTAGATTAAAATCTTTAAAAAGAAATTTATTTTTATTATAACCAAAATATAGATTATTTATTTCTAAAACAATATCACTATTCATTCTCTAATTTGGCCGTTTCCATATATTTTATATTTATAGGTTGTTAAATCATTTATCCCCATAGGACCGCGAGCATGAAGTTTACTCGTACTTATACCAACTTCAGCACCAAACCCAAATTCACTTCCATCTGTAAATCTCGTACTTGCATTGACATAAACACAAGACGAGTCAACCCTATTCAAAAACTCTTCAGCAGCACCAATATCTTCAGTAATGATTGATTCAGAATGGCTTGAGCCATATTTTTGGATATGTAAAATAGCTTCATCAAGATCTTCTACAGTTTTAATAGACAATATATTTGATAGATATTCTGTTTCAAAGTCATCTTGCGTGGCTTTTTTTATATCTATAATCGACAGCGTATCCTCACAACCTCTTAAGTCTGTATTTTTTTTATCAAATTCTTCTTTTAAAATTGGTAATATTTCATAAGCAATCTTTCTATCCACCAAAAGTGTCTCCATTGTGTTACAAACTCCGGTTTTCTGTGTTTTTGCATTGATTGCGATACTTACAGCCTTTTTAAAATCTGCATTTTTGTGTATATAAGTATGGCAAAGCCCCTTATCATGTTTTATCACGGGTACTGTAGCATTTTCTGATATATGTCTTATAAGTGCTTCTCCACCTCTTGGTATGATAAGATCAATATATTTATCCATCTTGATAAGCTTGGAAACACCATCTCTTGAATAATCAGGTAGCAGCATAATAGCTTCTTTGGGAATACCATTTTCTTTCAAGACTTGTTCTAATATATTTGCAATAGCAATATTACTAAATTTTGCTTCTTTGCCTCCTTTTAAAATACATCCATTTCCACTTTTGAAACAGAGTGCAGCAGTATCGCTCGTCACATTGGGTCTGCTTTCGTAAATGATACCTATAACTCCTATCGGGATACTAACTTTTTCAATTCTCAAATTATCTTTATTGACCCATCCATCAAGAATTCTTCCAACCGGTTCTTGCAGACTTGCTATCTCCCTTATACTTTTAGCCATAGAAGCGACTATATCATTATTTATAAAAAGTCTTTCCAATAAAGATTCCATAAGCCCATTTTCTTTAGCTATTGTCATATCTTTAGTATTTGCTTCTATTATATTTTTACTATACTTTTCAAGTTTATCAGCCATTTGAAGAAGTATCGTATTTTTCTTTTTTGGTGATAATATAGCCACTGCTTTACTGGCTTCTTTAGCTTTTTTTAAAATTTCTTCCATATTATTCCTTTATGAGACAACTAAAGTGGTCTCTTTATTCTGCGACAGGCTCAATTTTTCCATAAAGTTGCTTATTATGATAAAGTGACAGCTCATCATCTACTATATATTTATAATTATCATCAAATAATAAAAGATTTGCCTCATTTCCAACTTTTATTTCACCACAATTATCCAAAGAAAGTATTTTTGCCGGATTTGTACTTACAAGTTTTATAAAATCACTAAAAGATATAATTTTATTTCTAACCAAATAAGTATATCCTAATTTGAGTGTCAGGCTAAGAGCATTTGTGCCGTCTCTCGCATCTTCAAAAGCTACATCTTTATATATATATGACTTTGGAGAATGAGATGAAGTCAGCACATCTATCTCATGATTTTGGAGCTGAAGAAGCATTTTTTTTCTCTCATGTTCACTTCTTAAAGGTGACATAAGTTTTGCTTTGGTATTAAAATCGTCACATTCCGTCTCGTTCAATAAAAGATTATGTATTGGAACTTCTGTAAAAACTTTTTTATTATCCTTTTTCACCGCTTTTAGAATCTGTATTGATTTTGAAGTTGAAATACCTTGAAATAAAATACAAATATCAAAAAAAGTTGCCAACTCCACTATTTTAGAAACTTCACTTATCTCTGCTATTTTGGATATTCCGGGAAGTCCAAGCTTAAAAGATATATCACCATCATTTATGACGCCTTGATTTTTTATACTTTTATCTTCACAAAAGCAAAATAAAGGTTTTGATTTCATATTTGCATACTGCATGACTCTGACCAATAAATTACCATCGATATCAGATCTAGAATATAAAATTTTTGCTCCGTTTTTTAAAAATGTTGCAATATTATTCAATTTATTTTCATTATTAACAGAATTTGAAGATAGTATTATTTTAGTGTAATTTGATGTATTTAGCATTTTTGAATTTAGCAGTTCCAAATGTGTTGCATTTTCAATTCTTGGAAAAAAATCATCAATCAAAACAAATCTACTTACTCCGCCGCTATTTGCTTGAAAAAGCAAATCATTAATATTTTTTTGGTTTAAAGTATCATCAAGTAATCTGACATTTGTATCAATCAATTTTGGCAAAAGGTATCTTTTTTTTGCATCATATATTTTTTCATTTGACTTTAGTATGATATTATCATCAATTTTGGCTATTACACCATTATCAACTCTTAAATCACCAAAAAAGATACTATCTTTTAATACTATATGAGCATTTTTGATAAGCATTTTTCAAATCCTCTTAAAAAATTAAGATATATTAGCACATATTTGCTTATCTATTGCAAAATTGTCTTTACATGAGTTATAAATTTATCCGGTCCGATAAAACCGACCAATTTTTTATCTTTTAACTGATTATGATTTTTATCGAAAAATACCATAACAGGGGGTCCGAAAACTTGATATTTCTTCATCATTTTCTTTTGTGCTTCCGAATTTTCAGTAACATCTGCTCTTATAAGTGTAAAATTTTGAAGTAATTTTTTTACTCTTGGATTTCCAAAAGTTTTTACATCAAGCTCTTTGCAACTTACACACCAATCAGCAGAAAAATCAACCATGACAGGCTTAGAAGAGCTGTTTATTATTTTATCAAGTTCATTTATATCTTTAACGATAATAAATTTATTCTCTTGTTGTTGAACATTGTTTGAATTATTGCTTTGATAGGAAGTTGTTATCTTGGTACTACTTTCAAGCGGATTTAAAGGATTTGTATTGCCAAGATATGCACCGACAAAAAGCATAATACCATATATCAAAAAAATTATTCCTATAACTTTTGCTATTTTTGAAAGTCCGCTAACACCCATCTTGAACGGCTCTAATGCTCCTAAATATACCGCTGAGCCAATAAATAAAAATGCCCAAAGTATCATCGTTAACATATCAGGAATAACTCTTGAGAAAAGATACAATGCAACTGCCAACATAATAACACCAAAAATTTTAGATACATTTTGCATCCAACCTCCAGGTTTTGGCATAAATTTTCCAGCTCCAATACCTACAAAAAGTAAAGGCACGCCCATGCCAAGACTCATAATAAACAGTGCAAAACCACCTAAAAGTGCATTGCCTGTTTGACCTATATATATCAAAGCTCCAGCAAGAGGTGCGGCAACACAAGGACCAACTATAAGTGCGGATAAAAATCCCATAACAGCAACACCAACAACACCTTTACCCTGAGCAGAATCACTTGTTTTACTTATCTTAGTCTGTATAAAACGAGGAAGTTGAAGTTCATAAAATCCAAACATAGAAAACGCAAGAGCCACAAAAACTGCTGAAAATATTGTAATAACCCATGGATTTTGTAAAAATATCTGTATGTTTGATCCAAAAAGACCAGCTAAAACTCCAGCTATCGCATAAGCTATCGACATTGATAAAACATATATCAAAGACAGAAAAAATCCCCGTTTAGCATTCATGTTTTCTTTTGATTGAGAAACTATTATAGATGAAAGTATCGGTATCATCGGGAAAATGCAAGGAGTCAAGGAGAGTAAAAGACCAAAACCAAAAAATGTTATCAAGACAACCCATAAACTGCTTTTAGATAAAGTATCTGCTATTTTATTTTCTTCTGATATGTTTGAACTTTTAGAAACAGTCGTCTGTCTAACTTTTTTTACTGTTTTTGTATTGATTGATTTTTTTTTAGAGCTATTTATCCCTGTCAGGTTCCATTTTATTGTTTTTTTTTGATTTGGAGTAATTGTAGATGATGCTACTGTTTTATTGATATTTTTTAAATTAAATTCAAAAGTTTTATTCATAGGTGCATAACAAAGCCCAAGTTTAGTGCATCCTTGAAAATGAACTTTTAATTTTATTTTGCCTTTTTTAATTCCTAATCTCTTTTTTATCAAAGAAACAGGAATTTTTACATTAACTTTATTAAAATATACAATAAATCCATGATATTTTACAGGCTTTGGAAGCTGAATATCTTTATCAAGAGAAATATTCTTAGGTGAAATAATGACAAATTTAAGTTTATTCTTGTAGGCATATATTTCATTGCCCAGTTTTATCTCTATATTTATTTTATTATTTTTTAAGGTTGCACTTGGCTTGAAAGCTTGATTTGGCATCAAAACATCACTTTCTGAAATAGCATATAGTGAATTATATCCAATAAACAGTATCACTAAAACATACAAGAACTTCTTCATATATAACCTTTTATTATAAATTAAAAAATATTTTATCTAAATGTTACTATAAATTTTATTAACTACAAAAAATAATTTTTAAAACAAAAGAAGAGAAAAATTATAAAAGTTTTTCTTTGTAAACTTTTGTTTTTATTTCAAGAGCAATACTTGCATAAGCTGGAGATGGGGAGGGGAGATAGTCTGTTTTTATATGTAAATGTGAAAAATATTTATTGTACAGTTTTTCAGCAGTTTTTGATGTAAAAAATATAATTTTTATATTTTTATATTTTTTTAGCAAAAGTTCAATATCATTTACCTTTATATCCTTTAGATTTGCATCGGAACTGTTTTTTCTTTGACAAGATTCTATAATATCCCAAAGGGCTATATTTTTTTCTTTTAGCAATGCAATCTTTGCTTTTTTTGTTTTAATATCTTTATTGTATATATTAGATAGAATTTTCCAAAACTGATTTTGTTTGTGAGCATAATAAAATGAATTTTTAAAAGAATTGATACTTGGGAAACTCCCAAGTATCAATATATTTGAATTGTTTTCAATGATTGGCTTAAACGGATGAGTTGTATTACTCAACTTCTGCATCTATAACATCATCATCTGCAGGTTTGTCTCCTCCAGTTTTTTGTCCTTCATTAGCCCCTGCATTTCCGGCTTTTTCATCTTTTTTGTACATTGCCTCGGCAAGCTTGTGACTAACTTCGGTTAGTACTTTTACTTTTTCATCTATCTGCTCTTTTGTAACATTTTCATTTTTAAGTGTCTCTTTTAAAGTATCAAGTGCAGCTTGAACTTTATCTTTTTCGCTTTGATCTATCTTATCACCGGCTTCGGCAAGAGTTTTTTCTGTTTGGTGAGATAATGCATCGGCTTGATTTTTAGCATCAATCAAATCTTTTATTTTTTTATCTTCTTCTTTATGAAGCTCAGCATCTTTTACCATTTTTTCTATTTCGCTCTCATCAAGTCCGCTTGAACCGGTGATTTTAATTTCTTGAGATTTTCCGGTTGCTTTATCTTTCGCACTAACTGTTAAGATACCGTTTGCATCAATATCAAAAGTTACTTCTATTTGAGGAACACCTCTTGGAGCCGCTGGGATTCCCTCAAGATTGAATTGTCCTAATGATTTATTATCTTTTGCAAACTCTCTTTCACCTTGTAAAACATGAATAGTAACTGCACTTTGGTTATCCTCGGCAGTAGAGAAAACTTGAGATTTCTTAACAGGTATCGTGGTGCCTTTTTCTATAACTTTAGTTGTTACACCACCAAGAGTTTCGATACCTAAGCTCAAAGGTGTTATATCAAGTAAAAGTACATCTTTCACATCACCTTTGATAACAGCACCTTGTATAGCTGCTCCTATTGCAACAACTTCATCCGGATTCATTGATTTATTTAAATCTTTTCCGAAAAATGCTTTAACTTTTTCTTGAACCAATGGTATCCTTGTACTTCCACCAACTAAAACAATCTCTTTTATCTCATCTTTAGAAAGGTCAGATTCTTTTACTACTTGTCCTATTTTAGCTATGGTTTCTTCTACTAAATCCTCTATCAAGCTTTCAAATTTTGCTCTTGTAATCTTTTTAACAAAGTGCTTAGGACCAGATGCATCCGCAGTTATAAATGGTAAGTTTATCTCAGTCTCAGTTGCAGCTGAAAGCTCTTTTTTTGCATTCTCAGCAGCTTCTTTTAATCTTTGAAGTGCCATTACATCTTGTTTTAAATCAATTCCGCTTTCACTTTTAAATTCATCGCATGCCCAGTCAATAACCCTATTATCAAAATCATCACCACCTAAAAACGCATTTCCCCCAGTAGCTAAAACTTCCACAACATTATCACCTGTCTCAAGCACAGTAACATCAAATGTACCGCCTCCTAAATCATAAACAACAATCTTTTCAGCATTTTTTTTATCGAGTCCGTAAGCAAGAGCTGCAGATGTTGGCTCATTTATAATCCTAAGTACATTCAATCCTGCTATTGTTCCAGCCTCTTTGGTAGCTTTTCTTTGAGAATCATTGAAATATGCCGGTACGGTAATAACAGCATCAGTGACCTTATCACCCAAGAAAGCTTCAGCATCCTCTTTTAGTTTCATAAGTATCTTTGCACTTATTTCTTGTGGGGTATAAACTTTACTATCAACATCTATAGCGCAAGCCCCATTTCTGTCAATTACTTCATAAGGAAGTCTTTTTTTAGCTTCTTTTGCCTTATCTTCATCACACATTAAACCCATGATTCTTTTTATAGAATATATTGTTTTTTTAGGATTTGTAACTGCCTGTCTTTTTGCAGGATCACCGACTAAAACTTCACCTTTATCAGTAAAGGCCACAACTGAAGGAGTTGTGTTTTTCCCCTCTTTATTTGCTACAACTTTACTCTCACCTCTTTCATAAATTGAAACACAAGAATTTGTTGTTCCTAAATCTATTCCTATAACTCTACTCATTTTTTATCCTTTATTTAATTTTTATTTTTATTTTGCTATTGAAACCATAGCAGGTCTTAAAACTCTATCTTTTATCTTATAACCTTTTTGGAGAAGTTCTACTATCTCGCCCTCATTATGCTTATCGCTCTCAACTTGCATTACTGCATCGTGAAAATGAGGATTAAAACCATCTTTTATATCAATTAGCTCAATACCATGTTTTTGCATTACCTTTTTAAATTGCTCAATAGTAAGATTTATCCCCTCTTCTATTTTTTTAACATATTCTTCCTCCTCTTTATCAGCTTTCAAGGCAGATTCAGCTGCAAAATCCATAGAGTCAATAACAGGCAATAAATCTCTTGCAAACTCTTCATTTGCATAGCTTACGGCTTGTAATTTTTCTCTTTCCATTCTTTTTTTAATATTTTCAAAATCTGCAACAGCCCTTAGATACCTATCTTCTGATTCTTTATTTCTTTCATTTAATTCATCAATCATTTTTTCCAAAGAATCATCTACGCCCTCACTTTCCATCTCCTGTTCACTTTCTTGAGATTCCAACTCTTCCTCATTATTTTTTTCACTCATATTATCTCCTTATACTAATTTCATCTAAAAATTCTCTATAATTACTATCAACTTTACCAATACAGAAAAAATTTACTTTCTTGTCTTCTACCTTAGTTCGGTATTTTAAAGCCATATAACCTTCTGGAACCAATTCGTCAAAATATATACCATCATCTAATTTTTCAAAAACTACTGAACTGGTAAAACTTCTAACATCTTTCTTGCGAAAATTATAAAACTTTATCATATCATATAAAATATACTCTTTTTCTCTAAAAATAATATTTGAATCAAATAGTTGTTCTATTTTTTTTCTAAGCTCGTACAATCCAACATTGACAGAAATATTTTTAACTCTATTTATGTCATATCCTATCAAATTAATCAAAAATTTCTCGACTTTTTCATTATATTCCAAAACAATACTATTATTTTCAAAAACTATAAGTAAAAATCTATCATTTACATTTATAATTTCACTAAGCCTGTACTCATCAACATATTGCAACATACAATAAATATCAAAGTTACCAACCCACCTTTTCAACTCACCAATATTGTCTATTCGTAAATCATCAATATTGATAAAATACTCTTCCCAATATCTTTTAAGTGCTGTCCAAGTGGGAATACGCCCACTACTTGTATGAAGTTGTTTTAAGATACCTTCATATGATAATTTCTTAAAATATACTCTTATTGTTGATGAAGATATATCTATATCCATTTTACTCTTCAACTCATTAGAGCCTATCGGGGCACTATTTTTCAAATACTCCTCAATAATAGTATTTAAGATAATCTCTTTTTTCCCCAAAACTTCTCCTTTTCAAAGGCATAAACCATTTCAAGCACTCACTCAACTCATTTGCTAATGGAATTATACAACATTGAGTGTATTAATGTCAAGTATTTTATGTAAAAAATTTAAATAAATATTATTGAGCCAACAAGACTAAATGTTTTAATACAGTTTATTTAAGATGTAAAATGGTACAATAAGTGCCTAACAAAGTTAGGCACTTATGATCTTTTAAAAGGATAAAGTTGAAAAAAGTTAAAATAAATAGCCTCTCCAATCATATTAAAAATGTAACTCATGGATTTTTTTTAGGTATAGGCACAGCAATTGCTGAACCTTCTACTATACTCCCTCTTATAGTACATCACTTTAGTTCAAGTTCTGTTCTTGTTGGTTTTTTTGTTGCACTTTTAAGAGGAGGAGCAATACTTGTACAAATGTTTGCAGCTTTTTACGCACAAAGCTTTATGATAGTTTTGCCATTTCTCAGGAGAGTTTTTTTTGTAAGGTTCTTGGCATGGTTTAGTATTGGATTTTCTATTTTACTTATTGGCAATAGATCAAAAAATCTAACACTTTTTTTTATAGGACTCGGGCTTTTCTTCTTTAGTCTCTCTGCTGGTTTTGGTGCCATTTATTTTAGAGAAATAATGGCAAAAATGTTTACACATAAATTTCGTGGTTTTACTATGGCTTACAGACAATTTTTTACAGGTCTTGGCTCAATCCTCAGCGGTATTGCCGCAGGCTGGGTTTTAAATCATTTTACTGCTCCTGAAAGTTATGGATATCTTTTTATAATAAGTGCTATGTTTATGGGTTTTGGATTTTTAGCTTTTTCTACAATTGATGAGCCCAAAAAAGAAAAAATTTTACAAAAAGAATCAAGCTTCAAACAATTTTTAAGAAATTCTTTTGTATTATTGAAAAATGACAGATATTTAACCAACCAAATATTTTCATATCTTTTTTCATATTCATACATGCTTTCAATGCCTTTTATCATACTTCAAGCAAAAAAATACATCTCATTAAGTGGTACAGATATAGGAATATTTATCTCTGTGCAGATGATAGGTGCAATGCTTAGTAACTTTTTATGGGGAAAGCTTTCTTCAAGTGGTAGAAATAGAATCATAGTTAACATTTCAACTTTAGTACTCATTTTTGCCATAACTTTAGCTTTAATAACAAAAAGCAACATATATGCCTATTATCTTATATTTTTCTGTTTAGGAATAGCTACTGATGGATTGAGATTGAGTTTTGGAAACCTTATACTTATCTTGGCCCCAGAAGAAAAAAGACCTGTTTATGTTGCACTTCAAACAAATATATCCTCAATCGGTATTTTCTTTTCTGTTCCAGGAGGCATCATAGTAGAATATTTAAATTATAATTGGCTGTATGGAGTTACACTCGTATTTTTATTTATCTCATTTATTTTGTCATTGAGACTAAAAGATATCAGTTAATTGGTGACTTTTTTAACTTCAAAAAAATCTTCAAAGATTTTTTAATATTTTTCATAACATCTTTTATTTTACAAAAAAGATTTTTTTTATCCTGAATTGAAGTAAAAAGCTCGCTAAGTGCTTTTTTTTCATTTTCACTTAAAGTTACAGCCATATTCTCACCTTATCTCTTTTTTTATTCTTTTTACAACTCTAAGCACTTCATCATCATCAAGCAATGAAAGCAGCTTAAACACAGACATAACTGCCTGGGGTTTTGAATTGCCTAGTCTCCAATCTTGATATGTCCTCATAGAAACCCCAAGTTTTTTCGCCATCTCTTTTTGGCTGATTTTCTTCCCAAAATTTTGAGCTTCTATGGCATTGTGAAGTAAATTAAATATATCATTTATTTCCATTAAAACACCGTTTTTTTCTTAAATTATACGATTAAATGTATATTATATGAAAATAAATATTTTTTTTAACTTAAATATCTAATTTTTTTACAATAAAATTGAATATTGTAACTTTTTTTACGAAATTTTATACGGAAAATATTATGAATTGTGAGTGAGAAGCTAAAGTCCTTAGCTTCTCGTATTGTTATTTATCTCTTATTGATAAAGCTGTGATAACTTTTGTATAAGTATCAAAATCTTTTCTTTTAAGATATCTTAAAAGCCTTTTTCTCTGACCTACAAGCTTTAAAAGACCCAGTCTTGAACTATGATCTTTTTTGTTAACTTTCAAATGTTCTGTTAAATACTTAATTCTTTCACTTAAAAGTGCTATTTGAACTTCAGTAGAACCTGTATCTGTATCTTTTCTGGCAAATTCTTTGATGATTTCCATCTTTTTCGCCGAATCCAAAGCCATGATGACCTCCTGATTGGTAAATTTTAAGTTTAAAATATCAATTTAAACCTAATAGGATTGGAATTATACAAAAAAAAACATAAATTAATATAAAGAACAGAAAATATTTAGTACAATATTACTCTTATTTAATTAACAAGGAGTATTATGCTACTTACAAAAGCAAGTGAATATGCTCTACTTTCTCTTATATTGATATCAAAGGAAGATTATCCTATTGATGTTGATACGCTTTCAAAGAAACTGAATATTTCAAAAAGTTTTTTAGCAAAAATATTACAAAGTCTTGCAAGAGGCAATATTCTCACATCCCACAAAGGTGCAAAGGGAGGATTTAAGCTTTCAAAGAAACCTGAAGAGATTTCTATAAAAGATGTTATCGAATATGCTGAAAAAAAGACTCCGATAGTCTTTGAATGCTCTCCGTCAAAGGAATCTTGCAAGAGTAGCAGAGCAGAAACTTGCTCAATATGGCCTATGTTAAACAGGCTGCAGATAAAAATAGATAATTTTTTAAATGAAATTTCTTTAAGAGATATGATGTAAATGTCTGCAAGAAAAAGAAGATATTTAGGGATATTCTCTCCTTTTATAAGTATTTTAAGTAAAACAAAAGATTTAACCATAGTGGCCTTTATTATAGCTATTTTAGCTATAATTATAGTCCCTCTTCCAAGTTATGCCTTAGACTTTTTTTTAACACTTTCTATTTCTATTTCAGTTTTGATTATACTTGTATCACTTTATGTTCCCAAGCCAACCGATCTTACAACTTTTCCAACACTTATACTCATAATCACGCTGTACAGGCTCTCTTTAAACATTGCAACAACAAGAATGATTTTGAGTAAGGGTCATGAGGGTCCAGCAGCCGTTAGTAGTATAATAGATAGTTTTGGACAGTTTGTTGTCGGAGGAAATTATGTTATAGGCGTAATAGTATTTACTATTTTAGTACTTATTAATTTTATAGTTATAACCAAAGGTTCCACTAGAGTTGCGGAAGTTGCGGCAAGATTTACTCTTGATGCAATGCCTGGTAAACAGATGGCAATAGATGCGGATTTAAATGCCGGATTGATAGATGAAAAAACAGCAAGACAAAGAAGAGAGTCCATTATCCAGGAAGCAAATTTTTATGGAGCAATGGATGGTTCTAGCAAGTTTGTAAAAGGTGATGCGATAGCTGGTATAGTCATAACTATCATCAATATAATAGGTGGATTTTTAATAGGCATGTTCCAATACAATATGAGCCTCTCTGCAAGTGCAAAAACTTTTACAATATTAACTATCGGTGACGGGTTGGTATCACAGATACCAGCTCTTATCATATCAACCGCAACAGGTATTATTATAACAAGATCAAGTGGCGGGCAAGAGAATTTTGCCGAAGGTATAATAAATCAACTTGTTAATGAACAAAAAACCTTATATATTGTTAGTTTTATCTTAATAGTTTTCGCTTTGGTTCCGGGACTTCCAACTATTTCCTTACTGGTAGTAGGATTTTTATTCTTAGCACTTGGTTACTTTATTAAAATAAGTAAAGATGAGCAAATAAATGGGACCATTCAAACTCAATCAGAAAATATCACAGATACTCAAGCCCTAAGTCCGGAAGAAGAAAAAAAGATAGAAGAAAAGAATCTGGAAGATATCTTAAAACAGGAAATTTTAGAATTAGACCTTGGTTATCAACTTGTTAAATTAGCTGATCCTAATCAAGGTGGAGATATACTTTCTCGCATAAAAAATATGAGAAAAAAGATAGCAACAGACTATGGATTTTTGATACCTCAGATAAGAATAAGAGACAATCTTCATTTGGATCCAAACCAGTATACTATATTATTAAAAGGTATCTCAATAGGCAAAGGAACCATATATGCAGATAAATTTATGGCTATGGATAGTGGCTTATCAACAGAAGACATAGAAGGAATCCCAACCAAAGAGCCGGCTTTTGGACTTGAAGCTATATGGATAGATGCAAACCAAAAAGATGATGCCATTATGAAAGGCTATACTGTCATAGATCCAGCCACAGTTGTATCGACACATATGAGCGAACTCATCAAAAAATATGCGGAAGATTTACTTTCCCGCCAAGAAGTTAACACGCTTGTTGAAAATGTTAAAAAAGATTATCCAGTCGTTGTTGATGATTGCTTAAAAGTTGCAAATATAGGGTTAATTCAAAAAGTATTAAAATCTTTATTGCATGAAAAAATTCCTATACGAGATATGCTTACTATACTCGAAAGCATCAGCGATGTAGCAGAAGTTACAAAAAATATAGATATCATAGTTGAACAAATAAGAGCAAAACTCTCCAGGGTCATCACAAATCTATACAAAGATGACAAAGGTGTATTGAAACTGATAACATTTAATACTGCGACAGAACAAAAACTTTTAGATAAGTTAAACGATAAAAACGGTATCAGGGATTTACTCTTAAATATTGGGCAAATAAATGCACTAATAGAGGTAATAAGTAATGAAGCAGCAAAAATTTTGCAAAAAGGAATAGCTCCTGTTATCTTGATAGTTGATCCACTTCTTAGAAAATCTATAAAAGATATATTTGAGAAATTTGGACTTGATGTTGTTGTACTAAGTCATGCAGAAATAGATCCTAATGTAACCTTTGAAGTTATTGATACAGTTGAAATTGAAAAATTATAAAGGAAAAATATGAAATTATACCATCTCTCACATATAGATCTTGACGGTTACGGCTGTCAAATGATCACAAGAGAATATTATAAAAATATAAATTTTTATAATTCAAATTATGGAAATGAAATAACACAGAAAATTGAACAAATCTTTTATGATATCAAAATAGATAATCAAGAAAAAAATATTATTTTAATAACAGATTTAAACCTTTCTTTAGAACAAGCTAATTTCTTAGACGATAAAGTAAAAAATGAAGATAAAAATATAGAGCTCATTTTACTGGATCATCACAAAACAGGAATCACATGTGCAAATAAATTTGATTGGTATTTTTTAGATGAAAAAAGGTGTGCTACAAAAATTACTTATGATTATTTTTCAAAAAAATTTACAAAAAATGAAAAATTATCCAAATTTACCAATATTACAAATGCTATAGATATATGGTTATCAAAAGATAAATATTTTGAACTTGGAAAAGTTTGTTTAAAGTTGGTTAGTGATGCAAAAGAGGTCAACAGAGTTATGTTTGCAAAAGAAAACAATGAATATATTTTCAGCATGCTTGAAAATTCCTATGAGTATTATGATCAAACCAAAGCAAATATAGCACTCGATAATGCACTTCATAAATTAAAAAAGAAATTTTTTAAAGGTTTTAGCGTAGATGATACATTAGATAATTTAGTTTCCAAATATATAGTTACTTTGCTTACAAATAAAAAAGAACAAATGAGTATTGATTATAATGGGGCAAAAGGTATATTAACTTATTCTATATCAAATGTTTCTGTCATAGGCAATGATTTTTTGGTTAAAAACCCAGATTTTGACTTTTTTTTAAATATAAACAGCAGAAGAAATATAAGCCTGAGAGGAAATGGAAAAGTTGATGTAAGTGTTATAGCTGGAGAACTTGGAGGAGGAGGAGGACATGCAAATGCAAGTGGTGGAATCATTAAAAGTTTTAAAGATAGTTTTTTATATGATAATATTAAAAAACAAGTAGAAGATGCAATAAAAAAAGTAAGGAAATAAAATGGTACAAAATAAACTAAAAGAAGCTGAGAGCGAAATAGAAGAGTTATCTATGCAGTTAGTAGACATGTTAGAAGTTGCATTATATTTTGCAGGATTTAAAAAAGAAAATTTAAAAAACTCTATCGAAATTTACTTAAATGCGATAGATGAAGTATACGAAGACGAAGAAGGAGAAATGGGAGTTGACGAAATAATTGAAGTCATAAATCATATCAAAAAAACCCAACCTACTCTTTTTAGATAAAATAACTGTCTGTATAAAAAGGTCATTTTAT
>JALWUQ010000074.1 GCA_026993075.1 Campylobacteraceae bacterium
GATAAGGAAAAGCCTCGTTTGGTTATGCATGCTTTTTTGGCTGCGGTTGAAAACTATAAAGATAGAAAAAATGGCTTCAAAAAAGGTGAAAAAATCAAGATAATCAGATCAGAGGAAAAAGATTGAATATACTAATCCCAATAGATTCAAAAGAAAAAAGTACAGCAAATATAGCAAATTTAAGTAATGTAAAAGCTTGGGCATTTATCTCTTTAAGTAATGGAAATATCGAGTATATTGATATATTTAAAACAAAGAATGATATTGAAAAATTGATTGATTTTGTAATCATAAAAAATAAAGATGAAAATATCGAAGAATTTTTGGAAGAGGGTATTGAGGTGCTTGTCGCATCTTTTCAAAAAACTATTGAAGAGATTGTAGAAGCTTATATGTTTAGAGAATTATATGAAATATGACACATATTGAAGAGTTATTTACTGTTATTCCTTTATATCCAGGACAAAATATCTGCCTAATACATGATAAACAAGTAGATATAAGCCCAAGTCTTATAAAATTTTGTATTGAAAATGAAATCAATTTATACGTAAAAGATATAGAAGGAGATTTGTTATCTTTAAGCCATTTTCCTTTTGTTAAAGTTGAAAAGTTCAGCTTTAAAGATAAAAGATATAATCTTCATTCTATTTTATATGATTTTATATTTTTTTCTTACAGCTTGGAAGATAATCATGACATATTAAAAAAAATTTACCGAGTTACAAATAATGCCGGAAATATTTTTATTTTTACTAAAAGTGATCCAGATGAGTTAATAAAACTTCTTGAGAAAATAAACTTTGTAGCTATAAATGAAATAGATACTTTTAAAAAGACCCATATCATCTCAGCCAAAAAAATGCATGGCTGGATGAAAGTTTAAGAGACCACTGCACAGTGGCCTCTTAAGTCAAGGTACGAAATGTAAAATCTCAGGTTCGCTGTAATTTGGTACATTATCATAAGTAAAAATACTATAATATTTCTCTTTATCAAGTGAGCCGAATGTATCATAAGTATAATCATCTTTTCCGCCGTATATCTTAACACCATCCATAAAGTTTTTGGGAGGATGAAAAGAGTTTCTGACAACATAAACTCCGATGAAATCTTCATCTTTTGGGTTTTTCCATGATAATTTTATCCTCCCTTTGTCTATCTTGTTTGCAAGATTAGTTACTTTGGATACAGGTGTTTTTCTCCTATTTATGTATTCTATGATTAATTTTGGCTTTATACCCCACTTAACTATTCTGTTTTTTACATTACTTTGAGTTGAAGTTGGTTTTATGATGATTTCAAGTCTTTTGCTGTTTGCATGGATATTTTCAAGTGATAATTTTGAGAGGGTGTCAAATATAAAATAATGTTTTTCTCTTTTTTTAAGATCAACATCTCTTATTTCATAACCAATATATTCTACTCTTTCTCTATTTTTTATATCTTCATAACTTAAAATAATATCATTATCCAAGAGTTCAAGATAAAAACTTATACCTTTTGATTTTGTGTAAACTGTTTGATTGCTAAGTTCTATATATGCTCTTGTTATAACTGTCGTACATGAACTTGGAAGAGTTGAGAGATCATACTCTAAATGCCCATAGATTTTATTGCCATCTTTATTGTATCCGCTTTCAAACTGGGATTTTTTAAGGTTTTGACTAATAGATTCGGCAATATTTGGTTCTATTTCTATTTTTTGTGAAGGTATTGTGTATTTGATTTCGAGCATAGGACGGTAGTGAAGTCCACCTCCATAGTTTCCGTATCCTATATCAAACTGCATCATTTGAGAATCTTCGCCATAAGGCAGTGTTTTTGGTCCATCAACTCTAAAAACTGCTTTGTTTTTTATGAGTTCTTTTTGGAGCAAGGAGCATTGGTAAGAGGAAAATTCCCAATAATTCCATATACCCTGAGTTAAAGACTGAGACTTGATAGCATCACCTATAACCTGGATACAAGGTGCATTTTCTACTTGAGCAAAATCAGCCACATCATTTATGTCATCATTATCAAGCAAGCTCAAATTCCACTCACCAAATCTTTCTATTTTTGCCGCAACTCTGTTCATGGGATAAAGATGAAGTCTTGCTTTTTTTATGATGGCATTTTTTGGAATGGAACTTGTATCATAGCAAATAAGTGCGTTGCATATACCTTTTGTTTTGTTTATACCGACAAAAAGTGAATTATTGCCAAAATGAGATCTATTTGTCTCATTCATATTTTCTCCGACATAGCCTGTCTCGTTTTTTAAGGCAAATAACATTTTTGAAAATTCATCTTTTTCCAAACCAGTTTTTACCTTTACAACAGGAGCAAAAGGAGATCGTAAATTTGTTTGTTTGTTTACCGCTCTTATGGTGTAGTAGTAAGTGGTGGCAGACTCTAACTCAATGTCTTTAAAAGTGTGCTCTTTTGTTATGCCTACTATGTTTTGGATTTCGCAAGAGGCTTTATCTTTTGTATTTCTATAAATCTCAAAATAAATATCATTTCTTAATTCATAATCCCACCGGAGTTTTAAAAAAGTCTCTTCTACACATTGTATGGTAAAGTTATCAACTCTTTTAGGAGCTAATGAAGAGTAATTGATAGTCTCTTTAAAAGCTTCTAAGAGTGCGGGAATGTTTTCATTGATACTGCTACTCATAACTTTCATATAATCTGGTATATTTTTAGTACCGACTTCTACAACGATAGCTTTGATGCCTTTTGAGTAATAGTACTCTCTACCGCTTCCGCTTATGAGTTTAGCAGGTGGTTTGCCTCTGTGTATACCATAGTTTCTACCTGTTACTTTGTGTATTTTTTCACTCATATTAGCACATATTGTGTTAAGATCTGTTCCATCTATCTCTTGTTCGTGTCGAAATTTATGAGCTGGAAAAAATACATTTCCCTGCGAATGATAATCAAGTGCAATGGTTATATTATTATGAGTATCGACAAACTCTTTTATAGCTTTTGTCTCAGGTTCGCTAAATGCTTCTTCACCGCCATAAACATTTGAGCTCATTTGAGAAGTTTTAACAAAGCCTATGGAAAAATTTCTGTTTAAATCCACTCCATAAGAGCCGTCTTTGTTTTTCTTTCTGTTTTTTCTCCAAAATGAAAAGTGCTTTCTTGAATACTCAAATCCGTCAGGATTTAGGCAAGGTACCATATATAAAGTAGATCTTTTTAAATACTCTTTTATTTGGGGATTTGTATCAAAATTATTTAAAATATATGTTATAAATTTTAAACATAGCTCATGTCCTATCCACTCTCTTGCATGTATGGTTCCTGTAAAAAGCAGTGCCGGTTTTGTACTCTCATTTTCTATATCAAACGATAAAGTTGCTAAAACAATATCTCTGTTTTCATGAGTTTTGCCTATGCTTTTTACTTGTAAAATATCTGGAAATTTATCAGATAAATTTTTTAAAAGTTTTGTGCCTTCATCATAGGAAAGATATTGATTTTTCAACTATTTATTCCTTTTTTCTAAAAATTCATTCCATTTTTTCATAAGAGAATCAACAATACTTTTAGAAATACCTTTTATCTCAAGGAGCGCTTCAGGTTCAAACTGTAGAGTTTGCACTATCTTTGAATGTTTCAAATCATTTAGTATAGCTTTTGCTTTTTTCTCTCCTATGCCTTTTACAGAAGTTAAGAATTTGTGTATCTCTTTATGGGTTAATCGTATCTTTTTAGATGCTTCATCTCCACTTGCAAAAGGAGTCTTTTCTCTTTTAAGATTTTTTACTTTCATAGACTTTATGCTCTTTAACGCAAATCTATCTTGAAAATTCCAAGTTTCACTCGGCCACTCTTCAAAAAGTTTTTTTCTCACATCAAACATTTGATATTTTTTATCAAGCTTATGAAGATATACTTTCTCTTTTCCAAAAGTTTTTTTCTTTTTCCCAAAATATGCTCCATCAAAACTTGGAGAATATTTTCCAAAATTTATATGTCTCATAGTTCTTAAAAGTGAACTGTCTATTTTGCCGAGTTCTTCCCAGTTAAACATAGGAATATGAGGTTTTCTCAAAGTTTTACTACTTAAACTCCACATCAAGTATTCTCCTATCCAGTCTCTTACATAAGGAAATGCCGCAAACGCTGTCGCACATTCGAGTATCCTTACTTTGGAATCTTTGCCATAAGCAATATCGCATGCCCAGTATTCAGCTTTTGCTGCCTTGCTTGTCTTAACTGCTAAATCAAGAACAGATTTTGGAACATTTTGATAATCCATACTCCCGCCCTGAGAGGTATTTGTAAGCCATTCACCCTTAGGCGGTCTTCTCCAAAAAGCACATACAGGTTTGTGGCCTATTAGCATGACTCTGATATCAGCTTGCATTGGTATGAAATCCTGTATATACATAGGGTGATATTTTTTCTTATCAAAAAGTTTTACAGCCTCTTTTTTACTGTCAACTTTATGTACGAAATAACCGCCATAGTTTGAAGGACCGTAGCTTCTTTTTATGATTTTTGGATATTTTGTTTTTTCTAAAAATTTATACCCCTTGCCTCTATCATAAAATATATGAGTTCTTGGGATTGGCAAGTGGTATTTCCATGCAAATCTTGTAACATTCTCTTTTGATTTATTGGAAAATTGAGTATCCAAAGAGGGGATAAATCTTACACCGGGCAATTCTCTTGCAATCTCTCTAAAAGTTTCATAAGCAGTTGCAGGGATATTGCCTATGAGTACATCAATCTTTTTCTTTTTAACTTCTTTTATAAATCTGTCTTTATCATTTTTCCAATGATAAGTCACACTCTCTATCTTGTCAGGCCATCCTCTAAAGTTGGAATGGTCAAAAAACCTAAGTACATAATCCAAATACAAAAATCCGAGTTTTGGTAATTTTTTCTTACTCATTTGTTTCCTTTTGTTTTATTTTTCTATCTATCAGTTCGACTATTTTTTCTATCTTTTTATCATTAAAATCAAGTCCCATTTTTTCTTGCTCAGGGGTAGCAAAAGCTGGTATTCCATTTACTTCCAAGACTATATACTCTTCTTTTTTCTTATCATATATGATATCGACTCCTGCTATATCAAGTCCTGTTGCTTTAGTTGCACTTATTGCCAAATCTATCAACTTATCATCTGCTTCTCTTAAAAATACAGTACCACCACTAGTTACATTTGTTCGCCAATCCCCATCTCCTGCTTTTCTACCATAGCATGAGATAAATTTGCCATCTACTATATCGACTCTAAAATCGGTATTATCATATTCTATAAATCTCTCAAGATATAAAAATCTCAAATCCGCCTGGTTTAAAAAAGGCATAAGAACATCCAGCGTTGCCTCATTTTCTATCTTGGTAAGTCCAACTCCTCCCCAGCCGTCAACCGGTTTGTAAACCATCTTCTTCCACTCTCTTATAAACGCTTTTAAGTGTTTTTTGTCATCTCTATGGCAAAGTCTAAAATCAGTTGTAGGAATTGCGTTGTTTTTTAAAGTAAATGTTGTTTGAAATTTATCTTCAGTAAGCTCAAATGCTTCATAAGAGTTTATCATAGGAATAAGAGTATTTAAAATTTTGTACATATAAACTTGATATTGAGTTTGTTCACCTGCGTTGTAGCTGAAAAATAGATCCAAATCATTAAGCAAAACATTGCCTATATAAATATTTTGACCAATAACTATAGCATCTCTCAAATTCAAATCAGTGATCGCATTTATATCTCTTTCTTTGAGTTTGGAAACAATTTTTTTTTCTACCTCTTTTCCGCCGCCGTTTTTATACATCCAGATACCGACAGTTCGCCTCATGATATAACTCCTAAGATCAGTTAATTATGAATTATACTGAAATTTAGTATAATTATCAAAGCCAAATAGCTCAAGCAGGAGTGATAATATGAAATTTTTTAAAGAGTTAAAACAACTTGTGGAGATAAATTCTTATACCGAGAATAAAGTAGGAGTTGATAAAAATGGAGAAATTTATATAACAAAACTCATCCCTTTGGGGTTCGAATATAAAATATACAAAAGAGAAAATATAGGTAATCATTTACTTTTTACCTCACCAAAAAAAGAGGGTAAAAAATTGCTTCTTTTGGGTCATATGGATACAGTTTTTCCAAAAGATATATTTGAAAAATATAGTGAAGATGAGACTTGGGTGTATGGACCTGGAGTTTGTGATATGAAAGGTGGTAATATCGTAGCTATTGAAGCCCTTAGAAATATCTTTCATAAGTTTGGCAAGATTGAAAATATTGATTTTTTATTGGTAAGTGATGAAGAAGGGGGAAGTGACGACTCTAAGTTTGTTACTTCCAAAGTGGCAAAAGAGTATGACTATGCACTTGTATATGAAGCTGCTGGGAAAAATATGGAAGTGGTAATTGCCAGAAAAGGTGCAGGGACTTTTTATGTAGATATAAAAGGCAAAGCAGCACATGCAGGCAACAACTATGCTTTGGGGGTTGATGCAAACTTAGAAGCAAGTTACAAACTTCAAGAGTTAGTGAAACTGACTGATACGAAAAAAGGTACAACTTTAAATGTGGGTAAGATAGAAGGAGGTGTTGGTGCAAACACTATATCTCCTCATGCAAAAATGACTTTTGAGATAAGATACACAAATACAAATGAAAGAGATAGACTTGTAAAAGAGATCAACAAAATCATATCAACTTGTTATGTAAAAGGTACCAGATCAACTCTTAGTGGTGGAATACAAAGAGATGTAATGCAACCGACTAAAGAGCAAAGTGAATTTTTAGAAAATATAGAAAAATTTATCACTAAAAAGCTACTTAAAGAAAAAAGAGGCGGAGTCAGTGATGCAAATATAGTAGCTTCCCAAAGGGTACCTGTACTTGATGGTTTTGGTCCTTTTGGAGATGGAGATCACACAAAAAAAGAAAGAGCATTAAAAAGCAGTTTCAAACAGAGGATAGAGCTTAGCACAAAGATTTTTGAAGGAGTATTAAAACACAAAATATAAAAATTTATCTTTATTGCTTATGATAGTTTTGGTCTAATTTAACCGGTATTTTGTATGCTTTTTTCAAAAAACAAGTGGGTTAGATATATTACGAAAAAAACTTGAAAAAAGAGTCCTAAAATGGGTATTAGCGAGATTATATAAAATATCAAAGTAGTTGCTATGAAGCTTTTTTTCTCTTTTTGGGTTATGAGTGTATATCTTTTGTAATTTTCTATGTTTGAGCCTATGTCTATAATCAAGAGGTTGTGAAAAAGGTAGTAAAAAGGTATATTAAATATAAAAAAGTTTACCCCCGGTACTATTAGAAGTGGGATTGCAACAAATATAAGAAATATAAAAATACTGACAGTTTTGACATATAACCATACAGATTTGCCAAAATCTATCTCTCCTCTTATAAAATTGGGATAGTATTTTTTCTGTAAGGTTTTTACAATGTATGGTGTAAAAAAGCCTATGACAATAATAGCGATAATGACTGAAAAAAGCACTATCAAAATAGTACCGAAAAGATAAAAAAAAGTTATCAATACCCACTTTACAAGAGCTAAGGTAAATATGTAATTAACAATAGGATGGATGTCAGGATTAATATTTGTAAAGTTATTGCCGTTTGAATTTAAGAAATTAATAAATTCACTGCCGCTATAGAGAAAAAAGCTTCCAAATACCAAAAAAGAGATTAAAAAAGGAAGAGTTGAAAGAAGTAAAAATTTTAGTGTAAAAAAATCTTCCAGACTCTTTTTTAGTGTGTTCATGCTATCTTTTGATATGCTTTTTCCAATTCTTTATATAATTGATTTGGAGTAATTTTTGGCTGTTCATTAATAATCTTATTCATAGTGATATTATCTTCGACATCACCCCATAATTTTTTATATGTTCCTTCTTTGTAACCGTTATCTTGTCTAAATTTATTTAGTACATTTTTTCCAACATAAACTTTATACAGTGAATATAAGTTTAAACCGCAGTTGTGAGCTACTGTAAAATACTCGCTTAAAATCATCTCAAAAGGATTATTGTGTATCCCTGAGGTTATATGTATAATTCTTTCTACTTGATTGATGATTTCCATTTGATTTACATTTTTTATATTTTTTGGCTCTTTGCAAAATGTTTTAAAGCTTTTGTTATCCATAATATATGAGGTGATTTCATCAATTCCGCCTATTTTGTTATTGTGATAATATTCAAGCGCCAAACTCATAATAAAGTGCCAAATATCAATAACTTCTATCTGTATATTTTGCCAGTCAGGAGAGCCATTTATATTTTTCCAGTGTTTCCATGTGAAGCTGTCTATCAACTCGGTACACTCCATATAAATACATCTTTTCCAGCTGATTATACGGTCATATTTATTGTATCCGCTTTCCCATCCTTTTCCATTTGTATCATCATTTAATGTTTGTTGCATTTCAAGCATAGTTTTTAGCATTTGTTCATTATTTAAGTTCATTATCGTGCCCCATTTTGAAATAAGAAATAATTATAGCATAATTTTATTTATTGTTAACTTCCGACATACTGCATTTAGCTTCATATTTTTTATTTTTTATCTTTAAAAGAGACTCTTTTGTATAAGTAAGTATTTTTTTTTGATCAGCTATTGGCTCCATTAGTCTGTTTTTTTCTGTTAAAGGTATGGATTGATCTTCAACAATATTTAAAATATCTTTTTGTAATCTGTTATTATACTCATCGATTTGTTTCAGTATTATTTCCATGTTATCCTCTTTTTTATAATGACTAACCTTACGCACTAAAGCTATGAAAAGAAGAGCTTTTCGAGAAAAAAGTGCATAAAATCAGATAATTATACTATATTTTTACTTTTTTTCTTTGTATTATCAAGCCTAAAAATATAAAAATAAGTGCAATAATTGTTGAAGTTTCTATTTTTTCTCCGACGATAAAATGTATAAATATCAAAGATAAAAAAGGAGATAGAAATATCAAATTGGCTGTTTTGCTTGTGCTTTTGCTATATTTTAATGCTTTAAGCCATAATACATATGTTACTCCCATTTCAAAAAATCCCACATACGCAGATGACAATACAGCTTTTATGTTAAGTGGTTGAAAATGACTAAATGAAATAAAATAAATAAGTATTAATATAACTCCGATTAAAAAGTTGCAAAACAGCCCTATAACAGGATCAACTTTTGATTTTGTATTAAATATCCAATAAAACGACCAAAGTATTGTACTAAAAAGTGCTAAAAAAACTCCATAACTATTTGAAAAATGAAGTGTAAAAATATTTCCTTTGGTTGCTATTATCAAAACTCCAAAATATGCAATAATACCTGCTAAAATGTCATAAACAGAAAGTTTATGTTTTAAAAAAATAACAGATAGGTATGAGAGAGTTAATGCCCATGTGTAATTTATGGACTGAGCTTCTTGAGCAGGAAGCAAGTTATAAGCTTTAAATAAAACAAGATAGTAAAGAAACGGATTTATAGCTCCGAGTACCAAAATAAGAATAAAATGTTCTTTTAGATAATTAAAAGCGATTTTTATCTTTTTTTTTACAAGTAACACGGTCGTTAAGAACAGAAGTGAAGTCAAAGATGAATATAAAAGAAGCTCAACAGGAGATAGCACTCTCAAAGATATTTTAAATGCAGTAGCAACTGTTGACCACAGTATCACGGCACTTAGAGCAAAGATATAAGAGAGTCTTTGGTTTTGCATAAATTTAATATGATAGGTTGATTAGAGCGATGATGCTCAAATTGCATTTAAAAAATAAAAAAACAGGCATTAAAAATAAAATTATTCTTTTCATGGAAAGTTATATATCACATTTTGTTTTAAAATCCGGTATATCAAGTTCTAAAAATCCTATCTCTTTTAAAATATGTTGCCTAAATTCATCAAGTGGAGATCTTATACTGTAGTATGCCCACCTTCCTTTTCTGCTAACTTTTAAAAAACCGGCTTCTTTTAAAATGTTAAGATGTCTTGAAATGCGAGATTGTATCATGCTAAATGAAGTCTGTATATCGCATACACAAATATTTTTATTTATATAGATAAATCTAAGTATTCTTATTCTTGTTTCATCATTGACGCTACTAATTGTTTTTAAAAATGTATTCATTCGCATAGCCTTTTAGATAAAATTAGTTACTGTGTTGATGATAGAATGTTTATCAAGTGCACCGGAAACTCTGTGAACTTCAGTTTTGTTTTTAAAGATTATGGTAGTGGGGATGCCTCTTATACCAAATCTTTGAGATAAATAAGGATATTCCTCGGTATTGACTTTTACAAATACCGCTTTAAGCGGAAACTTTTTTGCCGCAGCTTCAAAGTTTGGTGCCATCATTTTACAAGGTCCGCACCACGGAGCCCAAAAATCAACTACAACAGGGATATCACTATTTTGTATAATTTTATCAAAATCATTATCTCCAATAGAGATAGGATGAGTCTCTAAAAGAGATTTGCCACAATTTCCACAGTTTGCTTTTTTAATCTCTTTATTTTTAGGAATTGCATTTATCTTTTTGCAATATGGGCAAACAACTTTTATCTTATTATCCATTATAAACCTCCTAAATTGATTTTTAATTATATCATATTTTTATTGGCAGAAGTATCTACGGATATGACTTTTTTATTTTTTATTTTCAGCACTCTATCACACAAAGGAAGCATCGATTCATCGTGAGTTACCATAACAACAGCAACATTTTGATCTATTGCGATTTTTTTTAACATTTTTACAACATCTATTGATCTTGTTATATCAAGAGCGGCAGTCGGCTCATCTGCTAAAATAATTTCTGGTTTATTTGCTAAAGCTCTCGCTATCGCCACTCTTTGGTTTTGCCCGCCTGAGAGCGAAGAGGGCATCGCATAAGCTTTGCCGGCAATGTCAAAATAATCAAGAAGCTCCATTGCTGTTTCTTTTGATTCTTTTTTTGATTTTCCATTGGTTTGAGGAAGCAGGGTAACATTTTCTAAAACATTTAAAAATGGTATAAGATAATGAGCTTGAAAAATGAAGCCTATTTTTTCTCTTCGTATTTTTCTTGTTTGTTTAGTCAGCCATTTATTTTCATAAACTTTTTCATCGCCTATGTAAATTATACCGCTTGTAGGTGTTTCAACACACCCTATCATCATAAGAAGCGTAGTTTTTCCAGCCCCGCTAGGAGCTATAAGAGCAACAAGTTCACCTTTGTTTATAGTAAACGATGCCCCGTCAATCACTGTTATTTCACTTTCACCTTTTCCGAATTTTTTTACAATATTTTCAATTTTTATACTCTGTTTGTTCATGCTATCCTCCTATTGCCGAAGCAGGGTCTGCTTTTATGACCTTTCTGATAGCTACTAATGAAGCTAAAACAGATGCGATGATTATAACTATAAAAAGCCCCCATGCATCGGGAGTTTCCAAAACAACTCTCTTTGGAAATTTATTATAAATCAAATGAGCAAAAATATTTCCGAAAATAAAAGCTAAAACACCAAGAAGCATAGTTTCTTGAGCTATCATTTTAACTATCATATTGTTTGGGATACCTATAAGTTTCATTATAGCTATCTCTTTCATCTTCTCTAAAGTCATAGTGTATATGATAAGAGATATAATGATAGTGGAAACCACAACTAAAATAGCTGTAAACATGCCAATTTGTTTGGAAGCGGTTTTGATAACATTTTGGGTAAGTATAGCTGTTTGTTGTGCCTGGGTATATACACTTTTATGTTGATATTTTCTTATCTCATTCGCTATGATTTCTGGTGAGTAACCTGTTCTTATAGTTGCAACTATTGCATTTACCAAATGAGAATTTCTATTTACTATCCCTCTTAATCTATCATTTCTAATACGGTTGTTGGAGAATAAAAACTGTAACTCTTGAGCATCTTTTAAACTCATATAAACAAGTGGCGAACCACCTGAGGCTACAGTACCGTGAGTTATGCCAACAACTTTAAACCTGTGCCTTCCAAGATGTATGTAATTATTTAGTTTAAAACCTGTTTTATCACTTACTACTATCTCATAATGATCTCTGCGTAAAGTTCTACCTGCTATAATCCTTGAAGGGTTTATAGGAGAAATGCTACCATAAGGATCAAAACCGACAGCTGTAACTCTTATGGGTTTAGTAGCGGTGGGAAGTTGTATATTTTGAAAAGTCAAAGCCCCTGTTTTGTCTATGCCATTAACTGCACGGATTATATCTTTTAAGTCTTCATGCACTCTTGAACTTTCTGCAAAAGGCCCTAAGGTATTTTGCTGGACTATCCACATATCAGCTCCTATATCATTGATAAGCACTTTGGCATCTGATATCATCCCTCGATAGACTCCTATCATGATAAGCACAATTCCAAGCAACATTCCCACACCCATAGCGGTAACGATAAATTTACCCAAAGTATGAGAAACATCTTTTTGAGCTAAATTTATCATAAATGCAGACTCATACCCTCTTTAAGAGGTTTATTTTTTGGAGATGCAATTAGTAACTTAGTATTATCTTTGATGCCTGATATTCCGATATAGTTTTCGCCTCTTGCTATGATTTTTATACTTTGGAAGTGTGCTTTATTGTTTTTTACTATCCAAATACCGGGTTTTTCATCTTTATATACTATCAAGTTTGCAGGAACTCTCAATAGTTTTTTAAATTGTTTTGTAATTATGACAACCTGGGCTTGTTCATTTATGTAAAAAGGAATAGGCAGTTTATCAAAAGCAACATCCACTTCTCTTTCCAATGTTACAGGGTCGCTTTGGGCTACAATCCTTTTGACATAGCCTTTAAATTTTTTATTTTGTTTGGAGCGAAGTGTTATGATGGCTTTTTGCCCGACTTTTATATCTGTGCTTATTTTTTCATCAATATATGTTTTTATCCATACAGTTTTAGGATCAACTATTTCTAAAATTGTTTGATTAGGGAGTACGGCTTGATGCGTTTGTATATTTTTAGATATAACAAACCCATTAACCGGAGAATAGATTTTGTATCTTGATATTCTCGTTTGCAAAGAATCGACTGCTTTTTTGGCTATTTTGATCCCTATTTTCGCAGAATTTATACGGGCTTTTGTGACTTCTATTTGTGCTTTTATCTGTGATAAATCAGATTTTGCCTTATCGTATTCAGCTTTAGATACAAAAGATTGTTTTTTTAATTTATCATATCTTTTAAATGTGATAAGAGCAAGTGATTTTTGTGCTAAAAATACTTTGAGCTCTTTTTGTGATGCTATAAAGTCGGATTTTGCTTTATTGACCCCAAGCTTTGCCTCTTTTAAAAGTTCCGGAAGATTAACTTCATCCATTACCACCAAAAGGTCACCTTTTTTGACCCACCTTCCCTCATCAGTTAGTATGGACAATACCTTTGCACTAACTCCCGCATTTATAGAGTATATATTTTTTGCACCTTCATTTCCTATACCAAATACCTTAACACTTATATTTCCTTTTTTAGGAAGAGTTGTTTTGTAAGTGATTTTAGGTATATAAATTTTATTATAAAATAAAAATCCACCAATGCCTATTATTGCTAAGATTACAAGATATTTTACTATTTTATTTATCATTAAAATTCCCCTTTTAAATATTTAAGTCTGGCTATTGCTATACTTTTTGCATAATAAGCTTCTAAAACCCCTAATTTTGAATTTAATATAACCGAGATGGCATCTAAAACTTCTACATAGGTTGCAAGTCCTACTTTGTATCTTCCTTCTATAACTTTTTTTGTTTCATTTGCGGAAAATAATTGTGCTTTTTTTGCCTTTATGGTTTTTTTGTATTCTTTTATATCATTTAACAGACCGTCAATCTCATCTTTTAATTCTAAAATTTTTGAATTTTTTTGTTCTTTTGCCAACTCAAAAGCAAGTTGGGCTTTTTGCTCTTGTGCATTTAGTCTTCCACCACTATATAAAGGTATGCTAAGTGTTAAACCGATGAGTTTTGAGTCATAATTATTTAAAGTGCCAAGTCTATTGTATGAAGCAATTAAATTAACAGAACCATACTTTGAAGCTTGAGATGATTTGTGAAGTAACTTGTTTTTTTGTATATTTTGCTCTTGTATTTTTATTTGATAATTACTCTTTAGTATCTCTTTTTCTATATTCGGATTATACTTGAAATCTTGTTTAATGATATTTATTTGAAGCTTTACATCATTGGGTATTTTTTCTCCCATATACAAAGATAGCGAGTCTTTAGCTTTTGTGAATGAAGTTTTGGCTATGGCTAAATTGTCTTTTGCTTGGTAAAAAGCAGACAAAAAACGACTCTCATCAGCTTTTGTTTTGAGCCCATGTCGTGCCATAGCTTTTGCTTGAAGATACAATGCTTGTTTTGATTCTAAGTCTTTTTCTCTAACTTTTATAGCCTCTTTTTGTACGACCATGAGCTCATAAAGAGATTTGACTTTGTATGCTAGTAAAATTTTTGCTTCTTTTAATGACAATTTTGATATATCTTCATCAAATTTAAATGCTTCAACCATGTACTTTGTCTTTTTAAAATCCCAAATTTTTTGTTTTAAAGATATTCCTACACTCCATCCGTTATCATTTATAGTTTTAAAATGATTATTTGATGTAATTGGATAAGTTTGAGTTATATTGTATCCTGCTTGGAGATTTATTTGAGGTAAATTATCGGCATTTGCAGATTGATAACTTTTTCGAGACTGTTTTATTTTAAGCATAAAACTTTTTATGTCTGGGTGATTTAAAAGAGTTTTTTTTATACTCTCTTTTATAGTCAGTGTATTTGCATAAAGAATTCCGTTTATTAAAATTATTGCTATGATAAATATAACTTTTTTCATTATTTTCCTTGGGTTTATAGTAAATTTATGGCGTAATTATACACTATGTATGTTAGCTTATCGTTATTTTACTTCCTTGTTAAAATATCAAGATAAAACAATTTTCATTTTTATTGGAATTGACTTCTATCTTAATATTCATAGCATCGCAAAGTCTTTTGACTATATCAAGCCCTATGCCGCTGCTGCCTTGAAGACTATAGTCTCTATTAAATACTTTACCTGTCTCTTTTATTTCAATTCCGCTATTTTCAATATATAATCTATTTTTTTTCACATAGATTTTCACATATCCGTCTAAAGTGTTATACTTGCAGGCATTTGAGATGAGATTATGTAAAACTTGCTTAAGGGCATCTGTATTTGTTTTTGCAAATAATGTATCACAATATAATTTAAAGTTTATATGAGGATAATTTGGTTGATGAAGTTGCAGAACATCCTTTACGACATTACAGATATTTACATAGGTTACTTGAAAAGTTTTTTTCTCTAAGAGAATTGTTAAATTCTCTCTAAGTTCTGAAATTGTTTCTATGCTTTTTTTCAATCTTTTTATTGCTTTTGTCTCTTTTGTGTGATGATTTTTTTCTAAAAGCTTTATATTTAGTTTCATAGCAGTTATAGGCGTATTTATATCATGTATCAAATCTTTTGCAAATTTGTCCAAAGTGTCTATGCTTTCTTCCAAAGGTTTTAATGCACTTTTTGCCAGATAGTAGCTGACGATAGCAAAAATAAGTAAAAGTAAAAGTTGAATTAGGATGATTTTTAATTTCAAATCAAAAAGTTTTTGCTCAAATCTTGTTTTTGATTTGTAAATTACAAGATATAAATACTTTTGTCTTGTGGGGATAAATTTTATAAATTCATTTTTTGTTATTTTAAAATTTTTTATATCTATGTAAATTCCATTTTGTTTTATATAACTATGATGAAACATACTTTTAAATTTTTCTATATTTTCACCTTTTTTTATTCGTCTTGCATACTCTATTAAAGAGAAATTCTCAGCCTTTAAAAGTTGTCCTTTTATCTCTTTAAAATAAAAAAAACCGGCAATAAGTATTAAAATCGCAACACTTAAAAAGTATATTATAAAAAACTTCAAAAAAGCTGTTTTTTTATGATGAAGCAAGACGGTATCCAATACCTTTTATAGTTACTATGGGAAGCCCTATCTTTCGCAATTTGTTGATATGTACTCTTAACGCTCCACTACCTACATCTTTGTTGTAATATAGCTCATCAAAAATATATTCTTTACTTATCGTTTTATTCAAGTTCTTAAAAAAAAGTAGTGTCAATTTTAACTCATAAGGAGTCATCGCTATAAAGTTATTATCATAATAGAGTTCATTTTTATCTATTATAAAACAAAACTTATCTATCTTTATCTCATTGTCATAAGTGTTGTATTGCCTTTTTAAGATCGCTTTAATCCGTACAAGAAGTTCATCAAAATCAAAAGGTTTTTTTATGTAATCATCAGCTCCGGATTTAAAGCCAAGAGATAAAGATGCTATATCGTCCAATGCCGTAAGGAAAATTGCAGGAGTTTCATCACCACTTTCTCTTAAATTACGCAATAATTCAAAACCATTGATAAAAGGAACATTTACATCAAATAAGAACATATCAAATTTTTGTTCATAAGTTTTATCGATCGCCTCTTCCCCGTCTTTTACATGAGTAATGGCAAAATTCTCACACTCCAATAATTCTATAAGAGATTCACTTAAAACTTTGTCATCTTCAAGTAGTAAAATCTTTGTCATTTGCTTGCCTATGGTATAATATCATCATGTTATTATATCGAAAAAATTATTTGGAGTTTGATTATACTCATATAATCAAGCCGAAACTAAAAAATATTTATATTCAAGTAAGTAAAAACGGTGAAGTAATTTTAAAAAGTTCGCCATATAGAAAAAACGAAGCCGTAAAATTATTGGAACAAAAAAAAGAGTGGGTTATAAAGAGTGTCGAAAAGGTAAAAAATAGAGTTTCAAAAGAAAATAGATATATAAATAAAGGCTCTATCTTTTATCTTGGTAAAAAATACCCACTCTTTTTTTATAAGCAAGATTGTAAAAAAACATATCTTTTGTTTGACAAAAAAGAGTTTAAATATTTTTATAAAGATACTTTTGCTGATTGTGAAAAAAGAGTTGAGGAATTTTATAAAAAAGAAGCAAAAAAGATTTTTAATGACAGGATAAAATTCTATAGTGATAAACTAAGTTTATACCCCAAGGAGATAAAGTTCAGAAAAACAAAAAGAAGACTCGGATGTTGCACGGGCGATAATACTCTTAGTTTTAACTATTTGTGCATTAAACTTGCATTAGAAGAGATTGACTATATAATAGTACATGAGCTTTCTCACATAAAGCATAAAAATCACTCTAAAGAATTTTGGAAGCAAGTAGCAAAAGAGTTCCCTGACTTTAAAAAAATAAGAAGTTTCATTACTCTTTAGGAGTATTGTCCTCATCTTTTTTTAATTTTTTCTTTGAACCCCATCTTTCTCTTAATTTATTTAAAGTTACTGATTGTGTGCCAACTACTTTTGTATGTTCTATATCATGTCCAGTCGGTACTTCTAAGTATTGAGATTTTTTAAAAGCTAATATTTGAGAAGGATAGATACTTCTGTGTCCTGTTATAAGATAGGCTATGATGGATGATATGGCTGCATAGTGTGCGGTTTGTATGCCAAAAAGCTCCAGTGCCATTATAGTGGCTGCTATTGGTGTATTCGCAGCCCCTGCTACGATGCTTACAAGTCCAAGAGCTGCGAAAAACTGTACATTTCCGCCCAAGAGAGCACCTATGGTGTGTCCACTTGTTGAACCTATAAAAAATAGTGGGGTTATAACACCTCCGCTGCCTCCAAATCCTAAACTAAGACCTGTAAAAACTATTTTTAACAAGAAGTCATACCAATGTGTTCCTCCTCCTGTTGCATTATTGATACTATTTCCTATCTGTGCCATGCCAAGACCAAGATACTGATCTCCAAACATCAATGCAAGACCCACTAAAAAAAGACCACCTATTATACTTTTTTGTATAAAATTTACAGGCAATTCTTCTTTTATAAACTTTCCTACACCATGAACAAAAGTTATGGTTAAGTCTGAGATAAGACCAAATAAAATTCCTGCAATCACAACTTTTATAAAAAGTACTTCATTTAATCCATACTTTGGGAAAAAATCAAAATGAAAACTGATATATGGAGTTCCTATGGTTTCAGAAACTAAAAAAGAGGCGAAACCTGCTATGAAAGAGGGCAGGAGTACACTATATAAGATAGAACCTACGACTAAAACTTCTACCCCAAAAACTGCACCTGCTATAGGAGTCCCAAAGACTGAGGCAAATCCTGCACTTATACCACATATTACTATAGCTTTTCTGTCTTCATTGCTAAATTTTAAAAAACCGGCTACTACTGAAGCGACTCCAGCACCTATTTGGGCACTTGGACCCTCTTTACCGACTGATCCTCCTGCGGCTATGGTTATGATAGTAGCTAAAATTTTGACAGGTATGACCAATACATCGATTTTACCGCTTCTTTCATGAATAGCTTGAATAACTTTTTCTGTACCATGTCCTTCTGCATCCGGAGCAAATTTCATAACTAAATAAACAGAAATCAAAAGAGCTATAGGTAGGAAAAAGTAATAGTGAAACGGAAGTAAGCCTTGTCGATCTATAAAGTATTGTATAATTTTTAAAAAGATGGAAACACCGGCACCAACAACTAAGCCTATAATAGTAGATAAAAAAAGCCATTTGGCTACACTAGCAAAAAGGGCTGTCTCTTCTGTAATTCTATTTCTTGAAAACATATAATACTCTTATAAAAATTTGTATGATTAACATTATGAGATTTTATCATCATAAAATTCTACAACTTTTTAGCTTAAAGATAAGAAGTATTGTCTGTTTTTACGGAAAATATTGGAGGTGGTGGCCAGAGACGGAATCGAACCGCCGACACGGTGATTTTCAGTCACCTGCTCTACCGACTGAGCTATCTAGCCAATAATTTTAGAGTGAAATTATATCTAAAAGTTTTGAAAACTAACTTAAATCTGATACTAAACCTTTGAAAAGATTACCTCTTTCTTTGTATGATAAATATTCATCAAGACTTGAAGCAGCGGGAGAAAGCAAAGCGACTTCATTTAGACATAATTTCTTATTTATCAAATTTACCGCATTTTGTAGGGTATCGCATTTGTAATAAGTTAAGTTGTATTTATTTGATAAATTTATGATTTTATCTTTATTGCTACCTGTTGCAAATACAGTTACATTATATTCTTTAAGCATAGCAAACAGCGGTGTTAAATCCGCTCCCTTGTCATCTCCTCCGATGATATGATATAGTTTTTTATCTTTATATTTTTTAATTGCCTGAAGGGTCGCGTGAACATTTGTTCCTTTTGAGTCATTTACCCAAAGTCTCCCTTTTTTATCCGTTATCTCTTCAAGCCTGTGAGAATCTATTTTAAATGAGTTTATCAAGGCATAATCACATTCGTCAAATAATATTTTACTGACTCCTAAAGCTAAAACAGCATCAAGTAAAAAAGGTTCGCTAAAGTTAATTTTTTTTATATCTATATCAAAATATTTTGCTAAATCATTACTGTTTTTGTATGGTATTTTAAAACCGTTTGTAGGTTCATTCTTAAATTCATACGGAAGTAAAATGACTTCCCCCTCTTTCATAAGAGATAATGGTTTTAGTTTAGCTTGTTTGTAAGAGTCAAAACTCCCATGCCAGCTTATATGATCATCACTTAAAGGAAGAAGTACATAAATATCAGGTTTTGCCAAATTTGTATAATGAAGCGTGAATGAACTGGTTTCTAAAATATAAATAGATGCTTTTTTTTCTATTGATGACAGCGGTATGCCTACATTGCCCCCCATTTGTGCATCTTTATTCTTAAATATGTATTGTAGCATTTTTGTTGTAGTTGTTTTTCCATTTGTCCCACTTATCCAAATGGATAGCAAAGAGTGAAGAGAAGGAAGAAAAAAATCATAATCACTTTGCAAATTTTTTGCTTTTTTTATGAGCGAATTGTATGGTGGAATTCCAGGGCTTGGTATCTCCATAATACTTTTATCAGGATTGAAAAATGATGCAGGGTATATGGTAAATTCATCCTTTTGAGTGATATTTATTACATTATCATCAAAAATTTTATAATTATCAAGTTTTTTTGCTATAGCTTGTGTAGTTTTTCCAAATCCAAATAAAGAAATATATCTCTCTTCCTTCATTTTTTACCTTATTTTTATAGTGATTAGTGCAATTATATTTGCTATCATGGCAATTATCCAAAACCGCACTATTATCTTGCTCTCAGCCCATCCTTGTATCTCAAAATGATGATGAAGTGGAGCCATGCGAAATATCCTCTTTTTTCTAGTTTTAAAACTTCCCACTTGCAATATAACTGAGAGTGTTTCAAGAACGAAAATAAATCCTATGATGATAAGCAGTATTTCATTTTTTGAGATTATAGCCAAATAGCCCATAAAAGCACCTATGCTAAGACTTCCGCTGTCTCCCATAAAAACTTCCGCAGGATGACAGTTGTACCACAAAAATCCTATTAAAGAACCTATAAAAGCTGAAACAATTATAGATACTTCTCCAATGCCTATGATTTTAGGAAGTAAGAAGTGTTCACTCAATATTGCATTACCGCTCATATAAACAAAAGTACCCAAACTTAAAAAGCTAAAAATTGATGGTACTGTTGCCAGCCCGTCTAAACCGTCAGTCAGATTTACAGCATTACTTGTAGAGATTATAACTATTGCCCAAAAAGGTATCGCAAAATACCCTATATTTAAAAGTGGGTATTTGTAAAAAGGTACAAATAAATTATGATCTACCCTTGTAACAAAGAAAATCAATGATGAAATGATAAGAGCAAAAAAGATTTGTAATGCAAATTTTGTTTTTGGTTTTAATCCGGATTCATTGGTATGCCCTACTATTTTTGATATGTCATCTTTAGCTCCAATCAGTGAAAAAAGGAAAATTGTAAAAATACCTAAAATAACATAAATATTATAAAGTTTTGCACTGATTAAGGTTGCGATTAAAATAGAAATAGTAAATACTACTCCTCCCATAGTCGGTGTTCCACTCTTTTTTTTGTGAGCATCGGGAGCAAGTTTGAAAATAGGTTGGTTTACTTTTTTCCTGCTTGCCCATTTTATAAAAACAGGCATTAAAAAAATCGTTATTAAAAAAGCGATAAAAAAAGCGATTCCAGATCTTAAAGTTATGTATTGAAATAAGTTAAAATGATAGGTCTCATAAAACCAATAAAGCATGAAGAAATCCTTGATGGAATAATAAAATAAGGATAATTATAGTAAAATAACACTTTAACTCGGATTATATAAAACAATAGTATTGATAGTTTTTATTGCTTAAAGGATTTTTAAATGAATACTCAAAGAAAAAAAGTTGTATTGGTTATAACTGACGGGATAGGTTTTAATGACTCCTGTAAACATAATGCTTTTTGCGATGCCGTTAAACCGACTTATAACTATCTTTTTAGGAGCGTGCCTCATTCTATGGTTAAAACTTCAGGGCTTGCGGTAGGACTTCCCGAGGGTCAAATGGGCAATAGTGAAGTGGGGCATATGAGCATAGGCAGTGGAAGAGTTTTGTATCAAAATTTAGTTAAAATCAATAAAGCCATAGAAGATAAAAGTATAGAAAAAAATCCTCTTCTTAAAAATCTTTTGAAAAATAGTAATGATATCCATTTGATAGGTCTTATAAGTGATGGTGGAGTGCATTCTCATATAAATCATACTATAGCTTTAGCCAAAATAGCAAAGCAAAACGGCAACAAAGTATATATTCACATGATAACTGACGGCAGGGATGTGGATCCCAAGTCCGCCACTACCAATTTATCACAAATTGAAGCTATATGTGATGATGATATTATCTTAGCTACTATAAGCGGGCGATACTATACAATGGATAGAGATAATAGATGGGACAGAGTCGAAAAAGGCTACCGCGTTATAGTCGAGGCAATGCCAAAAACCAAAAAAACACCACAAGAGTATATACTTAATTCTTACAACGATAACATAACCGATGAATTTATAGAACCAGTCGCCTTTGGAGATTATGAAGGTATAAAAGATAATGACGGAGTTTTGTTTACAAATTTTAGAAATGACAGAGCCAGAGAAATAAGTAAAGCAATCGGTCTAAAGGATTTTGATGAATTTAAAAGAAATAATTTAAATATAAATATCGTAACTATGACCGAATATGACAAATCATATCCTTTTCCTGTGCTTTTTGAGAGTGAAAAACTCAAAAATATTTTAGGTGAAGTTATCTCAAGTCACAATCTCACTCAGTTTCATACGGCAGAAACTGAAAAATATGCCCATGTTACTTTTTTCTTTAACGGTGGAGTGGAAGAGCCATTTATAAATGAAACCAGAGTTTTAATACCAAGTCCAAAAATCTCTACTTATGATTTGAAGCCCCAAATGAGTGCACCCCAAGTCGGCGAAGCAGTTGTAAAAGCTATAGGTGAAGAGTATGATTTTATAGTTGTAAACTTTGCCAATGGCGATATGGTAGGACATACAGGAGTTTATGAAGCCGGTGTTAAGGCAGTCGAGAGTGTTGATTTGGAACTTGGAAATATTTTAAAAAAATCAAAAGAAAAAAATTATTCAGTGATTATAGTAAGCGATCATGGCAATGTGGAGATGATGAAAGATAAAAATGGAAATATTCTAACAAATCATACAACTTTTGATGTTTTTTGCTTTGTTGTTGATAAAAATATAAAAAAGATAAAAAACGGAAGACTTAGCAATATAGCACCGACAGTTTTAAAACTAATGGGATTACAAATCCCAAAAGAGATGGATGAAGCATTGTTTTAAGACGATATCACTAAAATTAGAAATATAAAGGAGAATTATGAAATTTAGTGGAAAAAATGTACTAATTACCGGAGCTAGTCGAGGTATCGGCAGGGAAATAGCCTTGGTTTTAGCAGGTTATGGGCTTAAGGTTTGGATAAATTACAGAAGTAATCCTGAACTTGCTGATTCTTTACAAGCAGAGATAGAAAAAGCAGGTGGCAATGCTGGTGTTATTGGTTTTGATATGACTGATGAAGAAGGGTTGAAAGAGGGTATTAAAACTATCATTCAAAGTGATGGAGAGATTTCTTATCTCGTAAACAATGCCGGTATTACTTTGGATAAACTTTCTATAAGAATGAAAACGCAAGAGTTTAAAAAAGTTTTAACGACCAATTTAACCTCAGCTTTTGTCTCTTGCAGAGAAACACTTAAATTTATGAATAAAAAAAGATTTGGAGCTGTGGTTAATATCTCTTCGATTGTTGCAGAAACAGGCAATATGGGACAGGTAAATTATAGTGCAAGCAAAGGAGGCATGATATCTATGACAAAGAGTTTTGCACTTGAAGGAGCTAGCAGAGGCATCAGATTTAACTGTGTTACTCCCGGTTTTATCTCTACTGATATGACAGAAAAACTAAGCGAGGAAGTCAAAAAGAGTTATACCGATAAAATTCCACTAAAGAGATTTGGAGATGCTAAAGATGTAGCCGAAGCTGTCGCCTTTTTACTTAGTGATCAAGCTTCATATATAACAGGAACTACACTAAGAGTAAATGGCGGAATGTTGATGTAGACAGGTTGTATTTTAATGCTTTTTTTGATAGAATGTTGTAAATTTTTTAAAGGAGAATATAATGGCATTAATAGATGAGGTTAAGGAAGTTGTTGTAGAACAGCTAAATGTAAACCCTGATGAAGTAAAAGAAGAGTCAAAATTTGTTGAAGATTTGGGTGCTGATTCACTTGATGTAGTAGAACTTGTTATGGCACTTGAAGAGAAATTTGATATAGAGATTCCTGATAGTGATGCCGAGTCTATTATGACTGTAGGCGATGCTATAAAATATATTGAAAATAATAAATAATAAATTTTAGTTGATATATTGGCAATTATTTGTCAATATATCTAAAGTGTATAAAGAAATCAAGGGGTAATTTTGAAAAGAGTTGTGGTTACGGGTTTAGGGATGATAAACTCTGTAGGTTTTGATAAAGAGAGTTCTTTTAAAGCTATAGTAGATGGGAAGTGTGGCATTAAAAGAATTAGTTTATTTGATACAGAAAAACATTCTGTTAAAATTGCCGGAGAAATTACTGACTTTGATCCCAAATTGGTAATGAATCCGAAAGATGTTAAAAAAGCAGACAGATTTATACAACTTGGTATCAAGGCTGCAAATGAAGCTATGGGAGATGCTAATTTTACTATATTTGAACATGAAAGGTTTGGAGTTAGTGCAGCTTCTGGAATCGGTGGATTAACCAATATAGAAAAAAATGCCATAATATGTAATCAAAGAGGTCCTAGAAGAATATCACCTTTTTTTATACCTTCGGCTTTAGTCAATATGTTAGGTGGTTTTGTATCAATCAAGCATAAATTAAAAGGTCCAAATCTATCTTCCGTTACTGCTTGTGCGGCTGGAACTCATGCTGTAAGCGAAGCAGCTAAGACTATTATGATTGGTGGTGCTGATAGAATGCTTGTAGTTGGAGCTGAGGCTGCGATTTGCGAGATAGGTGTCGGTGGTTTTGCCGCTATGAAGGCACTCTCTACTAGAAATGATGATCCAGCTCATGCCTCAAGACCATTTGATAGAGATAGGGATGGTTTTGTTATAGGTGAGGGAGCTGGCTCTTTGGTTCTTGAGAGTTATGAAGCAGCCAAACAAAGAGGAGCTAAAATATATGGAGAACTTATAGGCTTTGGAGAAAGTGGTGATGCCAGCCATATAACAACTCCAGCAGCTGAGGGAGAAGGAGCTTACAGGGCTATAAAAGCAGCCTTAAATATGGCAGGAGACCCAAAAGTAGACTATATAAATGCTCACGGAACAAGTACAAAATATAATGACTGGTACGAAACAATGGCTATAAAAAAAGCTTTTAAAGATGATATACCTCTTATTAGTTCAACCAAAGGGCAAATCGGCCATTGCTTGGGGGCAGCGGGGGCAACTGAAGCTGTTATATCACTGATGGCTATTAGAGATGGAGTTATTCCTCCTACAATTAACTATGAAAATAAAGATCCCGATTGCGATCTTAACTATGTACCAAATCATGCAATAAAAAAAGATTTAAGTATTGTTATGAGTAACTCTTTTGGGTTTGGTGGTACCAATGGTGTGCTTATATTTAAAAAGATAGACGGATAATATCGTGGCTACTTATTTGGATTTTGAAAATGCGATAAAGCAGATAGACAATGATATCACAAGTGCAAAGATAAAAAATGATATCGAAGCTGTTAAGATACTTGAGAAAGATTTGGAAAAAGAGACTGCTAAAACATATAAAAATCTAAGTGATTATCAAAAATTACAGCTTGCAAGACATCCGGACCGTCCTTATGCACTTGATTATGTTAGGATTTTATTAAAAGATTATTATGAAATCCATGGTGATAGAGCTTTTAAAGATGATTCTGCAATCGTTTGTTTTGTAGGATATATCGCGGGTGAAAAAGTTGTGGTGATAGGTGAACAAAAAGGAAGAGGCACAAAGTATAAGTTAAAAAGAAATTTTGGTATGCCAAATCCTGAGGGGTACAGAAAAGCTCTCAGGGTTGCTAAAATGGCAGAAAAATTTCATTTGCCGATTTTATTTTTGGTCGATACACCCGGAGCTTATCCCGGAATTGGGGCAGAAGAGAGGGGACAAAGTGAAGCGATAGCGAGAAACTTGCTTGAACTTAGTCGCTTAAATACTCCTAGTATTTCAGTAGTTATAGGAGAAGGTGGTAGCGGAGGAGCTTTGGCCATAGGAGTTAGCGATAAGCTTGCTATGATGAAGTACTCTATTTTTTCAGTTATTTCACCAGAAGGTTGTGCTGCAATACTCTGGAATGACCCATCAAAACAAAAACAAGCTACCAAAGCTATGAAGATAACAGCCGAAGATTTAAAAAATTTGAATTTGATTGATGATATTATTGATGAGCCTTTTAATGGAGCTCATCGTGATAAATATGCTGCGGCAGAGAACTTGGGTAATTATTTTTTAAATCAGATTAAAGAGTTACAAGCTATGAATAATGAGCAAAGAATGCAAAAAAGGTATGAAAAACTCATCAGTGTCGGCTCATACAAAGAGTAATTTTTTATTTTAATTCATCAAAATTACCATCATAAGCTGCCATAAATAAATCTTCCAAATCTTTTGCTGTTATTTTTTTTGCATTTGTAAGAGTTGAGGGATCTTCAAAAGCAAGTTTACCTATTTTTTGCGTATTATCTTTTTTTATATTTGCATCTTTTAAAGAAGATGGAATTTCAAGCTCTTTTCTAAGTTTTAAAATATATTTTATAAAACTGTCAGTTGATGGTTTTTGAATATCTAAAAATTTACACAATGCTACCATTTTATCTTCAATTACAGATTTATTTTGTTTTAGTGCATAAGGCAGGATTATCGAATTTGCAAGGCCATGAGGCATATTGTATAAACCTCCTAATTGGTGGGCAATAGAGTGAACTGAGCCTAAGCCTTTTTGAAAAGCAGTAGCTCCCATCATAGCAGCTACTAACATATTTGCTCTTGCATTTGCATTTTTTGGCTCATTGAAGGCGAGTATTAAATTTTCTTTTATCATTTTTATACCTTGTAAAGCAATACCTTCAGCCATAGGATGAAATAAAGGAGACAGATATGCTTCAATGCAGTGAACTAATGCATCGATACCTGTCCATGCAGTTATATGTTTTGGTAAATTATATGTTAGATTGGGATCTAAAATGACGATTGATGGCAGCATTTGAGGATGAAATATTATCTTTTTAGCATGATTTTTACTATCTGTTATGACAGTAGCTCTTCCGACTTCTGAGCCGGTTCCTGCAGTTGTCGGAATTGCTATGGTTTTAGCCATATTTTTAGTATTTGCTTTTGTCCAATTATCTCCAATATCTTCAAAATCCCAAATACTTAAGTTTTGAGTAGACATAAAAGCTATGGTTTTCCCTGCATCAAGTGCTGAGCCTCCGCCAAAAGCTATAACTCCGTCATTACTATTTTCCAAAAAAACTTTTACTCCATTTTGTATATTTTTAGCTGTTGGATTTGGCTGTACATCACTAAAAATGCTAAAAGGTATTTTATTGTCTTTTAAAGGTTTTAGCAAGTCATCCATAACAGGTAGTTTCACCAAGGCATTATCTGTTACTATAAGAGGATTTTTTATATTAAGATTATCTAAGGCCAAAATTATATCATTTACTCTGTTGTGACCAAACCATACGGTTGTAGGATAGTTCCAATTTGTTGATTTTAACATTATATTTCCTTAAAATGAATAGATTTAACTCTAGTTACTTGGTCATATCCAAAAGTTGACAAAGAGACTCCTCTTCCTGTATCTTTAACTCCACTCCAAGCTAAAGCAGGGTCTAAATAATCGCATCTGTTCATATAAACAGTTCCGGTTTGGATATGTTTTGATAACTCTTTGGCGGTGTTTTTATCCACTGTCCATATTGAAGCTGTAAGCCCATAATCACTATCATTCATAAGCTTAATTGCTTCTTTGTCATTTGAGACTTTCATGATACCTACAACAGGACCAAAACTCTCTTCATTCATAACCGACATCGAATGGTCAACATCAACTAAAACAGTCGGAGCAAGATATGGTGTACCCTTTTTTGAAGCAGGGAAAAGCGACTCATCTACGAGTGATTTTGCGCCTTTGTTTAAAGCTTCTTTGATTTGTTCTCTAACGAAATCACTTGCTTCAGTTTTTACCATAGGACCTATTGTAGTTGCTTTGTTAAGTGGATTGCCGAGTTTATACTTTTTAGTTTCTGCTATAAATTTTTTTACAAATTCATCATATACTCGTTTATGAACATAAATCCTTTCAATCCCACAGCACGATTGTCCTGAGTTAAAAAAGGAGCCCTCAACCAGGTTTGCAACACTATAATCTATATCAGCATCTTCTCTTACATAAGCGGGATCTTTTCCTCCAAGCTCCAATCCACAGGGAATGAATTTATTTTGAATAGCCTTTTGAACTTCATATCCACCCTTAACCGAACCTGTAAAAAATACCCCATCTACTCTTTTATCTCCAAGCAGATATGAAGCATCGCTATGGGTTAGATATATATGAGAAAATACTCCCTCAGGAAGTCCCGATTCATCAAAAGCCTCTTGATATCTTTTTGCAACTAAAGGAGTTTGAATGGAGTGTCTTAGTATAACGGCATTTCCTGCTAAAATAGCCGGAACTATAACATTTATGGAAGTTAAAAAAGGATAATTCCAAGGACTTAAAACTGCTATAACCCCAAGAGGCTCTTTTTCTATGTATCTCTCAAAACCCTGTTTTTGTTCCGGATAAAACGGTTCTAATGATTTTTCAGCGATTTGTAGCATATACTCAGCTCTTTCTTTAAAGCCATTTAACTCAAATCCACTTTGAGAGATAGGTCTTCCCATCTGGTATGAGAGTTCTTTTGCAATTTCATCTTTTTTTGAGAAAAGAATATCTATAAACTTTTGGACATACTCTTTTCTTTTTGATATTTTAGTATTTTGCCACTGTTTTTGAGCTTTCGTTGCTATTTTCAAAGCTTCATCAATATCTTCTATGCTGTTGTAATCTTCTTCAAGATAAACTGAGTTATCAACTGGAGTTATTGTTTTAAATGAAGACATAATATATCCCTTTTTATTTTAATTTTTATATTATCTCAAAATATCTATTTAATTGCCAGTTTGTTACCGCTTTTTGTTGCTCATTTGCTTCCCACTCTCTTGTCATTGCATAATGATTTACAAAAATATCGCCAAAAAGTTCTCTTGCGACCTTAGAATTTTTGAATTTTTGAGCCGCTAAATCTAGAGTTTTTGGAAAATGATAATTCTCGAACATATTTGTTTCATAAGCATTACCTTTTATAGGTTCGGTTGGCTCTATTTTATGCCTAATCCCCCAAAGACCACTCCCAACTGCGGCACTAAGGGCAATGTAGGGATTGATATCTGCTGCACTTACTCTGTATTCTACCCTTTGCGATTTTGGATTGCCTGTTATTGCTCTTAATGCACAAGTTCTATTGTCAACTCCCCAGGTAGCTTGAGTAGGAGCCCAAAATCCAGGGACTAACCTGGTAAAAGAGTTGCAAGTTGGAGCTATCATACAAAGAAGTTCAGGCATCAACTTTTGTTGTCCTGCGATAAACCATCTCATGGCATCGGAAATATTATCTATTTTATCTTTATCAAAAAAAATTGATTCTTTTTTTTCATTGTAAGCAGAGATATGCAAGTGGCCTGATTGTCCCGGATATTTGTTGGAATATTTTGCCATAAATGTTGCCATAAGCTCTTTTTGTTGAGCAAAAACTTTTGTAAAAGTTTTAAAAAGTATAGCTTTATCTGCAGCTTTTAAAAGTTCATCATAAAAAAGAGCAGCTTCTATAACTCCAGGGCCGGTTTCTGTGTGTATGCCTTCAATACTCATATCCATTTTATCACAAAGTTGTGTCAAACCATGATAAAAATCAGAATGGACACTGTTTCTTAAAAGTGAATATCCAAACATTCCAGGAGTAAAATTTTCTAAGTTTTTATAGTTTTTTTCTCGGACTGATTGGGGTGTTTCATTAAACATAAAAAATTCAAATTCAGCTGATGCATTAAAAGTGATTCCCATCTCTTTACCATAGCGAATAACTCTTTTGAGTAAAGACCTCGGACATACATCTTTGTGCTTTCCGCCTTTTTCAAAATCAAGTAAAAAAAGTATGCTGTTTTTTTCAAGAGGCAATTCTCTGCAAGTTGATAGATCAATATATCCTAAAGCATCGGGATAAGCACTTTTCCATCCTGTTATTGAATCTTTTTCATATAGTTTGTCACTACTGTCCCAGCCAAAAATAACATCACAAAAACCAATGCCATTATGTAAAGCAGAAATAAACTTTTCTTTATTTATATATTTTCCCCGCAATATCCCGTCTATATCAGTAGCTGCGATTTTTATATCGGTTATATTTCTTTGCTCTACAAGCTTGATGGCATCATCAATACTTTTTACATCAGAAGCTTTTAGCATTTTGGCATTACTCATTATTATCCTTTTATCAAATACAGTCAATATTATAACTTAAATTTTTTAGAGATACCCTAAAATAATAAAAAGTTTAAAATTGTAAGCAAGAGCGTTTATTGAGATTTTAAAGATGAGCCGATGTGGTATCATCAGCTCGTAAAATTTTAATGCAACTCTTTCCAGAGTTTTGCTTTCCAAAGATAGGCAAATAGTGTAAATATGATCAAATAACCTATAATTTTTGGTATTAGCGTTTCTCTTTGTACTTTTTTCTTATCTCCTACTTTTTCAAAGTATTTTATTACCTGTTCGGTGCTTTGCTTTGTAAGTCCCACTCTTGGCATTGAAGTATTTGGTAACAATACTTGTGGATCATTTATAAAATCTTTTAAGAACTCTTTATTTTTAGCTCTTATTATGATGGAAAGATCAGGAGGAAGGGCGCCTAAATACTTTTTCAAGTTATCTTGATATTTGGAGACTTTTACTGCGTATTCAAGTTTTTGTGTTTGTGTTTTAAATTTTGGAAGCATTCCCAAAGATGACCATTTGTCATATTTCATATTGTGGCATCTTCCGCAAGCTGCTTCAAATACTTTTTTGTTGCCAAGTCTTTTTGGTGATATTGATTTAAGATAGGCTACTATATCAGATACTTCCTGCTCTTTATTTCCGCCTGTACCAAAGAATTTTGGCATTGGGAAAGGGTGTTGTTTTGAGAATTTCATTTGATTTAACATTGTGTGGGAAGGATTTAGTATAAAATGTTTTAAAAATTTAGCATTATACAGATATCCTGCATCACTAAGATCAGGTGGAGCTATGCCAAATGATGCTGATGCATTTTCTTTAGACATAGGAGATGGCAAATTTGCTGCTTTTATTCCATGACACCCAGTACATCCCGCGTTTACTATCAGTAGCTTACCTTTTGAAGGATCACCTTTATAATTGATTGGCTTTAAATCATTATAAGTAAAAGTTGCCGGTGCTACATGCTTTTCCATTTTAGAAAGCGCATAAGGCTCTACTCCCCAATATACAAGAAGAGAGAAAAATACAAGTACAATTAATATTTTAAATTCTCTCATCTTACACCTCCTAATCTTTTTCTTTCTCTTATCGTAACTATAGGTAACATTATAAATAACAGTATAAAAAATCCAATATCCGGTATAAAACCAAACCAATGGGTTATGTCAGTTTTGCCTATAAAATAGATACCGTTTGGCGGAACTTTACCAAATATTGTCAAAGCAACCATATCCAAAAGCATTAGCCAAAACCAAATTTTAAAGCCAGTGCTTCTTTTGTGAGCAGGGGCTACTACAGGACTTCTATCAAGCCATGGAAGGATTAAAAATACACCATTTGCAATGGCAAATCCAATAAGTCCTAATGTAAACGGTTTTATACCTGCGATATCAAAAAAGAAGCCTCTTAATATTTCATAACTCCATAAAAAATACCATTCCGGATAGATATGAGTAGGAGTTTTCATATAATCTGCCGGTATGAAATTTATAGGATCCATCGCAAATTCATAATGAAAGCCTACAAGGTAAAAATAAAATATTAAAAATACACCCACTACAAATAAATCTTTACTTATAAATATAGGCCAAAAAGGTATAACTTTTGATTCTTTCTTTTTTCCATCTTTGTATTTTTGTGCTTCTTCGTCAAAATCAAAATCTTCTCCGTCTTGATTGTTTACATGGGGAATTCTTAATGAATAAAAATGAAGTCCTATAAGAGCCATTATGATAACAGGTAACAAGACGACATGGAGCATAAAAAATCTTGTTAAAGTAGGGTCTGAAACAAAGAAATTTCCTCTAATCCAAATAACCAAATCAGGACCTATAAGAGGAATGGCTCCAAATATGCTTGTGATAACTTGTGCAGCCCAATAACTCATCTGTCCCCAAGGAAGCATATATCCACTAAAACCAGCAGCCGAAAAAGTCATAAATAAAAGCATTCCGCTAAGCCAAATAAGCTCTCTCCCTTTTTTGTATGATCCATAGTAGATGGCTGTAAACATATGTATATAAATAATAAGAAATACAACCGAAGCCGCTACTGCGTGCATTTGTCTCCAGAGCCATCCATAATGAACTTCCTGCATTATTGTATAATTGACACTATCAAATGCTAACTTTGTATCCGGTTTATAATACATCAGTAAAAACAATCCTGTTATAAACAGTATCGCAAACATTGTCATCAAAATTACACCCATCGCCCATAAAAAATTGATATTCTTTGGTACCCAGTATTCGGTCATTAGGACTTTATCAAGTTTTTTAATCGCAAGTCGTTGGTCTATCCAATCAGCAATACTTTCTGCTTTTCTTATTTCTGCCATTTGGCTATCCTTTGTATATATTTGTAGGGTTTTTACTGACAAGTTTTTTAAATTGTGCTCCATCTTCACCAAGAACCATTTTTGTTCCTGTTATTTTGTATGGTGGTATATCAAATGGTCTTGGAGGTGGACCGTAGATATTTACTCCACAGTCATTATACTCTCCTCCGTGACATGCACAATGGAACATATTTTTTTTTGGCTCCCATGCTGGAATACATCCTAAATGGGTGCAAAGACCAACAACAACCAAAAAATCTTCTTTACCTGCTTTTGTGTCTCTGTTCTTGCATTTTTTAAACTTTGTATGATCTTTTCTTAATATAAATATTGGTTTGCCTCTCCAGACAACAGTTTTAAATTCTCCTGGAGTTATAGTTGAGAGATCAACTGTTGTATAACCGGCCGCCATTACACTAGGTATCGGCTCCCAAGTAGACTTCATAGCTCCCAAAGCAAGTACTCCCCCAATAGCAGCTACACTTCCAAATGCCAAACCTAAAAAATCTCTTCTACTTTTTTCTATGGACATGTCCTTCCTTTTACTGTATTGCAAGATATAATATAGCCCTTAAAGTTAGATTATATAATGAAATTACTGAGAAATTCTTTAATATATTAAGCGTTGAATAACTTTTTAATGAGAGCTTTTTTGTTTGTTTGAAGTATATAAATCTTATCAAAAATATCTTTATAATACGGTAGTGTAGTTTTAGAAAACTTTTTATAATTATTTTTTATATTTATGCACCATGTAAAATCTATATTTCTTTGATTTAAGAGGTTTATTGATAGCAATGTATCATTTATGCAACCAAGTTTACCTGAAGTTACAAGTAATGTTTTAGCTTGAAAAAAATCAATAAAATCAACCATAAAGAAATCTTTTTCAACCGGAACTAGTAATCCTCCTGCTCCTTCGATAAAAACAATATCACAAACTTTTGAAATTTTTTGAAATGCCTTTTTGATTTTATAAAAATCTATACTATAGTCGGTTTTTGCGACTATCGGTGCGGCAGGAAGCTTGAAAGTAACCGGTACCACATCATCTAATGAGATATTTTTAAAATCCGGATTTAGTTTTTGAGATAATTTTAAAAGCTTTTTGCCGTCATTTGGAGTATTGCTGACACCTGTTTCTATAGGTTTTAATGCCCCAACCCTAAATCCTTGTTTTGCAAAGGCTTTAAGCAATACAAGTGTTGTGTAAGTTTTTCCAACATTTGTATTGGTAGCGGTTACAAACAAAGTATGGCTCATAGATATTCTTTCATAAGTTCAGCCATCTGCTCCACTTTTTTAGCATATCCGTATTCATTATCCTGCCAAAGCAATAATTGCAGGAAATCATCTTGCACTAAATGGATAGAGTTTTCATCTATTATTGAAGAGTATCCAATGCCTTTTACATCCGTAGAAACCATAAAATTCTTACTTATTTTTACTATATTTTTATTTATATTCTCATTCAATATTTTTTTGATATGCGAGAGTTTTGATTTTTGTGATATTTTTATATGCAAATCTATCAAAACTCCGTTTCCTACTGGTATTCTTATGCTGTTTGCACTTAACTTGTCTTTTAAATGAGGTAAAAAGTATACAGATGCATTTGCTACATTGCTAGAAAGCGGTATTATATTTTGTGTGGCAGATCTGCTTCTTCTTATGTCTGTATTTTTATTGTCTAAGAGATTTTGTTCGCTTGTATAGCTGTGGATAGTAGTTATATTACACTTTTGGATACCTACATACTTATCAATAACACTTAGTATCGGCACGACACAGTTAGCAGTGCAGCTACAGCTTGAAATAATATTTTCATTATTGTATTTTTTTTCATTAAATCCCATTATAAACATGGGCAATTCATTTGAATATGTTGAAAGAATAATTTTTTTTGCACCATTTTCAAGATGATATTTTAATTCATCCTCTTTTGTGTATATACCACTACATTCAAAAAGAATGTCAACTCCACTCCAGTCTAATTTTTTTATATCTGCACAAGAAGTCATCTTTATGGTATTTCTTTTTTTAAAATTGCCATATATACTGTCATGTTTTAAAAGATAATCCATCATATAAATATCGTAAATATCATTTATTGCAATGAGTTCAAAATGTTTATTTTGTAAGATAATTCTGGCTAAAATCCTTCCAATCCTACCAAAACCGTTGATTGCAACTTTTATCATAATATATCTGCTCTTTAATTTTTTTTGGGAAAAATATTATGTGTATAAAATAATTTTCCACTCAAAATACCAGGTATTGTTTTCATAAAAACTATAACCCAGAAAATTATCAGCTGAACAGTAAATAAAAATCCTGCTATTTTAAATATTTCATAATGGTTTAAATGCCATAATTGAAGTGTAACAGCAGCAAAGACTCCAATAGGAAAGGTAAAAGCCCACCACCCCATACTAAATGGTAAACCCTCTTTAAAATACTTTAAAGTCATAAGCCAGGATATTGCATACCACCAAAAACAATATGCCCATATAAGTAATCCGGTGATATAACTGAGTTTATATAAAAAATTGCCCATCAAACCGGAAAAAACTATTTTTGCTGATTCCCCAAGAAGAAGTATTCCCAATGAAGCTATGCTAAGAGAACCAAGACTTAGCCAACTAGTGGCAGCCATAGTTTTATCAGGCAATTTGTGACTTGTAAGCCTTAAGATAAATATAGCAAGTATTGAAAATACCAGAGGTGTTGTAAGCATCCATAACAGATAATTTATAGTAAGAAATAAAGAAGCATTGTCTCCTGTAAAATGTTTTGAGAGTACGCCTACTGCAAGTGCAGCTGCTCCGGGAGGAACTATCGGCATCAACCAAAGAGCAGTCATGCTTTCAAGTGAATGTCTATCTTTAGTTGTAAACATGAAAAATGGAACTGCCAAGGCAACTATTATGGCCAATATCACATCAATAATCCATAAAGAAAACGATACTTCAAAAGGTGAAAAGCCTAAAAATGGAACTTTAAATGTTAAAAAACCTTCTGAAACGGACACAAGAGCGATAGGAATGGCGCCTAAAAACATAGATTGCACAGGGTGAATCAATATATTTTTTATTGTACTTGTAAACAAAATAATTCTTGATAAAAATAAAATAGAAAATAATACAAAAAAGATAGAATCCATAATCCAGAAAATTTTAGATATCTCATGTTGATATATAAATAAATTTTTATGTATATTGTTTATTACTACAAATACTATACCAGTTCCCATATTTAAGGTAAACCAATCAGGAGTAAAATTTTTTATAACCTCTGATAATTTTATTTGATAAAAGGATTTTCTTATCATAATATACCTCTAAATAATATTTGATAAAACATAAATTGGTTTACAGTACCAAAAGTTTGTGTATAATTTATAGTATTATTGCAGAAAAATAGTAAAAGAGCAAGAGCCTCTTTTACTATTTTAATTTATTTTTATATTCAATTATTGCAGCGTAAGCCTCATCTTTTAGAAGCAACTTTTCCTTTTTGAGTTTATCGAGCTCAAATTCACTGATATGATCTCTACCTTCCTCGGCTTCTACAATTTTTTTATCAAGCTCGTTATGTCTTTCAAAAATTTTTGCAAAGTGGGCATTTTCAGACTTTAGTTTACTTACGATATCTCTATATTCATGTAGCATTTATTCTCCTCTTAGATTTTTAATATTATATCTTTATTATGATTAAGCAATGATTATAAAATATTTTCGCAAGAAGTCTTAAGTTCTATAATCAGCATTTATTTTTACATATTCATAACTTAAATCACAACCAAATGCAGTATAAGAACTTGAGCCTTTGTCTAAATCACAAGTTATTTTAAAACTGTCTTGTTGCATGACTTTTAAAGCTTGTTTTTCAATATTTTCATCCATTTTATTTGATCCTTTTGAAAAAACGGTTACATTGTCATATTTTATAGTCAGTTTTTCTTCTTCTGCATCTATACCGCTAGCACCAATAGTAGAAGCTATCCTTCCCCAGTTTGGGTCTTCTCCAAAAAGTGCTGTTTTTACCAAAAGTGAATTGCTAAGCAAGGTTGCTGCTTTTTTGGCCTCCTTTTTTGTAGCTGCATTTAGTATTTCAAAGGCTACTACTTTATTGGAGCCTTCTGCATCTTTTAAGATTTGTAAGCTAAGCTCTTTAGTTAGAGTGTTTAAAACTGTTTTAAATGCTTCTTTGTCATAAGCCTTACTTTTGGCATTTGACAGTAGCATAACTGTATCATTTGTAGAAGTATCACCATCTACGCTTATAGTATCAAATGATGATTTGACTGATTGCTGTAAAAGTTCATCCATATCTTTTTTTGGAATTTCTGCATCTGTTATTATAAAACACAGCATTGTGGCCATTGCAGGATTTATCATACCCGCACCCTTGCAAATAGCAGCTATATAAAAATCTTTGCCATCAGGCAGTATGACTTTAAAGCATAATTCTTTTTTAAAAGTATCAGTTGTCATAATGGCTTTGGCTGCTGAATTACTATCTATGGAGTTAAAATCAAATTTTTTAAATGCACTTATTATTTTTTCTTTTGGTAATCTATAACCTATAACACCAGTTGAGCTCATTATAGGGTTTTGTATAGTTGGTATATTTTCTTTAAGTTTATCTATTATTGTATCGATATCTTTTATCCCTTTTTCTCCGGTCATTGCATTGGCATTTTTTGAATTCATAAGTATAAAATTTGTTTTGAAAGCTTTTGGGTATCTTTTAAAGTGTTTGATTGGGGCTGCTTGAAAGTTATTGGTTGTAAAAACTGCACTGATATCGCATATCCCATCGGATCTTATAAAGGCCAAGTCATTGTCTTTTGCTTTTAAACCTGCATTTATACCTTGCGAATAAAATCCTCTGACATTATCAATACCATTTTTTAAAGAAAGTATAGTAAACATTATCTTTACTCCTTAAGTTAAACAATAACTTTTCGCTAAGATTTTTATGTATTTTTTAAGATATTTGATGACCAAAGAGTATCTTGAGTTTTAAAACTGTACTCAAGATGACCTCTTTGCCAAAATTGTTGATTGATTTTAAGAATTTTTTTTCATTGTTCTAAGAGTTGAAGCTGCTACTTTTATTTTTTTTCTAGTACCATCTTCCAATGTAATTCTTACTGTTCTTAGATTTGGTAAAAATCTTCTTTTTGTTTTATTGTGGGCATGACTTACATTGTTTCCAACTGCAGGTCCTTTGCCGCTAACTGCACATCTTCTTGCCATTTGAAATTCCTTAAAAGTTTTTGGCAATTATATTGAAAAATAACAAAAATATTGCTTAAAGAGACTACTGCACAATATAAACACCCATAAAAGTCTAGTTTTAGGTGAGATTTGTGATATAAATTTTGAAGGACTAACTAAAGTTAATTCAAAAAATTTATCTTACAAAGATTGCCTAAAAATAGACTTCCCTTTGGGTATCAACAGGT
>JALWUQ010000075.1 GCA_026993075.1 Campylobacteraceae bacterium
TATAAATTTTGAAGGACTAACTAAAGTTAATTCAAAAAATTTATCTTACAAAGATTGCCTAAAAATAGACTTCCCTTTGGGTATCAACAGGTAGCTTATATACTTCGTTAAACTTCATTGACTTAAAATAAGTTAAGTCTGCAAAAGTTTGCCTCGTCTATAAACTACCTGTTGATATTATGAGTGTTTATATTGTGCAGTGGTCTCTTAAAAGACAATATAATCATTCTTTTATAAAATAAAAGATAAAATACTTATACAATTTAATACAAAGTATGGTTTACATGATAAAACAAAAAATTAACAGATTTATAGATAATATACCCGCAATCCCTAAAAATGTAAGAGAATGTGCATCCTTTTTGGAAGAGGGCGATTTAAATAAAGCTTCCATTAAAGCTTCCTCTGATATTGCATTTGTCAGATATCTTGTTAATATGATAAATAAACCAATCTTTGGTTTTAGAAATAAAGTAAAAGATGTATCCCAGATATTTGGTATATTAGGTGTAAAAAGAGCTTCCCAGGTAGTCAATGCCTACTATGCTACTTTAATTTTTCCAAAAAAATGGAAAGTTTTCAAGATGAATAATAGTGATTTTCAGTTATTACAATCTATGCTGATACATAATTGGAATAAAATTTTAGATTTTACAAAATATAATCATATTCATATAGCATCTGTCATTTCTTTGCTACCGGCTTCTTTGATAGTATGTGAAGCATTGTTTGAAGATAATGTCGATGATATAAAGTTGCTAAAAGAGTATCAAAATATCAGTTATGATGAAATTTTGTATAAGATGAGCGGATTGAGACTTTTTGATATTTTTATTCAGATTTGTAAAAAATGGGAATTAAATGATGAATCTATGGAACTTGTAGAGTATCTGTCGCAAAAAAAAGAAGATAATACTATTTTATCAAAATTGGCAAAATATTTGCATCTGCTTATATTTTTTGAATTATCAAAGCCGGTTTTTGTTCAAGCGGGTATAAATGATTTTATTGAGTTTGATGTAGAGTTTGTTCAAGATGTATATGATAATTTTTTAAAGATAGAAGAGGTAAAATGAAGCCCATATTTAAAAAAAACAGTGCTGTATTTTATCCTCAAGGATTTTTGGATGGCTTGAATGCAAATTTTATCATAGAAGCAAGTGATATAAGTTTCACGATATCAAAAAAACCAAAAGCAGTTTTTATATCTTTAAAAAAAGTAATCTTTTTTAATAAAAAAGGTTTATCTATCCTAATGAATGCAGTTAGAAAAATACAAGAAAATATACATTGCTCGGTAGGATTTTGTGAATATGATAAGAAAAAATATAACACTATTTTATCTATGTTTGAAAATGAATTGGACTTTTCGCTTTTTGAAAATATAAAGGTTTTATCCTTATTTTTTGATGATACTTCCGATATTGAGAAAAAAATATTAGTTTATAATGATGATCATGAACAAAAAAATCAGCTTGCTATTGAATTGTATGAAGTAGGATACAAGCCATGTGTTGCCAAGGATAAGACAGAATACCTTGAAAAAAAGGATGAATTTACAAAATATGGTATAGTGATAAGTCTTTCATATATTGCAAATGTTGAATCCAATATCAATGTTCACATCAAAGACAGTATTATTTTCTATAAATTAAATAATTTCATAGATTCGACAATTATTAAAAAGTTTGATTTGAATTATCATAACAATCTTCTTAGAATAGGATTTAAAGTCTTTGCTTTTGATTTATCAAATATGTCATCTATGAATATACACGGGGTTAATTTTTTAGCAAAACTTTCAACAGCCGGAGCAGAATATGATGCAGTCTTTTGCATGGTTGGTATAAATAATAAAAATTTAACACAAAAGCTGAAAAATGATTTGGAAGATTCAGGAATTATATTATATAAAAATATGGAAAGTTTTTTGGCAGATGAAGATATTATAAAAAGTGCCAAAAGTTGCGGAAATATTTTTGGTAATAATAAAAAATTAACTAAAAATATAATAGCCAATTTAAATATCTTCATTGACACTGCTATGCATATTACCGCAATGTTATCCCAAAAAAAAGGCAAAAAAGAGAGCGTGAAGATAGATAAATTTATACTTGATGAGAATAAAGAATTTATAGTTTCTCTTTTTGGAGTTTACGGAGATATAAATGCACTGATGACGATAGTATTTTCTAAAAAATTATTGGTTGATACTTGTAAAATATTTATTAATGATACTGAAAATAATGAAGAGATATATGATGCTTTAACAGAATATACAAATATAATAGCTTCAAAAATAAAATCAAGCTTTAAACTTTACAAGATTGAAATTGAGACGACATTGCCAAGAGTATTAAGGCAGACGAAAGACAGTATAGCATTTTTTGATGATAGAAAAGGAGTGCTTGTGGAGTTAAGCTTTAATGGAGAAAATTTAAAACTTTTTTTAAGTAAATAAGGAGAAATATGTTAGTATCACCAAGTATGCTCTCATGCAATTTTGCAAATTTGAAGCAAGAAACGATTGATATCTGTAATGCCGGAGCGGATAAGATTCATATAGATGTTATGGATGGACATTTTGTTCCAAATCTGACTTTTGGTCCGGTTGTAGTTAAAAGTATAGCTGAAGTTTCAACTAAGCCATTAGATATTCACTTAATGGTACAAAATAATACATTTTTTGTAGATTTATTTGCACCTCTTAAGCCAAAATATATCTCTTTTCATATTGAAGAAGAGAAGCACCCTCACAGATTGTTACAAAAAATTAGAAGTTACGGAATAAAACCGGCTATTGTTTTAAATCCCTCAACCCCTCCATCAAGTGTTGAATATCTACTTGATAATCTTGACATGATACTTTTGATGAGTGTCAATCCGGGGTTTGGAGGACAAAAGTTTATCCCCTCTGTTATTGAAAAGACAAAAGTTCTTAAAAAATTGCTTATTAAGAAAAACTCTGATGCCCTCATAGAAGTTGACGGGGGTGTAAATGATCAAAATATTCAAATATTAAAAGATGCCGGTGTGGATATAGCAGTAGCGGGAAGTTATATTTTTAACAATAACTACAAAGAAGCCATATTGAAGTTAAAAGGCAAATGGTGAGAGTCAAGATTTGCGGTATTACGAATATAGAAGATGCTTTATTTGCCTGTGAAGTTGGAGCCGATGCTTTGGGATTTGTTTTTTATGAAAAATCCCCTAGATTTATGAGTGTTACACAGGTTAAAGAGATTGTAGATAAGTTGCCTCCATTTATAACAAATGTTGGACTGTTTGTAAATGAATCAGCTGAAAAAGTCAATGAAATTATGTATAATTGCGGTTTGGATTTGGCACAAATTCATTTTGATGCAAGTAGCGAATTTTATGATAAATTATCATATCCTCATATAAAAGTTATAAGAGCTAAGACAAAGAGTGATATCTTAAAATATAAAGATAATTTTAAAATTATCGATGCTTTTGTGCCAGGCTATGGGGGAGAGGGTGTAAAGCTCAATCTTGACTGGTTTAAAGAAGCAGATACATCTAAAATAATTCTTGCAGGAGGGCTTAAGAGTGAAAATATTAAAGAAGTGGCAGAATATGGTTTTTATGCCGTGGATGTCAGTAGTGGAGTTGAGAAAAACAAAAGAAAAAAAGATCATAAAAAAATTAAAAATTTTATAAAATTGGCTAAAAATATATGATAAACAGTATAAAATCCATAGTTGAAAAAATGGCATCCTCCAATGGGATGAAAAAAGATGAGTTTATAAAAAGTTGTAAACAATGTTCTTTGATATTAGATGAAGATGAGTTTGATGTCGCCTTGGAATATATAAATGATTCAGGTATAAAAATAATTATAAAAAATGATACTATTTTTACACAAAGTAGATTTAAAAATTATAAAGATGAAGTATTTTGTGTAGTTGATATCGAAACCAATGGCAATACTCCGCAAAATAGTCAAATTATTGAGTTAGGAGCTATAAAATATCAAAGTGGTAAAATAATAGACAGATTTGAAAGTTTTGTATATTGTGATTTTATACCTGAGTATATAGAAAAAATTACACATATTTCAAAATGTGATTTAAAAAATGCTTCAAAGCTCAAAGTTATTCTTCCAAAATTTAGAAAATTCCTCTCGGATTCAATTTTTGTGGCACATAATGTAAATTTTGATTATAATTTTATATCCGGTTCTTTGAAAAAAATAGGTATGGAAGAATTATTAAATAGAAAACTTTGCACTATTAATTTGGCAAAAAAAACTATTAAGTCAGAAAAATACGGACTCTCTTATCTAAAAGAAGAGTTAGGTATCGACATAGCCAATCATCACAGAGCTTATGCAGATGCTTTAAGTGCTTTAGAAATTTTGAAAATATCTTTTGAGAATCTGCCTGAGGGTATCAATACTACCGAAGAATTGATAAATTTTTCAAATCCACAAAAAAAGAAGAAGAGAAAGAAGCAAGACTAAACTTGCTTCTTATTTTTTAGTGATGTGATTTTAAGATTAAAATCGTCATCTTTAGATTTATCCAAGCAAATTGGATGATTTGCCATAAAACACAAGTCCTCATAAAAACAGTAAATTTATTTGGAATCGGTGTAAAATCATTTTGTGTGTATTGCTCAATTTTTCTCATATTTTCTCCTTATTATTCAGGTATTATTGTCCAGAATGGCTTTAATTTTGCCTTCCAGATAAATGCATGGTGTAAAAGATGTTTAACCCAATGCCCGGCTAATCCCATTGTTCCAAACGTTCCGTTCATATCTCTTCCGTATTCGTATTTATCATAATCGGGAATAACAGGATACATAGTCATTGCAGCTGCAGTTCCATTGAAAAATCCTTTTCCAGCACTTGCCACACAAGCTGCACCCATTTCAGCCATACAGGCAGTATGTGTTGGCTCTTGTTCTCTTCCTTCTATCATATCTCTAATACTTTTAGCAACAGCTTTACCCATCATAGCACTTGGCATTCCGGTTCTTGGAGGAGTTGGATTTATCGGAGTTCCATTTGGTGATTTCATCGGCTTACTTATAAGATGAGGTGGTGCAAAAGCTATACCTACTGCAAACATATTTTTATAATCTTGATTTTGCAAAGTTCTTGGCCAATCTTTTGGAGACCAATTATCAAAACCTTTAGGACCACTGGTATAATCGGCATCTACTTTCATAAATCCACCGGGATTGAAAACTTTGGAAGTTATATCTTCTCCTGCTTTATCAAAAGCTTTTATACCGGCTCCCGCAAAAGGAGGTATAAGCATAGCAAAATCAAATGTCTCTTCATGCTTAGTACCGTCTAAGAGTTCGTAATGTACTCTGTCTTTTTCTACTTTATTTACATGGGCTCTGATTATCCACTTGACAGCTCTCTCTGAGTATAATGACTCGGCAAAAACTTTACCGCTTGTTACATAACCACCTCTTTTGATGTGCATACCACCAACACCAAAATCACCTATTTCATACTCATTTGAAATATATGTAATAGTTGCTTTATCTCTGACACCTTCTTGTCTTAATTTATGATCAACATTAAAAGTGTATTCAAATGCTGCACCTTGACAAGTACACATTCCATGTCCTGTTCCTATAAGGAATTTTTTATGCTCACCTTTTTTCATTTTTTCTATAACAAGATCAAGTTCATTTGAAGCATGTGCAGCATGTTCAGCCGAACATACTGATACAGAGTTGCCAGCCTCCGGACCTAAGCCCTCTGTTGCTCCAAAGTTCAGCTTGGGACCACTTGCATTTATGAGATAATCATAAGATACTATTTCTTGTTCTCCAGCTTTTGTTGGACTTGTGTATTCTATAGTTACATGAGGTTTGCTCTCTTTTTCCCCGCCTTCTGGATGAATTGATAATGCTTTGGCTTGTCTATAGTCAATGCCGGCCTTTTTATATACAGGGGCCAATTCAAAAACAACATCTTCAACTGTCATTCCTCCAACTCCAACCCATATGTTTGATGGGATCCAATTCCATTTTGCATTTGGTGTTACAACAACAACTTCATGCTTTCTGCCAAGCCATTTAGCTAAAAATGTTGCTGCGGTATGTCCTGAAACACCCCCACCTAGTACGACTACTCTTGCCATATATTCTCCTTTTTAAAAAAACTATGTAAAAAATTAGTTTTCATTATGTAATTTTAGTGTATTATATCATTTTTATATTAAACTATTATTATTTTTTATGATAATTTAAGTAATTTTTATTATAAACTATTTTTATAAGTAACTATTTTTATATTCCACATACCTTTTTGATGATGCGTAAAGCTCATTTACTTCATCATCATTTAGTGTTCTTACCAGTTTTGCCGGAGAACCTACTATAAGGCTTCTTGGAGGAAAAACTTTACCTTTTGTAACAAGCGAATTTGCACCCACTATTGACTCTTTGCCTATAACAGCACCATCAAGTATAGTTGCGCTCATACCTATTAGACTTCCTCTTTTTATATTGCACCCGTGAAGCATGACTTTGTGTCCTATGGTAACATCATCCTCTATGATAGTTGGATTACCGTCTATATTTTCTTCACTTGCATGTGTTACATGTATCATGCTGAGATCCTGGATATTGACTCTTTTGCCTATTTGTATATAGTTCACATCGCCTCTTACGACACACCCAAACCAAACAGAGCTATCTTCCCCTATAAAAACTTCCCCTATAACATCAGCGCTACCGGCTATAAAAACATTTTTCTTAACAATCGGCTTTATTTTGCCATACTCCATTAACATATCATTTTCCTTCCATAATAATTCCATTAATTTTCTTTCAAAAATTTTCTTGCTAAATTCCCACCTTTTTTAACTCTTACTTTATAAAAAGATTTATATGTTTTATTTATAAAACTTTCAAGAATATTGTGAGAATTTATACTTTTACCGATACCTTTTTGTTTTTTTATATATATTTCATTTTCTTTAAGCTCCCAACTAAGTTCATTGTCCGCAAGCTGGAGGTCTAATATCTCTTTTAAAGTATTGACAAGTCTTTCGTCTTCTATAGGCGACATAAGCTCAATCCGTCTTTCTAAGTTTCTAGGCATCAAATCTGCACTTGAAATATACATTTTTATAGCAGAATGCTCAAAATAAAAGATTCTTGCGTGTTCAAGGTATTTCCCAACTATGGATATAACATTTATATTTTCGCTAATTCCCTTAATGCCAGGTCTTAAACAGCAAATACCTCTTATGATAAGATCACACTTAACCCCAGTCATTGAAGCTTTATAAAGTGCTTTTATGATATCTTGATCTACTAAAGAGTTTGCTTTCAAGATGATTCTTCCTTTTTCTTTAAAAGCTATCTCATGGTTTATCATGCTAAGAAGTTTTGGTTTTATTTGAGTTGGTGACATGCTTAAGTACTTAAGCCTTTGTTTTTTGGCAAATCCTGTCAATATATGAAAAAATGTAGTGCTGTCAGTTACAATTTTTTCTCTTGAAGTGAAAAAGCTGATATCGCTGTAAATCTTTGCAGTAGCTCCGTTGTAATTGCCAGTTGCCAAATGTATATAAAATTTTAATTTATTATCTATTTTTCGTATGATTTGGGTAACTTTCGCATGAACTTTAAATCCACTTATTCCATATACTACATGAGCTCCTGCTTTTTCAAGAGATTTTGCCCAAAGAAGGTTATTCTCTTCATCAAATCTAGCTTTAAGTTCTACCATAACAGTTACTTGTATGCCATTATTTGCCGCATCTATCAAGGCTGCTATTATAGGAGAGTTTTTCTCAACCCTGTAAAGTGTCATCCGTATTGAAAGTGTTTTACTGTCTTTTGCCGCACTTTGTATGAGCTTTGTTACAGGCTCAAAACTTTCATAAGGATGAACAAGTACAGCTTCGCCGTTTTCAATAGTATCAAATATAGATCTGTTTTCTTCAAAAGGTGGTAAAAGTTTTGGTTTGTTTGGCTCTATCGTCAAATGTGCAAAGTGTTGGTTTCCTACTATTTGCCAAAGAGTCCCTAGATTTAGAGGTATATCATATTTATAAATATCTCGTGGGAAAATCTTTAAGTGGGCATTTAAAAATTCAAGTATCTCTTCATCAGTATTATTTGATATCTCAAGCCTTACAAAAGCTCCTTTTTTACGAAGTTTCAAGCCTTGTTCGAGTATCTCCATAAAATCATCGGCTTCTTCTTCCTCTATGACGATATCAGCATTTCTAGTAACTCTAAAAGGAGAAACACTTTGAGCGATGAAACCCGGAAAAAGATTTTCTATATGCTTTTCGACTAAAGACTCTATGGGGATATAGTGCTCATCGCCAAGCTGGATAAATCTAGGGAGTATTCTTGATATTCTAACCATACCGAACTTGGTTTCAGTGTTATTATCCTTTTCTGTCAATTTAACCGCAAGTGCAAAGCTTAAGTTATTTAAATGAGGAAAAGGATGTGTAGAGTCAACGGCGATAGGTATAACTATAGGAAAAAGATGTTCAAAAAAATACTCATCTGCTTCTTTTTGCAAAGTGCTATTTAATTCATCATATTGGACTATATGGAGTCCCTCTTTTTTAAGTTGGGTTGTTATCGTTTTATAACTGTTTATAACTTCTGTTTTTTCTTTATTTAGATAAAGTCTAATCTCTCTTAATTGTTGAAGAGGAGTTAGTCTGTCAGGTCCACTTTCGATAACTCTTGCAGCAAAAAGTTGCTTAAGCCCTGCGACTCGTATCATGTAAAATTCATCCAAATTAGTTGCATAAATAGCTAAAAATTTTAATCTCTCAAGAAGTGGCAAATGTTTTAGAGTTGATTGAGCCATTACTCTTGAATTAAATTTAAGCCAGGATAATTCTCTGTTGATGTAATATTTTTGATTATTTAAATTGGTCATGTTTACCCTAAAATTTTTTACACTATTATAGCATAAAACTGTTTTTAACTTCCTTTTATCTTTTCTATTTCGTCTCGTAGCCTTGCCGCTTCTTCAAACTCAAGTTTTTTTGCTGCTTCATACATTTTTTTTCTTAACTCTTTTACGATTTTTTGTCTCTCTTTCGCAGGTATTTTTTCGCTTTTTGATATAGTTTTCGTATAATCTTCAAGTTTTAGATTTTCATCAAGTTTTCTTACGGTGCTTGTGGGAGTTATTCCGTGAGTTTTATTGTATGCTTCTTGCAAAGCTCTTCTTTTTTTGGTCAGAGATATAGCTTTTTGCATAGATTTTGTTATTTTTTTTGCGAACATGATAACTTTGCCGTCAACATTCCTTGAAGCTCTTCCCATAGTTTGCACAAGTGCAGTCTCACTTCTTAAAAAGCCCTCTTTATCGGCATCAAGGATACCTATGAGTGAAACTTCAGGCAAGTCCAAACCCTCTCTTAAAAGATTGATGCCAATTAACACATCAAATTCTCCAAGCCTTAAGCCTCTGATGATTTGATTCCTCTGTATGGCGTCGATGTCGCTGTGCATATATTTGACTTTTAACCCAAGCTCTATATAGTATTTGCTAAGTTCTTCACTCATTTTCTTAGTTAAAGTAGTTACTAAAACTCGCTCTTTTCTTTTTACTCTCTTTTTTATCTCATCAAAAAGTTTTTCCACTTGATAAGTGCTGTCAATCACCTCTACTTCAGGATCAAGAAGTCCTGTCGGTCTTATGATTTGTTCAGCCACATTTTCACCGCTTAAACTAAGTTCATACTCATTTGGAGTAGCCGAAACAAATAAAAATTGGTGAGCTTTTGATATAAATTCATCAAACATCAAAGGGCGGTTATCAAGTGCTGAGGGAAGTCTAAATCCGTACTCCACAAGTACTTCTTTTCTACTTCTATCCCCCGCATACATCCCCCTAAACTGCGGAAGACTCACATGTGATTCATCAACTATCAAAAGATAATCCTCTCCTTTTGCCTCATAATAATCAAACAAAGAGTAAGGCGTCTCACCCTCTTTTTTACCGGTTAGATACCTTGCATAGTTTTCTATCCCCTTGCAAGCCCCGGTACTCTCCATCATCTCAAGATCAAACTCCACTCTTTGTTTTAGTCTTTGATACTCTACAAGTTTATTTTCTTTTTTAAAGTAAGCAAGTCTTTTTCCAAGCTCATTTTCTATCTCTTTTGTAGCTATTTTTAGCCTCTCTTGTCCTACTATAAACTGATTTGCAGCATAAAGTACAAATTTATCAAGAGTTTTAGATATCTTTTTGTTGGTAAGGACATCAAAGTAGTAGATACTCTCCACTTCATCGCCGAAAAATTCCACTCTCACAGCTTCATCTTCTTTGTAAGCAGGAAATATATCTACAACATCTCCGTTGACTCTAAAATCCCCTCTATCAAAAAAACTATCATTTCTTTTATATCCCATGTCCACAAGTTTTAAAAGAAGTTCTTTTTGATTTATACTTTCACCCGTTTGTATACTTTGCACCATTTTTTTGTATTCATCGGGATTTCCAAGACCATAGTTTGCAGAAACCGAAGCTACACATATAACATCATTATAGCTAAGAAGCGAAGCAGTAGCACTAAGCCTTAGTCTTTCAAGCTCAGCATTTATAGAACTGTCTTTTTCTATAAAAAGATCACTTCTTGGTATATAAGCTTCAGGCTGATAATAATCATAATAAGATATAAAATACTCTACATGATTTTTAGGAAAAAAGCCGCGAAATTCACTGTAAAGCTGAGCTGCAAGAGTTTTGTTGTGAGTCATGACAAGAGTAGGAAGACCAGTCTCTTCTATGATTTTTGCCATAGTAAAAGTTTTTCCACTTCCGGTTACCCCTACAAGAGTTTGGTATTTGTTACCTTTTTTTATGCTCATAGAGAGTTTTTCTATGGCTTTTGGCTGATCTCCCATAGGAGCAAACATAGTATGTAAATCAAATCTTTTTTTCACCTGCTGTTCTCCATTTTTGGTAAAGTTTTGGTATCATTATACTAAAATTTAATTATTGGGGATAAAAATGCTATTTGAAGAGACGAATAAAATAAAGCTTTTAAGCCAAAAAATAGATGAGCTTCTAAGAAAATATAAAGAATTAAAAGAAGAAAACGAAAGGTTAAAAAATGAGTTAACCACCATAAAAGCAAACAATGAAGTAAAAGATGCACATATACAAAAGTTAGAAGAAAAAGTAACGCTAAATGACTTTGAAGGAGATGAAATCCTAAGCAAGATAGAAGAAGTGTTATCAAGATGAGGCTGACCCAAAGGAGACATTAAAATGAATTCATTCATTCTCGCCGATAGGCGTAGCAATAGTTCGAGGAATTTTCAAAGATTTTACATCTTTGAAAAGGAGACATTAGCATGAATT
>JALWUQ010000076.1 GCA_026993075.1 Campylobacteraceae bacterium
TTGACAAAGCTGTATTTATCATCTTCTAAAGCTAAATTCATAAAAATAGATTTTTGAGTTTGATCTAAACTTTTAACAAACAACACTTCATCAAACTCATACAAATACCCATTATCTATAACAAAGTTGGTTGGTTCATAAACTTCACCTGTTCCTATATGTATAGGGGTTAGAGCTGTTAGTTTTAGTTTGTAGCTATTCATGAGTTATCTCCTTTATGGGCAAGAGGATAGAGTATCCTTGGTGTACGGTTTTAGTATGTTTTGAATGTGAAGTGATAGCACTACCGATGAAATCAAGCTCTTTTTCTTTATCAAAAAATAGCACCGCAGATGTATCAGCAAGTAAAATCGGCTTTTTAAACGGTGAACTATTTGCAAGATCTCCTCCATGTTTTCCAAATCTTGTAAAAACTGTGTAGTATATCTCTTTTGCTTTTATATTTTGAAGTGATAGCGACGAGAGAGTCATAAAAGTTGTAGAAGCTCTTTTTTTAAATTTTATCTCTTTTATATCCTCTACTTCAAATCTACCTTTTCCAATGGTGGCATTTTTGCCATATCCCATCTCTCCAAGAGTTTTTAAACTCTCTTTTAAATTTTTAAGACTAAAAACTGTTTCATTTAGACAAAAGTAAATATCCAAACTATTTGATAAGCTTATCTCATCTTCTGCATAAGGGTCAAACCCTTCTGCTCCCGTTGTAAAGCTTTTATAGTTTATACTATTTTTTACAATAGACTCTTTTTTTACTTTATAGCCTATCTCATCACTTCTTTTGGCATTTGTAAAATTTCCATTTTGAAGATCGTCAATGTTTAGCCATGTTTTTTTACGATTTTCTTTCTTTTTGTCACCATCTTCACCAAGTAAAAAACTTGGAAGTGAGGGCTTTGGAAGATAGTTTTTTGCAAATGCATCTGAGACTATCATAAAAGGAGTAGAACTATAATCACTCAAAAGCTCATCTAACTTGTCATTTCCGTAAACATACCTAATAACCCAGCAAAGTTGCCCAAAGATAGTATCACCCTTTAGAGGTGTAGCAAAATTGGACTTTGGGATAATGGTGGCTTTATACAGTTTCATACTCTACTCCCATTTTGTTTCTATAAATCTTACCCTTCCATAACCTCTACTTCCACTTCCTCCAAGATAATCATTTTCGATAAGCTCCAATCCCCTTTCTATCATTTCTTTAAACTCTTTTTCATCATCTTCCGGTAGTATCTTAACTCTTATGTCAAAGTTAAATTTAACTCCTGCGGGAACTCTCTCAGTTTGCCTTGGATTTGAAGCTGTACCTTTTTTCCTATCAATAACATTTTCATACTTTGCTTCGCTGAGTTTTATATCTCCATTTTCCTCTTTCTTTTTCATTTCATCAGTTATTTGACAATCTCCTACACTTATACGAGTGATACCATGCTCTCCATCTTTGTCTCCAAAAAGTTTAAGAAGAGTTTGAGCTTTTTGTCTATCGTCTTCTATTTTGAATTTGATATCTTTTAAATATTTTGAACTTAACGGATTGCCTTCGCATATTCCGACCACCCCTATATCCCACTCAAGTAAACTTCTCATCTTACCTTTTAGGCTACTTCCGGGGATATAAGGCTTATCGCTGTTGATATCTTTGATAACACCATTATCGATCCCGCCTATCTTCATAGTATCATCACCACCACCTATATGAAGTCCGCTAAGTAGCTCTATCTCTCCGGTTAGTTTTAGTATATTCATGTTACTTTCTCCCTTCTAAACTTTTATGAAATCCGATTACTGCTTCAAAAAATAGTTTAAATGTATCTAATTCTTTTTTTGAATTATTGACTTGCCTTATGCAATCATTCATCATTTTTACAAATGCTTCATTTACAAGTTTTCCACCACCACTATTTCTCTGACTTGCATAAGCCACTTTTGAGTTTAACATTTTGACAAAAGGCAATATTTCCTCTTTAAACTCTTCATCCGTAGTAATATCTTTTGCTTTATCATTAAGCTCAAGCACTTTATCATAAAATTTTCTCATTTGTGTATTTTGCACACCACCTTTGCCGCTACCTATCGCTTCTGCCCATCCTTTTGCTGTTTCATTAAACAGTTCTTTATCTTTATGATAATCTAAAACTATCTTATCCATTACTCTACCTCCTTTATTTTATCTATAATCTCTTGCAAACTAAAATCATTTAAAAAATCTTTTTGTATAAGTTTTATGTCTTTTAGTAATATTTTTGGGAAAGTTTTAAGCCTATATATCAGATCTCCGACTTCAAAAAACATCTTTTCTCTCGCACACTTTATGGCTTTTTTGTAGTCAGGGTTGTAAAATCCATCTATCATATACAGATCAAAAACATCTTTTGCATTATCTCTGCCAATGATAGCAGTAAGTTTATTTGCCAAAATATTTTCTATATTGTCTATTAAAATTTTATCTTTTTGCAAAACTTTTCCGCATCTTTTTACATTATCATTTACAAGATCTATCTGTAATTCTTTATCCACCAAATATCTTGTAAAAGTTTGGCTTTCAACTTCTACTGTTAGATCAAAAATTTTAGACAACTCTTGCTTTAAGATTTTTAGCTCCAAACTATATCTGCTCGAAAAATTGGTAAAAAGATCCAAATCATCACTATATCTATAAGCTTGATAAAATCTACTCAGACAAGTTCCACCTGTTAGATAAAATTCATTTGAATTATCGAATATAACTTCCAAAACTTTATCTTGAAGTTTATAAAGTCTTTCGTAATGCTCTTTTACATCATCCACTTTAGCTCCTTTATTTCACAAGGCTCATCCAAAAAGTAGTTTTTTGCTATGCAAAATCT
>JALWUQ010000077.1 GCA_026993075.1 Campylobacteraceae bacterium
AGGAAAATTTAGAAAGAGAGCTGGCAATTATCGAATTATATATTTAAAAGAAAATGATTATTTAGTTATTTCGGTTATCAGAATTGCACATAGGAAAGAAGTTTATTAAGCTTATAACAAAACAGAGTAGCCGATAAATTACCTAGCGGAAATTTATCGGCTATCTTCGGCCATTGTTATATTACATAAGGAGAATAAACATGACTATTATGAGATTATGGCATGGAGAAGTTGCAATTGAAAAAGCAGACGATTATGAGAAATTCATGATTGAAAGAGCTGCTCCAGACTATGGCTCTGTTGAAGGCCTTCTTAAATTATATTTTCAGCGTAAAAATGAAGAAACAAAAGCACACTTCCTGTTAGTAACACTTTGGGATTCGATCGATTCTGTTAAAAAATTTGCAGGCGATAATCCCGAAATTGCAAAGTATTACCCTGAAGATGATGACTTCTTGATAGAAAAAGAAAAACATGTATCTATGTATAAAGTTTTCTATGAGAAGTAATATAACCCATCAATGAAGAGGGACTGGGCAAAGGTGACATCATTTAGGCAGGTTATATTAAATACAAATTAATAGGCTTTGAGTTAAAATATTATTGAGTTCTGGTGATAGTGATATCATAAAGTACTATCGCTATCACCAGGTACATTTTTATATTTTTATTTTCTTTTTATTGATAATGATTATCACTTTAAGTAATTTTTAATAATGTTTTAGTTAAAATCCGTATGAATTTTAATTATGGAGTTATCTTGAAAAAAGTTTCTGATTTAAAGATTGGTGATGAAGCAATCGTAAAAAAAATTATAGCAAAAGAGCCTGTAAAAGGCAGACTGAGTGCTATGGGTATCATAAAAGGTGCTAATGTAAAGGTGTTAAAACATACTTTAGCAAAACAAACTTGGGATATTCTTGCCAATAGTACAAAAGTTGGATTAAGAGAAGAGGAAGCCAAAAATATTTTAGTGGATAACATGGATAACAAAAATGAATAAAAAGATAAAAGTAGTAGTTGCCGGACAGCCAAATGTCGGAAAATCTACTATATTAAATACAATAAGTAATGCAAAGCTTCATACCGGAAACTTTTCAGGAGTTACTGTTGATAAAACAGTAGTTGAGATAAAAAAGAGTGATTATGATATAAAAATGGTGGATCTTCCCGGTATTTACTCTTTAAATGCATATACTCCAGAAGAACAGGTAGCAAAAAATTACCTTTTTGATAAAGAATATGATGTTATCGTAAATATAGTAGATGCCAATATTTTATCAAGGAACCTTATATTTACTTTACAGCTTTTAGATATGCAAAAGAAAATGATTCTAATCGTAAATATGATAGATGAGGTTGAGGGAAAAGGTGGAAGTATAGATAAAAATAGACTAGAAATACTTTTGGGAATTCCTGTGATTTTAACTTCTGCAAAAGAGCATAGAGGGGTTGATGAGATAGTTGAAACCATTATACAAACTTATGAAAAACAAAAACAAAAAAATAAAATATACTATAACGAACGAATTGAACTTAGAATTGAGAAATTAGCTTCAATTCTAAAAAAATCACCGCATTTTAAAGATATAAATTATGCAAGATTTGTAGCAATAAGATTACTTGATAGGGATGAAAATACTTATAAAACAATCCATGATTTGCCGATTTTTATTGAAGTGCATGATGTTCTTGAAAAGATGTATAGAAAACTTGAAACAGAATTTGATGAAGAGAGTACAAGTGATATACTCTCCAATGAAAGAGCTGCAATATCATACAATTTGCAAAGAGAAACTTTAAAAATACCGGAAATCAAAGAGAGTTTTAGTGAAAAAGTAGATAATATTTTAATACATCCGATATTTGGATTACCGATATTTTTGTTTTTTATGTGGGCACTTTTTCAATTGACTTTTCAACTTGGCAATATACCTATGAATTGGATAGATATTGCTTTTAGCTCAACAGCAAATTACCTTTCAGAGATTTTGCCACAAGGAAGTTTCAATTCTCTTTTGACCGAAGGAATTATACCTGCGGTAGGAGCTGTTGTTATGTTTTTGCCAAATATATTGATACTGTTTTTTGGTATAAATCTTTTGGAACAAACAGGATACATGGCAAGGGCTGCATATTTGATGGATGGATTTTTGAAGAGATTTGGGCTTCAGGGGAAAGCTTTTGTGCCGTTAGTCAGTGGATTTGGTTGTACAGTTCCTGCATATATGGCAGCAAGGACTCTTAAGAATCCAAAAGATAGGATTATCACAATGCTGGTTTTAGGTTTTATGAGTTGTGGTGCAAGGCTTCCTATATATGTTTTAGTTATTGCAGCTTTCTTTGCAAATCATAACCCGGGGAATGTTTTATTTGCTATTTATATAGGAGGAGCAGTATTGGGTTTGATTGTTGCAAAAATACTGAGGACTGTTTTATTTAAGGGTGAACCTGAACCATTTGTAATGGAGATACCACCTTATCGTTTTCCATCTGTAAAATCACTTTTTATGGATTTGTGGATTAAAACAAGAATGTTTTTGAAAAAAGCCGGAACATTTATAGCCCTTGCTGCGATGGTTGTATGGTTTTTAAGCACATATCCACACCATCCTAAAATTGTTCAATCCTATGAAAAAAAGATAGAACTCGCTACTACAAAAGTGCAAAAAGATAAATTAAATGATGAAATGAGTGCAAAGTTATTGGGGGAAAGTTATATAGGTACAATAGGCAAAACAATAAATCCTGTATTTAAACCATTGGGTTTTGATTGGAGAATGACAGTTTCTGTTATAGCCGGATTAGCTGCTAAAGAAGTTGTAGTATCAACTATGGGTACACTCTATGCTGTAGGAAATCATGGTAACAATACAGGTCTTATCAAAAAAATGCAGCAAAATATCAGCTTTAGAGCAGCTATTGCACTTGTAATTATTATAATGATATATTCTCCTTGTTTGGCGGCGATGAGTACATTTTATGCAGAAGTACCTCAATGGGCCTGGAGAACATTTTATACTATTTATCCAAATGTTGTGGCTTGGATATTAGCATTTTTTGCTTATAAGGCTTTAGGCTTATTGGGATATTAGGTGTGAAGCGATATAATGCGTAAGGTTCGATATTATATTTGAGAGGGAAATTTTTTGATGAAGTTAAGCCAGTTGCAAAGGGGTCAAAGAGCTGTTATAAAAAATATAGATTTGCCTGAAGATATAAAAGAAAGATTAAGCTCTATGGGATTTATAAAGAATGAATTAATTTTTATATGCAGAGTTGGTCTTTTGCGAGGTAGTTTTTATATTAAAATAAACTGTAGCTCATGTATAATCATAAATAAAAATGAAGCCCAAAATATAGAGGTAGAATTGCTGGGCAACGCTCATAGATACAGATGGGGTAAACACTTAGGTTAGGAATTTATTTGTGAATCATCATAAGGATCTAAATGTATGATTATACTCCAATCGTTATCATTTGATAATGTTTTGATTTTATCTTCTATATTATCTGAGATCCTATGTGCTTCCAATAATGAAATATCAGGTGTCATTACAATATGAACATCTACAAAATTTGTATTCCCGGCTTTTCTTGTTTTTAAAAAGTGATAGTTTGTAACTCCATTTTCACTGATAATTGTATCTTTGATTTTTTCTACCATTTCATCATCAAGTGCGATATCAAGAAGCATCAAAACTCCCTCTTTAATGATTTCATAAGATGAATAAATTATATAAATAGCTATCAGTCCGCCAAAAATAGAATCTATGATTTGTATACCGGTATATTTTATGAGTATAAGTGCAAGAAGTATGGCTCCATTGCTGTATATATCTGTTTTGTAGTGAAGTGCGTCAGATTTGATTACTAAATTATTTGTTTTTTTTGCTACTGTATTTAAAAATATGACAAGAATAATTGTCAAGATAATGGATATCACCATTACAATAATAGATGTTTGAATTAACTTTGTTGGCTCACTATGTATAGCTTTTTTTACAGCTTCATAAAATATGAATATTCCAGACATTGCTATGATAGTGCCTTCTATTACTGCAGCAAGAGCTTCTATCTTTCCTCTTCCATAATTAAAATCTTTATCAGCTGGTTTTTCTGATTTTGTGATAGCAAAAAGATTAAAAGCCGAGACTATCAAATCAAGCACAGAATCAATAGCACTTGCCAAAACAGCTATGGAGCCACTGAGAATTCCTATGGTTAGCTTTATAAATATTAGTATAGTTGCTATTATGCTTGAGACAATAGTTGCTTTTTTTTGTAATGTCAAATTTATATCCTTAGTTTTGCCCATCTATTCATAGTGGCACAATGTATGCTTCCGTGTTCTCTTATGAGGATTGTGGAATCTATTGGAATTATATCGAGATTTATATAAAAAGATTTGAAAAAGTCTAAAATTTCTTTATCTTTTTCGTCATTATACTGGGGTACTAAAACAGCACCGTTTATAAAGAGAAAATTTATGTAAGTCGCAGGTAATCGTTTGCCCTTAAAATAAACAGGAGAAGGAAGGGGGAGTGCAATCGTATCAAACCCACTGTTTTTTAACTCTTTTTCCATATTTTGCAACTCTTCAAAATGTTCATCATTTGCATTTTCACATTTAGCATAAACTATAGTTTTTTCATCAATAAATCTTGCAAGAGTGTCGATATGTGAATCTGTGTCATCTCCTTTTAGATATCCATGTTCAAGCCAGATAATTTTATTCAAGTTAAAATTATCTGTTAAAAATAACTCTATTGATTGTTGTGAAAGAGTAGGGTTTCTATTTTTTTCAAGCAAGCATTTTTTTGTTGTCAGTAAAACTCCTTTACCGTTAGTGTCTATGCTTCCACCCTCTAAGACAAAATCTTTTTTTATAAGAAAAGTATTTAGTATCTGTTTTTCATTAAGATTTTGGTTGAATTTATTATCTAAAAAAGCATCAAATTTTAAACCCCATCCATTAAATATAAAATCGTATGATATTATTTTATCTTTGTCTATCATATCTATACAGCCATAGTCTCTTATCCAAGTATCATTTGTTTTTATCCGGATTAAAAATATATTTTTATTTAATACATTGGTATTTTTCAGTATATTTTTTACTCTTAAAATATCATCGCAAATTATCAAACATTTTTGATATAGAGAAATCTTAGTAATTATCTGAATATAAGTTTCAGTAATTTCATCCAAACAATACACCCAGTCACTTTGAAAATGCGGAAAACACACCATTGCAAATTCTTGTTTTTCCCACTCAGCAGGTAGCCTTTTCACTTTATTTGCTCCAAATTTTTTTTATGATATTATATACATAAATTATAAATAAAGTGATTAATTTGAAAAAATTTTTTAAAAATAAAAGCATAAATCAAGCAAATATCGTCAGTATTATTTTTTCGGGTACTTTCGCGGTACTGCTTATACTTGTGATGGCGTATAATAATTATATTGATTATAAAAAGGAAGAAGTTGATATAAAAAAAACTTATTTAAAGGATCAGAAAAAACTTATTGTAAATGAAACGAATAGAGCTTTGAGATATATAAATTATGTTGCAAAACATCCAAACAATAACACTAAAAAAGAGCTTCAAAAAGAGATAGTGGATGCTATTGAAAATATGAGAAATGAGCGGGATGGAACAGGGTATATTTTTATATATACTTTCGATGGAGTCAATATAGCTGATCCGATTCTTAAGCAAAATATGGGAAAGAATCTTTTGAATTTTAAAGATCCAAATGGAAAAAGAGTTATATATGACCTTATTCAAGTATCAAAAAAGAAAAATGGAGGGTTTGTCAAGTATGTCTGGAATAAACCAATTCTAAATACACTATCCCCCAAGATATCTTATGCAAAAGCTTATAAACCTTGGAGGTGGATGGTAGGAAGTGGTGTTTATCTTGACAATGTTCGAAAAGTACTTCAAAAGAAGCAAAAAGAATATACAAAGAAAATGATTGGATATTTATTTCAAATAATTATTTTTGTAGTGTTATTATTTGCAGGCAGTATGGTCATATATCAGTACATAACACACTGGATAACCAAAGATATTAATTACATTAAAAGTAAATTTGAATTTGTATTTCAAAATTATGACTTGCTTGATGAGGAGAAAATCTTATTTAGAGAATTCAGAGAGATTTCAAAATATGCAAATAAAATGATAATTCAAACAAAAGAAAAAAGTCTTGCGCTAAATGAATTGAATGATACTCTTGAAAGAAGGGTGAAGAGAAAAACAATTATGCTCGAAAATGCTAAAAATACTGCAGAAGAATTATTAGAAAAGCAAGATAAATTTATCACAAATGCAATTCATGAAATAAATACACCACTAAGTATCATACTGATAAATATAGAACTTTATAATTTAAAATATAAAAAAAATACTTATTTGACAAAAATTGAAGCCGGTATAAAAATCATACACAATATTTATAATGATTTAAGTTACCTTGTCAAAAAAGATACAATGGAGCACAAAAAGATTAAGATTAATTTTTCCAATTTTTTAAATGAAAGAATTTTATTTTTTGATGATGTAGCACTTGGAAATTCTTTGAAGATTATCAAAGATATCGAAAAAGATATATATATTTTCTTTAATGATATAGAATTGCAAAGGATTTGTGATAATAATATTTCAAATGCTATTAAATACTCTTTTGAGAATAGTCAAATTTTTATTAAACTTTTTCTTGAAAAAGAGGCTATAATATTTACAATAACCAATAATGGAGAAAATATAAAAAATTACAAAAAATTATTTGATAGATTTTACAGGGAAAATGCTGCAAGAGGAGGTTTTGGGCTGGGGCTAAATATAGTTGGGGAAATATGCAAAAAAAATCATATTAAGATTTCTGTGGTATCAAAAAATAATTTTACAACTTTTAGTTATCGTATTTTAAAAAAGGATATTTTATGAAAATTGCACTTTTGGAGGATGAAACAATGTTGAGAAGTTCCATACAAGAATATTTGAAATCTCTAAATCATAATGTTATTTCTTTTTCATCTGGAGAGAATGCTAAAGAGACTATATTATCAGAACCATTTGATCTTTTAATTTTTGATATAAATATCCCAAAAATAAATGGTTTTGAACTTTTAAAAACTCTACATGATTATGGTGTGTTTATGCCGGTTATTTATATAAGTGCCAACATAAATATAGAAGATATTGAAAAAGCTTATGCTCTTGGTGCTGCTGATTATATAAAAAAACCTTTTCACTTAAAAGAGTTGGCATTAAGGATAAATAAAGTTGCTAAACTTATAGAAGATAGCAAAAGACAGCATATTTTACTAAGCAGAAACTATTCGTTTTCAAAGATTCATAATGTATTGCTTTATAATAACATTGCTCAAGAATTAACAAAAAAACAAATTGGAATTGTAAAAGTTTTAAGTTTAAATGTAAACAGTGTTGTTAGTTTTGAAAATCTAAGGGAGTATGTTTGGAATGGCGAGCCTATAGATAATGCATCTATAAGAGTAGAAATAAGCAGACTCAGGAAGATGTTAAAAGAAGACTTTATAAAAAGTGTTAAAGGCATCGGGTATAAGGTTGAGAGATATATCAAATCTTAATAGCCAGCCTTTGATATAATCATTAAACGATGCCTTTTGGACTCTTTTATTGCCTTACTTTTAAATTATTCTTTTTAATACTTTCGATAACTTTAATAATATTTTGCATCTTTTTTGTTTCCTGCTCTATGTCATCTATTGCGTGAAGGCTAAAATGAGATAACTTTTTATCAAGATAACCTGTATCAAACACCCCATCTATAAAGTCTTTATCTCTTACGATTTGCCTATGTAGCGGGATATTGCTTGAGACGCCCCTTATGATAAACTCATCCAAAGCTCTTCTTGCTTTATTTACCGCACCTTTCCAGTCCAAGCTCCATACGATAAGTTTTGTTATCATAGAGTCGTAATATGGGGGAATTTCATACCCTTTGTATGCGACTGAATCAAGTCTGACACCAGGACCACCCGGAGAAAGATATTCGGTGATTTTTCCAGGACATGGGGCAAAATCTTTTTCAGGATCTTCAGCATTTATACGAAATTCTATGGCATAACCCTTAAATATAATCTCTTCTTGTAAAAATCTAAGTTTATCGCCTCCGGCAAGCTCAATCATCCTTTGTACAAGATCAATGCCGCTTACTGCTTCAGTAATTGTATGTTCTACCTGAATACGGGTATTCATCTCTATAAAATAAAAATTATCATCTTTATCTATAAGAAACTCTATAGTGCCGACACTCTCATAGCCCAATTTAAACATTGCTTTTTGAGAAGTTCTGTAAAGTTCTCGCCTGAGAGAATTTTTAAGATTTGGTGACTTGGACACTTCTATAACTTTTTGGTGTCGTCTTTGAATAGAGCAGTCTCTTTCTCCCAAATGTAAAACATTACCAAAGCTGTCTGCTATGATTTGTATCTCTATATGGCGGGGATTTTCAAGGAATTTTTCTATAAATACAGCCCCATTACCAAAAAAACTAAGTGCTTCTTTTGTAGCAGCTTCATACATTTTTTTAAATTCAGATGGATTATTTACTACTCTCATACCTCTTCCGCCACCACCAAATGATGCTTTTATGATAACAGGGAATCCTATCTCTTTAGCTTTTTTTTCAGCTTCATTTAGATTGTCTATTGGCTCATCAGTTCCAGGGAGCACAGGAATACCTACTTTTGCCATTGCAACTTTGGATGCAATTTTATCACCAAAAAGTGCTATATGTTCTGCTCTTGGTCCTATAAATGTAATCTTGTTATCTTTACAATATGTAGCAAATTCAGCACTTTCAGATAAAAATCCATAACCAGGATGTATTGCATCACAATCAGCCTTTTTTGCTAGGGAAACGATTTTTTCATAATCCAAATAAGCCTTTATAGGATCTCCAAGTATCGGATAGCATTCATCAGCTTTTTTAAGCCAAACTCCTTGAATATCAACTTCAGAAAAGATGGCAACACTCTTTATGCCAAGTTCCTTACAAGCTCTTATGATCCTTAGTGCAATTTCACCACGGTTTGCTATTAAAATTTTTTTTATCATTTGAAGTCCCTTTGTTTATATTGTAACAAGTCTATTGATCCGGTATAGGATAATTTTCCGTAACAAAATCTATATCTTTATCGCCTCTGCCACTTAAATTTATCAAGATTGATTCTTTTGGATTTTCTTTTGCCAATTTCATAGCAAAAGATACAGCATGAGAACTCTCAAGTGCAGGAATGATCCCCTCTAACCTTGATAACTTGTAAAATGCATCAATACTCTCTTTATCATTTGCAGTTGCTATGATGGTTCTTCCTATTGTTTTAAGATGAGCCTGTTCCGGTCCGACAGATGGATAATCAAGTCCACTTGCTACTGAGTAAACCGGAGCCGGCTCTCCTTTTTCATCTTTTAACATTATAGAATTAAATCCATGCATTATTCCCTCGCTACCATAAGTTAAACTTGCCGCATGTTCACCCAATCTAGTACTTTTTCCAAGAGGCTCAACACCATAAAGTTTAACCGGATCATCTATAAAGCCGCTAAACAGGCCCATAGCATTGCTTCCTCCACCCACACAAGCTACTACACTATCAGGTAAAGAAGCAGTCATTTCATAAAATTGTTCTTTCGCCTCAAGACCTACGACTCTTTGGAAATCTCTTACCATTTTTGGAAATGGATGAGGTCCTACAACTGAGCCTATCGCATAAAAAGAAGTATCCGCCTGTGCTACATAAGCTTGAAAACAGCTGTCAACCGCCTCTTTTAAGGTTTTTAAACCAAAAGTTACAGGTACTATTTTTGCTCCTAATATTTTCATTCTTATGACATTTGGTTTTTCTTTTATGATATCAACTTCACCCATGTGTATTTCACACTCTAGCCCAAAGTAAGCAGCAGCAGTCGCAAGAGCCACGCCATGCTGACCGGCACCAGTTTCAGCCATTATCTTTTTTTTGCCAAGATACTTTGCTACCAAAGCTTCTGCCATGCAGTGATTTAGCTTATGGGCTCCTGTGTGGTTTAAGTCTTCTCTTTTAAGATAGATTCTCCCGCCTCCTACAAAATCGCTTAATCTTTTTGCATAAGATATGGGAGTAGGTCGTCCTTGATAATGTTTTCTAATACTTCTTAACTCTTCTAAAAAATCATAGCTTTTTGAGAGTCTATCGTAAGCTTCATTGATTTGTGCAAAAGGCTTTTCAAGAGGTGGTGGTATGAAAGCACCTCCAAATTTACCGAAATATCCCTTTTCGTTGGGGTTTGAATTAAGATAAGATTTTTCCATTTATATTCCTTTTATAGTATTTATCAACATTCCTATAGCAAAAAAAAGTAGTATTCCTGCTGCTATAACGGATATATTTTTTATAATTATTTGAGAGAAAAGATGTTTTGTTTTATGGACAAACAAAGGCATCAAAGTTATCCATAAAAATATAGCACAAAAAAGACCTAAAAGAGTGAAGCCAAAAGATATATTTTTAGTATTTATATAAGCTGAAATACTTATCCAAAAGCCTATGGTATAAGGATTTAAAAGTGTAATACTGTAACCTTTTAGATAGTTTGTTATTATTTTATTGTTTTCACTTTTTGCACCACTGCTATGTATGATAATTTTTTCATTTCTGTTTTTATATATTAAATATGCAATGTATATCAAAAAAATTGTACCAAAAAGCCCAAGAGCCATCTGCACTGAGCTGTTTTTAACAAAAACAAAAAATCCAAAAAGTATCAAAGTAAGATAAGTTATATCCGCACTCATAGCTCCAAAGCCAATACTTACTGCATTTGTATAGTTTTTAAGAGCTTTTGTCATGATAAGTATATTGACCGGACCCACAGGAACAGCAGCCCCAAGTCCTAAAACAAACCCCTCTGTAAAAGCTTCTATCATCTAATAAACTCCATAATTTATATTACACAATAAGTCTTTGGATTATATCAAAACCCTTTACAATATTACCTTAACTGCAATCGGCAGGATTTTTATCTTGGAACATAAAAAGATACTCATATTTTACAAGATTTTGTCTGAGCTTGGAGATATTATGAAGTTTTAATCCATCCTTAATCCAGCTTTTTATATCTTTTGGAAAGTTATCTACAAGAGGTTGCAAAAGTGTATTTTTCATAGTTTTATCTATTTGATTGTTTTCGTATAAAGCAGTAACATGTGATATAATAGTTGTATCTTTGAGTTCTCTTTTTTCACAAATTTCTGAGATATTTTTACCTTCTTTGATGAGTAAAAGTGTTTCTTTGTGGGTTTTGCTCAACTCCTTTGGAGCAATTTCTTTTATATCTTTGCATAATTTTAGAAATTCTTTTCCATATCTTTCAAGCTTTTTCTCTCCGACACCTGATATTTGCAAAAACTCATCTTTGTTTATGGGCAATTTTTTTGAGATTTCCAGCAGAGTTTTATCACTAAATATAATATAAGCAGGAACATCATCTTTTTTTGATAGAGTAGTTCTTAGTTCTCTTAGCTTTTCAAAAGTTTCATTGGTATTTTCATCTTTTTTATACTCTTTAAAACTTTTTTTTATTTCCAAATCCCTGGCATTAATGTTGACAGTTTTTTCTTTTTTTAGTATTTGCTTTGCAATATTTGTAACTTTTAATGAGCCGAACTCTTTATCAATATACAGTGCTTCTTCATCAAGAAGTTTATCGAAGATACTCCCCCATTGCAATTTACTCAAATCCTGCCCTATACCGTAAACAGAGAGCTTGTCATGACCAAAATCAAATATTCTTTTAGCTCTTGAGCCTCTTAAAACATCTATGATGTAGGCACTGCCAAATCTTTCTTTGCATCTTAAAATCGTTGAGATAAATTTTTGGGCTTCGAGTGTAATATCTAAAAATTCTACATCTTTATCCAGACAATTATCACAAAGGATTTCGCATTTTTGTATCTCATCTCCAAAGTATTTGGCAATTGATTGGTGGCGACATTTTGAAGATATGGCAAATCTGTACATTTGTCTTAATTTTTCATATATATTTCTTTTGTATTCGGATTCTGGTAACTCATCGATAAAAACTCTTTTGCTTATCTCATCGGCTTTTGAGTAAAGCAATAATGTATCACTCATAAGCCCGTCTCTACCGGCTCTTCCAATCTCTTGAAAATAATTTTCTATGGTTTTTGGCATTGAAGTGTGTAAAACAAATCTAATATTGCTCTTATCTATACCCATGCCAAAAGCTATGGTTGCAACGATGATTTTCAAAGAGTCATTTTTGAAATCTTTAAATATTTTCTCTCTTTTGTTTACACTAAGTCCTGCATGGTAAGCTTCTGTGATAAAGCCTTTATCATTTAAATAACTTGATAACCTTTCGGTCTCTTTTCTTGTAAAGCAGTAAATTATCCCACTCTCGTCTTTATGAGTATGTAAAAACTCAATAATTTGCTCTTTGGCATTTCCTATTCTTTTTTGAGATCTTATTATGAGGTTGTTTCTGTTGGCTTTTGCTCTTAAGACTTGTTTTTTATCTATTTTAAGGGTTTTTAGTATATCTGATTGTACGGTTTTTGTAGCGGTTGCAGTAAATGCGGTGACGGGAGTATCTTTAAACCACTCTTTCAAATGTTGTAATTTTCTGTAATCATCTCTAAATTCATGCCCCCATTCACTAACACAATGTGCCTCATCTATAACAAAAAAGTTTATCTTTACTCTTTTTAGATTTTGTAAAAAATACTCATTTACAAATCTTTCAGGCGCAACATAAAGAAATTTTAACTTATTGTTGAGCAATTCATCCATAGTTTGAGCATTTTCTTTTTGAGTGTTGCTTGAGCTTATCATTTTGGCATTTATGCCATTTACTCTAAGAGAGCTTACTTGATCTTGCATAAGAGCTATAAGAGGAGATATAACTATGCTAACACCATCCATCATCATAGTAGGCAGTTGGTATATTAAAGATTTTCCACTGCCTGTCGGTAAAATAACGAGTAAATCATTTTTGTGTAGTATCTCTTGTATAGCTTTTTTTTGGATAGGTTTGAACTCATTAAAACCAAACTGTTCTTTGAGGATTTTATACACAATAACTCTTTTTATTTTTATTATATCATTTTGTGCTAAAATAATACAATCATAACAAGGAGTATATTATGCAAGCAAAGATTTTTTTTGGAAGCGAAGAAGCAACAAAAGATGAGTGGATCGAAATAAAAAATCCTTTTAAAGAAAAAATTGTCTCAATGTATTCAAAGTGTGATGAAAATGATGCAAAGAAAGCTCTTTTGGTAGCAAAAGAAGCTTTTAAACAAACAAAAAATTCTACTTTAAATCAGAGGATAAAATGGCTTGAAGATGTTGCAAGCAAGTTGGAAGAAAAAAAAGATGAATTTGCAAAAACTATAACAAATGAAGTTGGCAAACCCATAAAATTTTCTATTATTGAAGTTGAAAGATGTATAGAAACTATCAAATTAACAATTTCAGCAGTTATAGAATTAAGTGGAGAAACTTTTAATAGTGATGCTATGCCAAGCGGTAAGAAAACTATAAGTCTTTATAAAAGAGTTCCATGTGGTGTTGTTGTGGCTATTACGCCTTTTAATTTCCCACTTAATTTAGTAGCCCACAAGATAGTTCCAGCTCTTGCTGTTGGAAATACAGTAGTTCTTAAGCCAACTCCGGAAGCTCCACTTATAGCTTATAAATTTACAAAACTGTTTATACAGAGTGAATTTGCCATAAAAGATGCTTTAAGTATCGTGTATGGGGACAGCAAAGTAGGCTCCGCTCTTGTAAGTAGTGAAATACCCAGAGTTATAAGTTTTACAGGAAGCGTTGCAGTTGGTAAAATTATTACCAAAAATGCCGGTATTAAAAAAGTGGCGCTTGAACTTGGTGGAAATGCAGCAACTTTTATCGAAAAAAGTTCTGATATCAAAGAGGCAGCTTTGAAGTGTGCAGCAGCAGCATTTTACAACTCTGGGCAAGTTTGTATATCTCTTCAAAGAATTTATGTGCAAGATGAAGTTTATAGGGAGTTTGCAAAATTATTAGTAGAAGAGACAAATAAATTAACAATAGGTGATCCATACGAAAAAGATACTTTTATAGGGCCGCTTATCAATCAAGAAGCTATAAACAGGGCGAAAAATTGGGTCAAGAGTGCTATTGGGGAAGGTGCTAAAGTATTGTGTGGCAATAAAGCAGAAGATAAAGTTTTTTATCCTACTGTTATGGGAAATGTTAAAGATGATATGATGATAATCTGCGAAGAAGTATTTGCTCCTATTGTCTCTTTGATAAGGGTAAAAGATTTTGACGAAGCTGTTAAAAAGATAAATAACTCACCTTACGGACTTCAGTACTCCATATTTACCAATGATTTAAATTTGACAAAAAGAGCTATAGATGAATTTGAGTGTGGAGGAGTTGTGGTAAATGATATTCCTACTCTTAGATTTGATATTCAACCTTATGGAGGAGTCAAGCTAAGTGGAACAAGCAGGGAAGGTCCAAAATTTGCCCTTGAAGAGTTTAGTGATATAAAGTCAGTTGTGATTTGTTAAATATATAAGGATACCTTAGCTATTGAAATATCATTTTTGATTTGTTCTTTAAGTTCTTTTAAAGAGTTAAACTTTTTATTATTTCTTATTTTTTGGTAAAACAATATCTCAATTTCTTGTGCTTTATGCCTTATATCGGTATCTAAAATATGAGTCTCTATGCTAAAATTATTATCTGTTGTCTGTCTATTTCCTATAAAAGTAACAGAATCATAAATAGTGGAATTTATCTTAGTCTTTGTAGCATAAACTCCACTCATAGGCAATAAAAAATCTTTTATAGTTATATTAATGGTAGGAACCAACTCTTTAGCGCCTAAACCCTGTCCTGGTACTGTATCGCCTTTTATTGAGTATGCTCTACCTAAAAGTTTATTTGCTTTCTTAATTTTTCCGTTTTGTAAAAGTTTTCTTATCGCCCCAGAATGTACAGAAATGTCATCAACAATAACTTCATCTATCACCTCAATTTCAAAAAAACTTTTCAAATCTTCAGAAGTACAGCACCTGTTTTTGCCAAACCTGAAATCATATCCTACAACAATTTTTTTCAATTTTGGAAACTCTTTTTTTAAAAAAGAAGCAAATTGAGTCTTTTTGAACTCTTTTATACTTTCAAGCTCATAAAAAAAACAAGGAAATTTAGTAAATTTACATCTGTACTTGCCCGGAGTTAAGCTTGAATTGTATTTATTGATGATCATCAATGCCCCGTTTTTATCCAATTTTTCCAAAAGCGCCTTATGAGCTAAATGTATGCCGTCAAACCCACCAATCGCCAAAGAAGTTACTTTATTTTTCATAAGCTTTGACCTTAGAATTTAAATTTTTGAGATAATAGAAAAATTCACTATTTCCCTCTTTTCCTTTTATTTTAGACTCTTCTTTGGATATGATTTGTAACTTGTATTTTATAAGCTCACTTTCAAATTTTATACAAGCTCTTTTTAGAGCATTTGTATCTTTGACAACGCCTCTTTTATCTCTTTTGACATTTTTACCTACTTCAAACTGTGGTTTAAAAAGTATAATTATCTCATTTTTTGCAAAGTTTATCAAACTGTTTAAAATATATAAAATACTGATAAAAGAAACATCACAGGTCACCAAATCAAACTTTTTTTTACATTTAAGTTTTCTTATATCCTGGCTCTCCTTAGAAATAATTTTTTTATTTTCTTTCAAAATTGGATGAAGTTGTCCCTTTCCGACATCAACTGCATATATTTTTTCAGCATTCATCTCAAGTAAAACTTGTACAAATCCTCCTGTACTGCTACCAACATCAAGACAAATTTTATTGTTTATTTCAATATCTTTATCTTTTAAAAACTCTTTTAATTTATCTCCTGCTCTGCTGACATATCTTTTTTTTTCCAAAACCTCTATTTTTTCACTATTTTTAATTTTAAATGATGGCTTGTCGATAATCTTTCCGTCAACTTTTATATTTCTGTTTTTTATTGCTTCATTGGCTTTGTTTCTGCTGTTAAAGAAATCATTTTCTACTAAAAAAATATCTAATCTCTTCATGTTATTCATATTAAAATAGCCTCTGTGACTTCACCCTCATTTATATTTCCTTGATTTTCATCTACTATAACGAGCGCATCACTCTTGCTTGTAGATAAAAAATTAGAAGTTTGTTGAGAAGATGCATTTTTGGCAAATATTTTACCATTTTTGTATGATAAAGTAACTCTTGCAAAATCAACTCTATTTTCTTTTGATTTAATAATCTCTTCGACAATAACGGTAATCTTTTTATTTTTATATTCTTTTATACCGGCTATTTTCTTAACCGCCGGAAGTAAGAAATCATAAGAATTTATCAGTAATGCAGATGGATAGCCCGGTAATCCAAAAAATAGTTTTTCTTTTTTTACTCCAAATATCAAAGGTCTGCCGGGACGAATATTGGTCATAGTAAATTTTGTATCCAAACCAATATCTTTTGCAATATCTTTTGTAAAATCATATTTACCTTTAGATGCTCCGGCACTACTTAAAAGGATATCATTTTGTTTTAAAGCCGAAGCAAAAAGTTTATTCATAGTGCTTGGTTCATCTTTGACTTTTCCAAGATAAACAATATCGGCAAATGGCTCTAACATGCCTTTTAAGATATAAAAATTTACATTTTTTACTCCTGCCTTATAACTTTGTTCCCAAGGTTCTTGTATTTCATTTCCTGTTACTATGATGCCAATACTCGGCCTTGTATAAACTTTTATTTGATAAAATCCAAGATTTGCCAGTAGAGATACTTTTTTATAATCAAGTACTTCACCTTGATGTAGTATTGTTTCATCTTTTTTTATTTCACTCCCAGCTAAGTCTATTAAATCTCCTTTTTTGGGTGCTTTTTTGATAATAATTTTATCTTCGTCTATCTCTACATCTTCTATTCTGACAGCTGTATCAGAATTTTCGGGAATGATGCTTCCTGTCATAGTAAAGATAGCCTCATTTGCTTGTACTTTTTTTCTCTCTTTGTCTCCTGCTTTGCTTTCACCTGTGATTTTTAATATTGCGGGATAGCCTTTTATATCTTCTATGTGGAAACAAAAACCGTCGATTGCACTTTTGTCAGATTCTGGAATATTATATTTTGCATAAATATTTTCATATAAAACTCTATTATAAGCATTTTCCAATGTTACTACTTCAAAGCTTTGTGTTTTTACGGCATTTAATATAATCTCTTTGGCTTCATTTCTTGTTACTTTCATCTTATATCCTTTATAGATTCCAAAAGCCCGCCATGAGCTCTTTTCAAAACTTCTTCTTTGCTGATTTTGTCACCTATTAAAAATCTGCCAATCCATATATCAAAGGCGGTTTTTTTATAAAAAAGTGCCGCAGCGGGAACTGCAGTTACTGGAGTATCTTTTATCCAACCTATTGTGAGCATATTGCCAGGTTGTATAGGGTTGCCTCTTATAAAATTATCCACTCCGGCATCAAAAATAGCTTTATAAGTTACATCATCAGGATCTACCGAAGTTCCTCCAGTTAGTACAACTAAATCAAACTTCTCTGCAAACTCGATAATTTTATCTTTTATCTGTATTTTGTCATCAGGTAAAATTATTTTTTCTTCTATATTGCAAGAAAATTCAGCAAGTTTTGGTTTTAACTTATCATAAAATTTATCTTTGATTCTACCATGATAAACTTCATTACCAGTTATTATCAATCCAGCTTTTTTATGCGTAAAAGGTACTATTTTTATGATTCCTTCTCCTGCAATTTTTACAGCATCTTCTACATCTTTTTTTGGAGAAAGCAAAGAGATGATTCTAACAGCAGCAACTTTATCGCCTTTTTTGACAATAGAATTATTGTAAATAGTAGGCATAGAGGGTTCACCGACAGAGTTAAATCTAAAAAGTTTTTTAACATCAATTTTACAAACTCCAAAAATATTTGAGAATATTGTGATTTTTCCCTCTTTTGGCTCTTTACTTATGTAAGTATTTTCTCCTGATACAGCATTTGACAATATCTTTGCTGCATCATTTTCATGGATTTTATCATCTCCTATTTCAAAAACATATATATGGTCTTTTCCAACTTTTTTTAATGTTTGAATATCTTCTTGTTTTACAATATGACCTTTTTTGAAAATTCTACCCTTAAATCCTTGTTCAGGATCTACTTTTGTTATGTCATGAAGTAAAACTTCTCCAATGGCATCCTCAACCTTTATCATTTTTGCCAAAATTTATCCTTTTTATTATTTCTTCTTCACTTATTACTTTTACACCCATCTTTTTTGCCTTTTCAAACTTACTTCCAGCATCTTTTCCATAAATAAGAAAATCAGTTTTTTTACTCACGCTAGAAGTAACTTTTGCACCATATTTTTCAAGAGTCTCTTTTATCTTGTCTCTTGGCTTACTCATGCTTCCAGTGATTACCACTGTTTTATCTTTTAGAAAAGAGTCTGCAATATTTATTTTTTTAGGTTCTTTGGGTGAGATGATATCAAGAAGTTTTAGAATGAGTTCTTTATTTACCTTTATAAAATCCAAAAATGATTCAGCCATTTCTAAACCAAATCCATTTATTTCAAGTAATTCTTCTTTGGAAATTTCTAAAATTTTTGAACCAAATTTTTGACATATTTTTTTACTTGCCACTTCTCCGATATGCTCAATCCCCAAAGCATTGACAAATCTCCAGCAATCTACTCCCTTGATATTTAAAATTGATTTCAATATATTTTTAACTTTTTTTTCTTTAAAACCTTCTAATTGTAAAAGTTTCTCTTCTTTTAACTTGAAAAGATCAAGTACACTTTTAATGATTTTTTTATCATACAAAAGTTTAACTATCTTATCACCCAATCCTTCTATATTTAGACACTGCTTACTGGCAAAGTAGATTATAGAGTTTACAACTCTGGCTTCACACAAAAGATTTTGACATTTTAAAAGTATTCCCTCATCCAAAAGTTCACTCCCGCAAACTGGGCAATGAGTTGGTCTTTGAACTCTCCTTTCACTACCATTTCTAAAATTTGTTTGGACTTTTATGATTTTAGGTATTACATCTCCGCTTCGTATGATGATGACGGTATCATTTATCCGTATATCTTTTCTTTTTATCTCATCGAAGTTATGCAATGTTGCTCTTTCAACAATAACTCCTTCTATATTGACAGGATTAACTATCGCAACAGGAGTAACTACGCCGGTTCTTCCAACTTGAAAAATCACATCTTTTAATTTTGTCATTTTCTCAATCGCGGGAAACTTGTAGGCACACATCCATTTTGGGTATTTTACAGTATAGCCAAGACTTTCTTGTAAAGATATATCATTTATCTTTACGACAAGCCCATCAAGCATCACCGAAAAGCTGTCTCTTTGTTTTATAAACTCTTGGTAGAGTTTTTCTATATCTTCTTTTCTTTGGCAAACTTCTCTTTTGGGAGGTTTATTAAAGCCCAAAGAATAAATAAAATCCATTATATCTGAAAGTTTTTTATATTTTAAAGAATTTTTTCCAATGCCCCAAGTTTGAAAAACCAATTCTCTTTTAGCGGTGATGGAACTATCAAGTTGTCTCATACTTCCAGCAGCTGCATTTCTGGGGTTAGCGAAAAGCTGTTCATCTTTTTTTGCCCGATCTGTATTTAATCTTTCAAATTCATCTTTTGGCATCAAAACTTCGCCTCTTATTTCTATAAGTTTGTCATAATTTATATTTTGAGGGATAGAAGATATGGCTTTTGCATTGTGTGTCACATCTTCACCTATTACTCCATCTCCTCTGGTGATAGCCTGTTTTAACCTACCGTCTTCGTATATAAGATTTAAACTCGCTCCGTCAAATTTAGGCTCACAATAAAGCTGAGTTATGCCGACATTTTTATAAACTCTTTGCAGCCATTTATCAAGCTCATCTTCGCTAAATACATCTTCCATGCTCCACATTCTTTGGATATGTTTTGCTTTTACAAACTCATCAAGCACTTCGCCGCCGACTCTTTTTGTAGGAGAATTAGGATCTGCAAGCTCTGTATGTTTATCTTCAAACTTTTCTATCTCTTTGTAAAGTTTGTCGTACTCTTCATCTGTAACTAATGGATTGTCTTTGGTATAGTATGCCTCAGCCCATTTTTTAAGTAATTTTATTTTTTTCTTATACTCTTCTTTTGTCATTTTTATTTCTTTGTGATAAAATATTGTATAATTTTATCACAAAAAGGCTGTATAATGTTTTATACTATTTATGATACAAATTTTATAGGAAAAGTTATACTTTACGGAGATGATGCTTTTCTTTATGGGCTTGAATTTTACAAAGAGGATTTTATCCAACCGCAGTGGATTGAAAATAAAGATAAATTTAACAAAGTTATAACAGAGTTAGAGTTGTATTTTGAGGGAAAACTGCAAAATTTCTCTATACCACTAAAAATCAAAGGTAGTAAATTTCAACAACAAGTATATAATGCGCTTTTACAAATACCTTATGGAAAAACGATAAGCTATAAAGAATTGGCAAAGAGTGCAGGCAATCAAAAAGCTTACAGAGCAGCCGGCAATGCTAATGGCAAAAACCATATAGCCATCATCATTCCTTGTCACAGAGTTATAGCAAGTGATGGCAGTATAGGCGGATATGGCGGAGGACTTTTTATAAAAAGAAAACTTTTAAATCTTGAGGGAGTTTGTCTTGTATAAGATATTTTTTTATATAGGAGGCATTTTTATCATTTTGGGTATTTTAACTTTTTTCTTTAACGGGTATTTTTTTAAACTCCCTGGCGATATAGTGGTAAAAAAAGAAAATTTCAGCTTTTATTTTCCTATAACTAGCATGATAATTTTGAGTATTGTTTTAAGTTTTTTATTTTCTGTATTTTCAAAATTTTTTAAATAAGTCAACTATTATAGCACAATTATATAATCTAAATATAATGCACAACAACTAATAAAATTTTTTATTGTTACTTTTTTATACACTTTTTTATTTTTTTTATTAAATTATCTCATATAATTCAAAACAACTTCTTTTTTTTCTATTTTTTTTATAAACTAAAAATACAGGAGAAGATGTTATGAACTTTAAAAAATGGAAAGATGGTAAGGATTATTCTCTCGGGGCAGAATTGGAGGCGAGATTTCAAGATAAAAAAAACTATAAACTTTTAAATCTCTCATCAAAAATGCAAAAACTTATAAATAAAAAATACAAAAAAAGAATTCACCAAGAGTTTTTAGAGTGTATGGTTGAATTTGTAAGCCCAATATGTAAAAACTCACAAGAAGTTATAGATGAACTTCAAGACAGTATCAGATACTTTTTATCTTTAAGTGATAAATTTTTATTGAGCATATCAGGTTCTTATTCGCTACTGGTTGGTCCACTTAAGCATGTAGATGAGCAAAGATATGATTCTTTTGCAAATGAATACGGTATCCTTCTCTCTAGATTTCATATATGTGGATTTCATATACATGTTGGCATGCCAACAAGTGATGATGCGCTAAAAGCGTACAATGTAACTTTGGAATATCTTCCCGTATTTTTAGCTCTTAGTGCAAATTCTCCTTTTTTTAATGGTGAATTCACAGGACTTTTATCTTACAGAGCCAAACTTTTTGAACAGTTACCAAGGGCTGGTCTTTCATCATATTTTGATACATTTGAAGATATGAAAGATTTATATGAAAAAATGTATAAATCCGGTACCCTAAAAAGTCATAAGGATATTTGGTGGGATGTCAGAATCAGTCCTGTATTTAAAACTTTGGAGATTAGGATTTGTGATGCAAGCAATGATTTTGAAAGGTTAAGGCTTTTGATAAATCTTTTTCAAGCATTATGTCTTTACTCAAAAGAGATTGAGCTTAAAAAGATACCACATCAAATACTTTTACAAAACAGATGGAATGCGGCTAGACATGGGCTTGATGGTATTTTTCAAAATAATGACAAGATTTGCACTATAAGAGAGCATTTTTTGGATTTATTGAAAAATATGGAAAAAAAGAGTATATTCTTAAAACTAAATACTGACAAATCAATAGAAAAATTAAAAAATTTAGCTTATGAAGATGAGTTGGCGAAAAAAAAGATAAGGACATTTGAGAAATATAAAAATCTTTTAAATGTAGAAAAGCTTGGAAAGGTAGAGATTTGAATTTGGGAGTTATAAGTGCAGGGGATAAACAAACTTTAAAGGCAGGAGAATGGATACTAAAAATTGGTGGCAATGCTTATGACGCGATGCTCGCTTGCATGTTGGCCGCTCCTATTTGTGAGCCTATCTTTACTAGTCTTGGTGGTGGTGGTTTTATGCTTAGTGCAAAACAAGGCGATAAACCAAAGATATATGATTTTTTTGTAAATGTACCATCAAGCAAGATAGCAAATCCTGAATTTTTTCCCATTGAGGTTGATTTTAAAACTACAATTCAAGAGTTTCATATAGGATGTGGTGCGGCAGCGGTGCCTGGCATGGTAAAAGGTATATGGAAAATTTATGAGGATTTGGCGAGCTTACCGTTTGAAACTATCGTACAACCTGCTTTGAAATATGCTACAAAAGGCATTCATCTATCACCTATACAGGCAGATTTTATAAAACTTTTAAAACCGATATTTACTTCCACTAAAAGCAGTAAAAATCTTTATGTTAAAGATGGAAATCTTATCGAACCGTCTCATCTTTTTACCAATTACGAATATGGTGATTTTTTAAAAGAGTTTGCCAAAAAAGGCTCTGACTTGTTTTACAATGGCGAGATAGCAAACAATATAGAAAATATGTGCATAAAACATAATGGATTGTTGGATAAGAGTGAATTGGAAAACTATCAGGTAAAGATAAGAGAGCCAATCAATTTAAAATATAAAGATTATGACATATTTACCAATCCGCCTCCCTCAAGTGGTGGTATTTTGACTGCTTTTAGCCTGCTTTTGTTAAATGATGAAGATTTAGGAGAATTTGGAAGTAAAGATTATCTTAAAAAACTTATAGAATCTCAAGAAATAACAACTCTATTTAGAAGTAAACATATCAATGAATTTTTGCATAAAAATGGTTTGGAAAATATATTAAAAGATGATGTACTCTTGCAAACTTTCAAAAAAGATTTTCACTCCCGCTTAAATCTTTGGGGTAACACAACTCATATAAGTATCATAGATAAATACGGTAACGGTGCAAGTACAACTACGACAAATGGTGAAGCATGCGGTCATTTGATCCCAGAATGCGGTATTATGCTAAACAATATGTTAGGAGAGGAGGATTTGAACCCTCATGGCTTTTTTAAATGGAAAAGTGGCATAAGACTTCCCTCAATGATGGCACCTACAGTTGTGCAAAAAGATAAAAAAATTTCTTTGCTTTTAGGAAGCGCGGGGAGCAACCGTATAAGAAGTGCCATAATGCAGGTTATTATAAATCATCTTAATTTTAAAATGCCCATACAAGAAGCTATATCTGCACCAAGAGTACATTTTGAAAAAAATACGATTTTCACTGAACCGCCTTTAAACATAGAATTAAACAATGAATTAAAAAAGTTATATGAAGTTAAAAAATTTGACAATTTAAATCTATTTTTTGGAGGGGTGCAGGCTGTAACAGGAGATTATGAAGCAGGAGCTGACCCAAGACGGGGTGCTTATAGTAAAGTTATTAAATTTTAGTAAGCAATTAAAAATTTAGACTTTATTGTGCAATTATCACAAATAAAATTAGATTGATTGCATAGACTCGATCCACCTTTGAAGTATCAAAGAGGCGGCTATGGAGTCAACTTTTCCGTCTTTTTTTTGTTTTGTTATGCCTTTTAGTTTTTCTTTTGCTTCTTCGCTTGTACCGTATTCATCCTGATATACTATCTTGCCTCCAAACTCAAGAAGCGAGACAAAATGTTTTATACGACGCCCCATCTCCTTTTCACTGTTTCCTCCTTTTGGAAGACCCACTACCAAAAGCTCTATATGTTTCTCTTTCAAAAGTTGTGAAATCTCTTTTGCCGCCTGATTTCTGTTTTTTCTGATTATTGCAGGCGCACTCAAGATAATATTATCCACCAAACAAGTTGCAAAACCTATCCTTTTAAGACCTATATCAACAGAGGCTATATTCATCAACAAACCCTAATGATACCATTTTCAACAGTTATCTCGCCATTTAATTCAGCTTCAAAAACTCTGTCTTTGTATATCTTGATCGCTTCTTGGTATTTTGGAAAGTTAGAGCAGAACTCCCAAAATTTGTCTTTTATGGGTTTAGTATTTATATTGTTGCTGATTTTTGCAACAAATTCGTCTATATCATATATCACATTTGCTTTTTTGTCATGCAAGAGCTTATTTGTTCCGAGACTCTCGCCTAATCTATGAGGTAAAACAAATATCTCTTTATTTTGCTCTAATGCAAATTCTGCACTTCTCATAGAGCCACTGTTTATATCGGCTTGGGCGATGATAACCGCATCTGCTAATGCTACTACTATCTTATTTCTAAGAACAAAACTCCATGGAGTAGCTCTAAAACCCGGTTCAAACTGACTTAAAGCAAGTCCTTTTGTTTCGATATTTTTTATAAGGTTATTATTGATTTTGGGATATACTATATCAAGGGCATTTCCCATAACTGCGATAGTATTGTTAACTCCTGCACTACTGTGAGCGATAGCATCAACTCCCATAGCAGCCCCGCTAACTATACAAATATCGGCATTTGACAGTTTCTTGGACAATTCATATACAATATTTTTGGTATATGAATATGGTCTTCTTGAGCCAACTATGGCAATTTTCTTCTTTGCCAATAGCTTTACATTACCTTTATAAAAAAGTTGCTTGGGTGGATTTTTCAAATCCGATAATTCATTTGGTAGAGTATGAAGAGTTTTCATATATATCTTTTACATAAACAAGCTTTACGCCTTTTAAAATATCTAAAGACTCTCTTAATGCTTTCATAGTGGCTAAATGAGGATGTCCTATGGCTATGGCATATCCATTTTTTTTAGCTATTGCTACAGCTTTTTTTAACTGATTTTTGATATAACTCACTTTTGCAATATTGTCCAAAAAAACATTTCTACTGAGCAGCTTTTCATGAAATTTTTGTGCAACTTTAAAAGCAACCGTAGCAGCACTGGTTCTGCTGTCAACAAATATAATATGATTTTTTTTCAAAGCTTTAAAAAGTTTAACCATAGCATTGTAATTTGAAGTAAATTTACTCCCTGTATGATTATTTAAAAACTTATCTCTTGGAAACCACTTTTTAACATTTTCTATTCTTTTTTCTATTGAAGCACTAGAGCTTGTGATTAGCAAAGTATTTGGCTCCGGATGAGAATAGTCGTATGCCTGCAAGGGTAAGTGTACCATATAAAAGCTAAATTCTTTTGCAAGTTTTGGAGTATTTGGATGCACTTTTGTCGGTGGAAATATCGAAGGAGTCACTTTAAAAGGTAATTTTTTTATATTATTTACTTCATTTTGAAAGGATACATCATCTATAATTATGGAAAGTAACGGTTTTTTTGATACAACTGTTATATTCTTTTCTCTTTTTACTTTTTTTTGCTTTGTTTTTATGCTTAAGCTTTTTTTATAATCAATAGCTTCTGAAGAAAGTTTTATTTTTGTAATTTTTTTGCTATTGTTTTTATCTCTTTTTTTTACTTTCGATATTCTTTTTATCTCTTTTTTTAAGATATCAACTTTTCTTTTTTGCTCTTGTAGCATTTTATTCATTTTCTTGATGATACTCTTGTCAAGATATACTTTTTTTTGCTTTGTTTTTTGATTTGAAACAGTTTGAGTGTATTCATAAGTGATATAGGCAACAGGAAGCAACAATAATATAACAATAAAAATAGATAATCTCTTTTTATATTTTTGAAAAAAGCTAACTCTTTTTTTTATTCTTTTTTTATACTTTCTTTTTTTTGTCATGAAATATCTTTAAAGTAAGAGCAAGTATTTTAACTTGCTCTTAAGAGGATTAATTTTTATCTTCATCAACTAATTTGTTTGATTTTATCCAAGGCATCATAGCTCTTAGTTTTAAACCTGTTTTTTCTATAGGATGAGCTTTTAGCATATTTCTCTCAGCAGTCATTCTTGGATATCCGCTCTCACCCTCAAGTATGAAATCTTTGGCAAATTTACCATTTTGAATCTCATCCAAAATCTTTTTCATAGCTTTTTTAGACTCTTCGTTTATAACTTTAGGACCACTTACCATATCTCCGTATTCAGCGGTATTACTTATAGAGTATCTCATCTCTGCAAGTCCTCCCTCAAAAACTAGGTCAACGATAAGTTTCATCTCATGCAAACATTCAAAATAAGCCATTTCAGGTGGATATCCAGCTTCAGTCAATGTTTCAAATCCTGCTTTTACAAGTGAAGTCAAGCCACCACAAAGCACTGCTTGTTCACCGAAAAGATCAGTCTCAGTTTCATCTTTAAATGTTGTTTCTATGATAGCAGTTCTTCCTCCACCGATACCGCTTGCATAAGAAAGAGCCAAATCTTTGGTATTTCCATTTGGATCTTGAAAAACTGCTATAAGATCAGGAACGCCACCGCCTCTTACAAATTCACTTCTTACAGTATGTCCTGGAGCTTTAGGAGCAGCCATCATAACATTTATATTACTTGCAGGCTTTATTCTTCCATAATGAATGTTAAATCCATGTGCAAATGCTATAGTTGCATTATCTTTTAGGTTTGGAGCTATTTGTTCATCATATACTTTTTTTTGTATTTCATCAGGTAAAAGTATCATGACAACATCAGCATCTTTTACAGCTTCATTTACTTCAAAAACATCAAAACCTTTTGCTTCAGCTTTTTTCCAAGAGTTTCCGCCTTTTTTTAAACCTACTACCACGGAGACTCCATTGTCTCTTAAATTTTCAGCATGTGCATGACCTTGACTTCCAAATCCAATCATAGCAACTTTTTTGCTTTTTATAAGTGATATATCACAATCTTTATCATAATAAACATTCAATGACATCTTCTATCCTTCATATTAAATTTCCATAATTTTACAAAAAAATTACTTTATATGTATTTAAAAGCAAAATCTAAACTCTTAAAAGATAAAATTACGGATAAACTTATGATAGAAGGTACTTAAAATGGATGAATCGCTTATAAAAAGGGTTAAAAATTTTCCACCATTAGATGAAACTATAATAAAAATACAAGAAATTGCAAATAGAAAAAATAGTTCTCTAAGAGAGTTGGTGCAAGTTGTAGAAAAAGATCCAATGTTAACAGCAAATATATTAAAAGCGACAAACTCTCCTTTGTATGGTTTTACCAGAGAGATAAAGAGTGTAAATCAGGCTGTTTCTCTTTTTGGAATGGCCACTATAAGAGGTTTTGCATTATCTTCAATGATGCAAAGCAGTATAAAAATGGATCTTTCACCATACAATCTGAGTAAAGAACAGTTTTTAAATATATCCTTAGCACAGAATGCTTTGATGTTTTCATGGTATTCTAGAGTTGAAAGATCTATGATGGATGTATTGATGCCGGCTTCTTTTCTTATTGAAATGGGAAAAATTATATTAGCCGAAGAGTTAAAAGAAGAAAACAAAGCAAAACAATTTTCCCAAGAATTGTCAAATAGAAAAACGGCACTCGAAATATCACAACTTGAAGAAGAGTATCTAAATGCAAGTAGTGAAGAGATGACTGCTGCAATATTGGAGCATTGGAATATTGAATATAAAATTGTCAATGCTATTAGATATTCACTTGAAATTGAGAAAGCAGATGAGAATACCAGACCTTATGCTATAGCTTTAAATGTAGTAAAAAATGCAATTAATAGCAATGGACGATTTAAAAAAGACGGATTACAAGAAGCATATAATACGATAGAAGATTATGGACTCGAAAGAGAAAAATTTACAAAATCTTTGGAGATGATGCAAGGGTGAGAGAATTTTTATATGCACTTACCAAAGGTGTGACAAAAGAAGATATACCTGAAGATTATACATACCTTATAAATGATTTTTTCAAGTTAAAATCTATAAAACAATATAAAAATACTTATAAATTAAATTCTGATTTTAGATTTGGTTCTGTGGATATCACAAGGTCAAATCTTGGCTTTTTGGAAGTTATTACTGAAAAGAAAGTAAAAGACTTACTAATTGAAACGAAAGATTTAAAAAACTCTGAAAAAGGCGATATTGTCTTGGCAAAAAGAGTTTTTTCACATTATGGTAGGCCTAAAGCTAAGGTTGTCTATATCATCAGAAAAAAAGATATTTTTCAAGTGGTATACACAAAGCTTATCAATAAAAAAATTGTTGGAATCAATATAAAAACAGGCTTGGAAAATATCATAAGTGCTTCTCAAAAATCATTAAAACAGTTACCCAAAGAAGCAGTACTTAAAATAGATAGTAAAACTTCATCTATTATTGAAGTTTTAGGAGTTTTAAAAGATCCAAAAGTTGATGAAAAAATCTCTATGACTCTATATAATAAAATAGAAATGTTTTCAAACAAGAGTGAGCTTGAAGCCAAAAGTTTTGGAGACTTTGTAGATAAAGATATGTATCCAGGCAGAGTAGATTTAACTGATTTGCCATTTTGTACTATTGACCCTGCAACTGCTAAAGATTTTGATGATGCGATATATTTTGATGTAAAAAATCATATCATTTATGTGGCTATAGCTGATGTCAGCGAATATGTATTTTATCAGGGAAATATAGACAAAGAAGCCATAAAGAGAGGTTTTTCCATATATTTTCCTCATAAATCCATCCCAATGCTCCCAAGAACTCTGAGTGAAAATATTTGTTCACTAAAACCAAATGAAGACAGGTTGACCTTTACATTTAAAATCAAAATAAATCCCAAGACACTCGAAGTTGAGAATGAAGAGTTGATTGAGAGTATTATTAATTCTAAAAAAAGATTTACCTATGATGAGGTTGATACTCTTTTGGATACTTCTTCAAGAGAAGATGATATTGTCTCTTATATAAAACCGTTAAATAAACTGGCACAAAAAATTAGAAAAAAAAGATTGGAAAAAGGGTATGATTTTCATTCATCTGAGACAAGAATGCTTTTGGATGCAGATCAAAATCTTCTTAAAACAATAAAAGAGTTTGAAACACCATCTCACTCGCTGGTGGAGGAGTGTATGCTTTTAGCAAATAAAGCTGCTGCTAAAATGTTTGATTATGGCATATTTAGAACTCATGAGCCACCATCTTATGATGATATTTCTAATTTATTGGAGCAGGTTGCAGAACTTGGTATATTTGTTCATTTTAAAACCGATTTACACTCTTTGATCTTGGAAATTCAGCACAAAGCAAAAAAATTAGGACTTGAAGAGCATGTTGACAAACTTATTATAAGAGCTCAAAAACAAGCCCGCTATACTGCTGAAAATACTGGGCATTTTGGACTTGGTTTTAAAAGATATACCCATTTTACTTCACCCATTAGAAGATACAGTGACTTAACTCTTCACAGACTCTTAAAATCTATCATAAGAAAAGATGAAAGATTTAAACAATTTCTACTAAAAGATATCAAGTTTCTTTGTGAAAAACTTAGTGAGTTAGAAAGAGAATCTGATAAGGTTGCTTATGATTTTATGGATAGAAAATATGCCAGATGGGCAAAAGATAATATAGACAAAATCATTAATGCCATCATATCAAGCAATCATTCCACTCCAATAGCTTCAAGTGATGGCAATATAAAAGGGGCTAGAGTATTTCTTCCAAATGAAGAGGTTGAATTGTTTGAAAAACTCCAGATTAAATTATTGCAATCAGATATAGCAACAACAAAAATAATAGGCACTAAAGCAAATGTATAAACAAGCTTTAGACTCCCTCTTAAGAGATAATTCTCTACCTAAATCAATAATGCTTTATGGAGAAAGTGAATATTTAAGAAGTATTTATCTTGATAAAATATCATCAGTGTATGCAGATAAAGAGGATGAATTAAGGTTTTATTTTGATGAGTATGATTTTGGCAGTGCAAAAACTTTTGTTTCGCAGTCTTCACTTTTTGGAAATAAAAATCTGCTTATTATCAAATCAGAAAAAGCAATTCCCAAAAAGGAGTTGGAGGCTATCATAAAAAGCTGTCAAAAAAACAGTAACAGTTTTTTTGTATTTGAATATTTTGGAACCTCGGCAAAAGCAAAAGATATATCAAAAGTTTTTGCAAAGAAATATTCTGCTGATTTTGTGAGATTTTTCAAACCCAGCAGATACGAAGCTATAACTTATTTGCAAAATATTGCAAATAATAAAAAACTAAATATAAATACCCTTGCGATTGAATATCTGTATAATTTACAAAATGAAAATATAGCCTTATGTGTGAAAGAGTTGGAAAAACTATCTATCCTTGAAAAAAATATAAGTACAAATGATATAGAAAATTATTCTTTTGGACTCGGTATTGTTAGTTTGGATACTCTGATAGAAAAATTTATTAAAAAAAAAGATATAACAGTAATTATACAAGAGTTGGACGAAATTGTAAATTCTAATGAAATTTTTATAATAAATGCGATTGAAAATTATCTTACTACACTTTTTAAATTTCATATTTATATAAAGAGTTTTGGACATTTTAATGCTAAAGATATAGTGGGTTATCCATTGCCTCCGCTACTTGCAAAACAAAAGGCTGAACTTAGTATAAAAATAAATCTACAAACTTACCAAAAACTTTTTAGTGAACTTTTGAAGATTGAATTGACACTGAAAAAATCTGTACACATTGATAAAAATGCTTTCTTTGTATCTTCTTTAATAAAATTACAAAGTTTTTTATAGTATAATATCAGCTTGTTCTACGCAAAGTTGAACAATATTAACACAATCCTTACTCTTAAAAAGCCAAATTTAAGAGTTAGAGATCCACAAGGAGAAAAAATGAGGCATTATGAACTGTTGGTCATACTTAAACCGACACTTACAGATGAGGAAAAACTTTCACAGGTTGATTTCCTAAAAGAGTTGTTGTCCAAAAATGAGGCGACTATCGAAGTTATTGAAGATAAAGGTACAAGAGTTTTAGCTTATGAAATTCAAAAACATAAAAGAGCTCATTATTTTGTATTTTATTTTACAGCCCATGGAAGTTCTATATCAGAGATAGAAAGAATGATAAGATTTAACGAAGATATTATCAAGTTTATGACTGTTAAATATGAGAATAAAAAAGAAGTATCTTTTTGGGAGACTTTAGTCAATAGTGTTAAAAAAGATAATGGTAAAAAAGAAGAAGATAAAATAACACAAGAAAAGAAAAAAGAGACTGAAGCAGACAAAGAGATAAATGAGGAAGCTACAGAAGAAAAATAGGAGGAAATATTATGTACAACAGAGTTATACTAGTAGGCAGACTTACAAGAGATCCTGAGCTTAGATATTTACCTAGTGGTACGGCAGTTGCGACATTTGGTATAGCTACCAGTAGAAGCTGGACAGATAAAAATACAAATGAAAAAAAAGAAGAAGTTATGTTTATAGATGTAACATCTTTTGCAAGAAGTGCCGAAATAGTAAATCAATATTTAAAAAAAGGTAATAAAGTCCTTGTCGAGGGTAAACTCATACTTGATAGATGGACTGACCAAAACGGTCAAAACAGAAGCAAGCATAGTGTTCGTGCAGATACTGTACAGTTTATGGAGTCAAAAGCCCAGGCACAAGAGAGTGCATCTTCATACAGCAGTGGGCAAAAAAATGAATACTCAGATAACCAAAGCAGACAAACCAACAATAAACAATATAGTAATTCTTCATCAAAACCTCAAGAAGAAAAAATTCCTGAGATTGATATAGATGATGAAGAGATACCATTTTAAAATAAAAGGAAATAACAATGGCAGAAAGAAGAAAATATTCAAAAAAATATTGTAAATACTGTGAAGCAAAAGTTGATATGATAGATTATAAAAACTTAGGGCTTTTAAAACAAACTCTCTCAGAGAGATATAAAATAATGCCTAAAAGATTGACAGGCAATTGTAAAAAACATCAAGAAATGGCTGAGAAAGCTATAAAAAGAGCAAGGCAAGCAGCATTTATTCCATATATCGTAGATAGAAACAATGTAGCTGTTACTCCGTTTGAGTTGTTGAGATAACTTTTGTTGGGGATTTATTCCCCAACAAATGCTTCTTTTAAAACTTCTTCTATCCTAGTTACAGGTATTATCTGTATATTTTCTTTTACTTCATCAGGGATATCATCTAAATCTTTTTCATAATTTTTCTTACAAATTATCACTTTTTTAATCTTAGCTTTATAAGCTGCTATCATTTTTTCTTTTAACCCGCCTATTGGTAATACTTTACCTGTTAATGTAAGCTCGCCAGTCATTGCCACATCAGCTCTTACCTTTTTTTGAGACAGTATTGATGCTATTGCGGTTGCCATTGTGATACCGGCACTTGGACCATCTTTTGGAGTAGCACCTTCTGGAACATGTAAATGCAAGTCAAATCTTCTATAAACTTCGCTACTTTCAAGTTTCTTTTTATTGGTTTCTTCTTTTTCAAGTTTTGGGATTATCTCTTGAGGTATTTTTATCTTATGATTATCTATCATAACTTTTATGACACTTAAGGCTATCTTGGCTGATTCTTTCATGACATCTCCCAAAGAGCCGGTGAGCTGAAGTAATCCTTTGCCTTTTATCTTGATAGCTTCTATCTTTAAAACATCACCACCCACTGCTGTCCAGGCAAGGCCATTTACTATACCAATAGTATCTTTTTTGTCTTTTTCTTCTATTTCAAAAACCTCTTTTTCAAGGTATTCATTTATATTGTTTTTTGTTATAGTAACTTTTTTTGTTTCAGGTTCGAGAAGCATTTTTTTTGCAACTTTTCTAAGGATCTCGGCAATCCTCCTTCTTAGATTTCGCACTCCTGCTTCTCTTGTATAGTTTGATATAATCTTATCAAGTGCTGGTTTTAAAAACTTGACTTCATACTGCTTTAAGCCATGTTTTTTAAGTTCTTGAGGTATGAGGTATTTTTTTGCTATCTCATACTTCTCTTTGGGAGTATATGAGCTTAAAAATATAAATTCCATCCTGTCTCTAAGGGGAGCTGGAATATAGCCTATTTCATTTGCGGTTGCTATAAATATGACCCTGCTTAAGTCCATATTGAAATTTAAGTAATAATCTCTAAATTTATTGTTTTGTTCAGGATCAAGTATCTCTAAAAGTACGCTGGTAGGATCACCTCTTTGACTCCTTGAAACCTTGTCTATCTCATCAAGTACCATTACAGGATCCATCTGTTTTGCTTCTATGAGACCTTGTACTATTCGCCCGGGCATTGCACCTATATAAGTTCTTCTGTGACCTCTTAGCTCATTTACATCTTCAAGTCCACCAAGAGCAATTCTTATAAGATGTCTTTTAAGTGCTGTTGCAATAGAGTTTGCCAAAGATGTTTTACCGACTCCTGGAGGTCCTGCAAAACAGATGATAGCACCTTTGTTTTCTTGATTTTTTATACCTCGTAATTCTAAAAGTTCTTTAACAGCAAAATACTCTTCAACTCTGTCTTTTGGCTTTTCAAGAGAATAATGATCAGTATCAAGCTGTTTTCTAACAGCATTTATATCAAGCTTTTTCTTGGAGTAAACGCCAAAAGGTATCTCCAAAACCCAGTCAAGATAACCTTGCAATACATTTGCATCAGCTGAGTCTGGGTGCATTCTTGAGAGCCTGTCTATCTGTTTTTTTATCTCTTTGTACGCATCTTCACTCATACCTGATTTTTTAAGTTCAAGTTTCTTTTTGTATTCTTCTATTTCTTCGTCTCTTTGAGTATCAGCCCCTAACTCTTTTTGTATCTGTTTTAACTGCTCTTTTAAAAAATACTCTTTATTTACCTTATCTATTCTTGAGTGGGCTTTTGATTTTATCTCTTTTTGAAGTTTGCTCGCCTCAACTTCCTCTATGATATAGTCGATGAGTTGTAACAGTCTTTTTTCAGTATCAAATTGAGTAAAAAGTTCATAAGCCTGTTCTTTTTTCAATCGTATCGTACTTGATATAAGATCTGCTATTCTGTCTATATCACTATTTTCTTCAATAGTACGCAAAAAATCAGGTGGCAGATATGGACTTACTGATGATAGTGTTTTTAATTTTTCCATCAAAACAGATAATATAGCATCTTTTTTTACCTCGTCTATTATGGAAGGCTCTATAACTGCTACGGTTGCAACAAGAGGGTTTTTCGTAACTTCTTTTACTATTTTACCTTTTGTTATACCTTGAAAAAGTATCTTGATTCTTCCATCGGGAAGAAGAACTTTTCTCATAATAGAGCCTATGACTCCAACATCATATATACTCTCAAAACTCCTTTCTCCTTCTTGAGATGGTTTTGTTGAAGCAACTAAAATCAAAGAATTATCTTCAAGTGCTTTATTTACAGCATCAATATTTTCCTTGTCGCTTAAGAATATAGGTGATATCATAAATGGATATAAAAATTGTTCATCTTCTATAACCACTGGAATATCAGCCGGAAAATTATTATAATCACTTAGTTGCATTAATGTTCCCCTTTAGTTTTTTATTCAAAAATCTCTTTATACCATGCAATATTTGGTTTTATCATTTTTACATTTTTGTACCAGGCATGATCTAATCTATTTTCATATATCTTTGCCGCTTTTGGCTTTCCTGTTCTTTTATAAAGCGAGATTATCTCCAAATCCATATTTTTTTGTGCCAAAGAAAGTTTTGTAAGCATAGTTTGAACAAGTGGTAGATATATCGAGTTTGGGTATGTTTTTATATATGAGCTTGCATCTTTTATAGTTTTATTTAACAGTACCTGGTCTCTTCGAGGATAAGCAAATGCATAAAAATTGGTTTTAATTTTTAAAAATTTTATATATTTTATGCTGTCACTGTTGCCATATCTTCTTATATATTCATTAAGATAAAAATTTGCCAATATATACTCTTCGTTTTTATTATGAGCTTGTGCGAGTATCAACATACTTGTTTTTAAAAGTGGTGACTCAATATGCTCAGAAGACAAAGATGTATAATAATCATCAGCTTTATCCAGATTTCCAGATCTTATATTTTTCATAATTCCCTGATACCAAAACATAGCCGGTTTATTGTAAATACTCTCCTTTTTTGCAGAACAACCGCCCATCATAAACAATACCGCAAATGCCAGTGCTATACCAATATATTTCATTTTTTCTCCAATTCCGTAACTTAAGCTGTTATTTTACCTTTTTATTTATTAAAAATAACTCATATCAGCCGATATAGTAAAAAATATAACTTAGGAATGATAATGATATACAAAGTAGTAAGCCCTTTGCTTGGTTTTGAAAATATAAAAGAGATGCAGTTACTAAAAATAGATGATATATTTTTCAGCTTAAATGATGTTAACAAAGACAATGGTATTATCTTTACCCTAATAGATCCTTACAAGCTAAGAAACTACGATATAGAAGTTCCAAAATCTTATCAAGAACTTTTAAGACTCACAAAAAAGAGTGATATAAGAGTTTGTAATATTTTAATACTCCAAAACCCCATAGAAAATTCGACTGTAAATTTTCTGGCACCACTGATATTTAACAAAACCGACAAGTTGATGGGACAAATAGTCTTAGATAATATAAAATATCAAAACTATTCTATAGTGGATAAGATTTCAAACTATTTAAGTAAAAGTTAAAGCTAAACATTATAAAATGTTTTATTGGGGATATTATAGTGATTTTTTAATATTTTCTATATGCTACAAAGGTGGGTGGTTGGGTAGCAA
>JALWUQ010000078.1 GCA_026993075.1 Campylobacteraceae bacterium
CTTCTTCATCATCAATGATTAAAAATCTATCATGAGATAAATCAAACTTTTTTAGTTCTATCTTTTTATACTGCTGATTGTATTTTTCTATATCTAGTTTTAATTGTTTTGAGATTTTAGATGTGTAGATAGTAGAAGTTATATTTTGATTTTTACTGAATATTGTGAGTGTAGATTCATCAACATAGCTATCAATAAGGACAATTGACTTTTTTGCACTTTTAACTAAATCACTTACAAAACTGTATGCATCAAATATTTGTCCATTATAAAATATACCTTGTTTAGGCTTTATTGATGTATTTTCGATAGCTTTAAATATTTTTTCAAAATTTTCATCTGATTCTAATTTGTGCTGCAATTGATTTGCTTCTAGCTTGTCTAATCTTTGAAATACGGAAGCATTATTTTGTAAAAACCTTCTCATATTTACAAAACTATCGATAATTTTTATACTTATTTCTATCGCTGTTTTGCTTCTTAAAACAGCACTAAGCATAGATACGCCTTGTTCTGTAAAAACATGAGGTAAATACTTTCTGTGTGTCCCCCGACTCTTATCTATCTTTAAGGTCGCAAATTGCGACCTTAAGATTTCATGCTCTTCTTTAGTTAATTGAAATCGAAACTTTTCTGGGAATCTATCTATATTTCTTTTAACTTGTTCATTTAATCTTTTAGGCTCTACTTGATACAATTTTGCTAAATCTTCATCCAACATAACCTGCACGCCACGAATAGTAAATATTTTATCTTGAATATTTATGTTATCTACAATCGTTAAATCATTCATATCAACTCATCTTTTTGGTAATCTCTAGTAGCAACACTTCCAGCTATCTCATCCCACCGCATAGCAGATAAAAGGGTCAGGTATTGGGAATTTACTTTTTTATATCTATTCATATTTTCAAAATCCATTCAATCTTGATTCAACTTCCTCTTTATCTATACCCACCACTGTATCGCCTCTGTTTAAGAGTTTTTTAGCTAAGTGAAAACCTATAAAGCCTGCTGTGCCTATTACTAGCATTTTACGACTCGGCATTTAGTACCTCCCTGCATTGAGCTTTAGCTCTTATCATATTTTTATATCCTTTAACTTATCTATTATAAAATCTAAATAATTATTATCTTCCATAAATGATTCTATCAACTCTATTTTTAAATCATATTCAATATCATCGATCAAATTCAAAATAGCTGTTTCAAATGCTTGTAAATCTGTTTGTATAGTTACCCAAATAATATTAGGGTCTATACCAAAATACTTATGTGTGATATGATTTCTAAAATCAACTACTACTTGATACTCTTTGGATAATAGTTTATTCTTGAGTAAATACTTTGATGCTTCACCTATAATTTCAAACTCTCTTATAACACTATCCCAAGCTATGAAATCATGTAAAAGATTTTGGACATTATCAAAGTCACTTGATACTTTTTTAATCTTTTGTACTGCTATATAAATATCAAATATAAAAAGCTCTACTTCTCTATCTACACTATTTATATCATACATAAATAAAATCTTTTTTTATTCTATTTTTTACAAATGTTTTCATTGAATGAAAAATACCCATATCTACATCTTTGCCTAATGTTTCTTTTAAAAAGTTTTTTGCTCTAAACAGATCAAAGCCACTTTTTATTTCCATTTTCAATACAGCTATATCGATATCACTCTCTTGCGTATCAGTACCTTTTGCAACACTTCCAAATACAGCAAATTCTTTTATCCCATATTTTTCGTTTAGTATTGGCTTAAGCTCTTTAAGTTTATTTATGATTACTGTATTCATTATGTATGGTCCTTAACTGTCACTATTGAATATATCACGAGTATAGACTTTCTCTTTGACATCTTCAAGTATACTCTCATATAATATAATGGGGTCAGGTATTGGGAATACACCATCATCATACCAATTCGCCTTTATCTATATCTAAGATATTACAAACTTTATCAAATAACTCTTCACTAAATACTAAAACTTCTTTTACCTCTTCTTTTGGTGGCAATCTGTTATCAATTACTGGATATGATTCTTCAATATGATACTCGGTAATAGTTATAAGTAGTTCTTTCTCATCACTATTAAAATCTATTTTATCTTGAATTTTTGCATATATATCTAATAATTCATGAGTTTTTGGTATTTTTTTATTTTCATAAGCTAAAAAACTTTTTAACATTTTCTCAACTGCATAATGTAATTCAACAGCAGTAACATCAGTGTAATGATTTACACTATAAAGTATTTTTGCACCACTTAAATGATGCCAAGCTTTTGTGAGCCACTCTTTAGCTGCTTGTTCGTTCATACCACACCTTTCCATTTTGTAAAATATCTACTTTATAAAAATAATCTTCTCTTTTTTTGATATATTCTGTTGGAGCAGATAAAATATCTATACCATTTGTTTCATTATTGAGTATTATATCTATAAGTTTCATTTTTGCTTCTCTTTGAAATGCCCTTGTTCCTTCAAGAGTTAAATCATCTTTTAATAAAAACAGATCTATATCACTATCCTCATTTGGCTCTCCATAGGCATAACTACCAAAAAGAATAATTTTATCTGGTTTAAGTGGCATTAATCTTTTTATAATTTGAGGTTTTAATTTTTCTATATCTACCATTTATTAAACCCTTTCAATCAACTACAGGCTAAGGTATCGGGAATAACCCAATACAA
>JALWUQ010000079.1 GCA_026993075.1 Campylobacteraceae bacterium
TTTAATCACCATTATCATAGCAATACTTCTTATAATAATTACTTAACTATTTGTAAAATCTCAAAATATGAGTAAAACCATCTACTTCAGCATCCAACTCTTCAATATTCTTTATATTGTTGCTTATTAAGTAGTTGATTCTATTTTTTTTATTTTCAATACTCCAGTCACAAAGATTTTCAAGCTTATTTTTTATATCTTCAAAATCACCATCTTTTACTTCCTCTAAAAGTTCTTGCGGTTTCAATGGCGAAAAAGAGTTTTTTTGTTTGATATTCAATTCATAATACCCACTATCAGGGTAGCTAAGTGAAATCTCTATTTGATTGCACTCTTTATTGGACTCTGCTCTCTTTTCCATTTGCTTGAGTATAGTCTTTAAAGCCTCTTTTATGTTTTGAACATCTGTATAAAACTGTTTATTTAGCTTATTGTTGTCATAGTTTATCGTAAGTGTTTGTTTAAACTGTTTTTTTATTTTAAGTAAGATATTTGATAGAGTATTAAAATCATCTCTCATTTCTATCTCTTGTTTGAATAGATCTATAACCTTGCCAAAAGTGTTTATAGTCTTATCATTTACTCTAAAGCTTTTTTTGAGTTTAAATTTAAATGGATCATTACCGCTATCACACCACTCTTTTAATCCTTCTAAAGATGACCATCCTATGTTTATATCTGCCTGACTGCACCAACTATAATCTTTTGATGGATTTTTATCCAAGATAAAGGTACATATTTTTTTATAAAGATTTGGCGATAATTTCTCCAAATCATTTTTTATACTATCCCATTGTTTTTTTACTTCAGATATAAAATTATCAAAGTTTTGGTACGAACTTTTAGATAATTTATCAAAATCCCATATATGAGTTGTATATTTCATAGGTTTATCTATAGCAAAGTTAGAAAGCAGTTTTACTAATCTTTGAGGATTGTGATTTTTAGAGCTGGCTATCATTCTTTTGATTTCATCATTGGTTGCTACATCATAGGCTGTTACTTCACTTTTTACATTGACATCTGCACCAGCATCAAGTAAAATCTTAACTAACCTATTATTGCCTTGGAGCGAATAATGCATAAGAGGTGTCATTCCCATATAATTTTTTACATTTATATCAGCACCTTTTTCTATAAGGTATTTCATTATTTTTTCTGATGGGAACTCTGGATAAGAAACCGATTTTTCTACCATATTTCCATTTTCATCTTTATATTGTTCAATATGATGTGTTTCTTTATCTCCATCCACAAGCTTAAACAACACAGTATTTCCCATGGAGTCTCTATAGTTAATGTCAGCATTATTTTCAACTAAAAGTTTAACAAATTCAAATTTTTTAGAACGAAAATCAGTGGAAGTAAATAATTTTTCAAACCTACTGACGAAAGACGGCATAGAACATGCTGCCATTAACAGGCTTATATGTTCCTTGTGATCTATTGCATTTACATTTGCACCTTCATTTATCAATAAAATTACTTCAGATAATTGTAATTTTGATATAGAATTTATAATATATTCATCATGAATTTTTGCACCAAGATTTATAAGATGTTTTAAAAGTGGTAAAATAACACTTCTCTCTTTTTTATAACGATATAAAACATGTATCGAATCAATTGCACGCTCTATAGTATGATCATGATCAGTTTCAATAGGTTTTGAAGCACTTTGTGAAATAAAATGATAAAAATGATCGGAGATTTTTATGCCTACATTTTCAAATAATTCTAAAGTTTTTATAATTTTATTGATTGCAACTTTATATTCTTCATCTGTAGTAATATTCCCAGCCATATCATATCGATCAGGTAAATCAAAAAGTGGATTTAAACAATATCCCTTAGCAAACGGTATATTTTCTTCAAGATGTTTTTTTACAACAAGCTCTATCAACTCATGTGCTTGCAAATCAATAGCTACTTGTAAAAATCCTCTATCATCATTATACAATCTTGCATATGACCTATCAGATGAAGCATCGTATGACCTATCAGATGAAGCATAAAAGGCATCATAATCATTTTCTAATTTTGTACCATATTCTAATAATACTTTAGTAGCATTTAGATTGTAGTATGCTGCAAATATCAACGGAGAAATTTTTGTAGTTTTTCTATTTCTAAGCTCTATATCAATTTTTTGATTAACATCAGCACCATTTTCTATCAAAAGTTTACTCAGGCGACATTCTGCATCTAATCCCATTGTTATAGAGTCATCCAATATGATAGCATATGCTAAAGGAGTAATACCTTCTTCAGATTTTAAATTTAAATTAATACCATTTTTAACTAAATACTTTATTGTTTTAAATGCTAATTCTATAAAATTTGAATCATTTTCATAACCGATTAGATAATCTAAAAACTCTGTAAGATTAAGATGTCTAATTTCTTCTTTATTTTCTTTTGCCAATTGATAAAATTCTTCAAAATTTAGTTTTTTACTGCCACTATAAAGTTCTGAAAAGTATTTAGAAAGTGTATTGTTCATTTTTTATTCCTTTTTTAATTTTTGCAATAATTCTACACCACTTACTTTTTGTATAAAATTATGACATTCTTTTTGTTTGATACTGCTTTTACCTACATTCGATAACGGTATTATAAATAGTTACATAGACATATTGTGTCTTTTTATTATTTAAATACTAAAAAT
>JALWUQ010000080.1 GCA_026993075.1 Campylobacteraceae bacterium
GGGATCAAAACATTTGGAGGCACGAAAGAAAAAGGGTGTAGAAACTTTATCCAAAAGTGATAAGAACTCTCAAAAATATGTGTAAATTAGGTAAAAGAGTTAGGAGCTCAAGCTCCTAACTTCGTCACTTTTCCAACCAAAACCCCATATTCTTAGGCTTTACAAAAAAATAGATGGAGAAATAAATAGGATCAGATAGTACTTATCTCAAAAAAAGTCTTAAGCTCCTGTGATATTGTCAAAAGTGAGTAAAATATATCAGTACAGTTTTAAGATATATCACTTTTGCATTTTAAATCAATAAGTCTCAAACTGCCTGCTATAAACATTCCGCTAAAAATACCAAGACATAAACTCACACATCCTGTAAACTCCATACTGTTTAATATATTCCATTTATTTGCTATAGCAAACCCTATGATAAATTTCGTCCAAAATATCAACATTATCAAAAGTAGAGGTATCAAGCTTGCTCTTATCAAATAGAGTTTTTTATGCGGAAGAAAGATGGCATCTTTTGGATATTTTAAGAAGATATTAGCCGTTAGTGCAACTACGATTCCAACTGCCCACAAGCTTAAGGTTGCAGCATTTACTCCAAAAGAGCTGATTATGCCGTAAAGCGAATAACTAAGCATAGCAAGAGCCAAGATGTTTGACCGCCACAGAGGGATATATCTGTCTTTGTTTTGAGAAAGCCCCAGAGCAACAAGAGTAAAAAAGAGGATAAAAACCCACAAAGGTATATGACTTAGTATTTTCATCTACACTCTCCTGTCCAATCGTTTATCTATCTGCTTCTTTTCCCAATCAGGATCAAAAAGACGAAATATTCCAAAGACATTCAAAGCATGTATAGCCAAACCTATTCCCCATCCAAATATTACCCAGTAAACCCACATATAACTTGGTGATTGAATCAAATTAAAAATAAACAGTATGGTAATAACGATGATATATTTGATCAAGTGAGAGTAAAATGCTTTGGTATTTTTTACAGAAGCTATGATCATATCTTTACTGTCAACCACTTCGTTTTCATCTGTTGTCAATCCTTTTTGCAGAGTCGCAATATCTGTATCCAATACTTTAGATAATGCCTTCAAAGACTCAAGACTGGGCATCTGTCCTTGTTCAATCCGTTGAATTGTGCGGGTACTAAGACCTGTGAGCTCGGATAGGTGTTCTTGTGACCAGCCTCTTTGCAATCTTAGTTTTTTTACTATCATCGGTTCTCCTTGAAAAGTACTGTTGATATTATAGTATTTTTTCAGCTCTGTCGGTTACGACAAAGATGCGACAAATAGCATAGATACCCATAAAAACATTATATCACTGTTCTATGTCTATATTTTGTAATGATATTCCCTGTGCTAGTAGCTTTTGGTAGAGTCGTTTTGGAAAATCATTATACATTTCGTATCAAATATAAAAACTATTGTATTCTGTATTTTGGCAATAAAGAGAGATAATAATTTTTGGTGCTCAGTTTTTCATTGATCTTAAAAATATAGCATATAAAGTAAAACTTTTTATGCCCCGTATAAAAGGCCATCATAGTATCAGTAAAATATAATACCCTGATATCACAGCATACAAGATGATAAGCAGTGAAACAGTGATCCTGACAAGTGCTTCGTTATCATTCATGTTACAACTGCGTTTTTTAAACATGTATCACTCTATTTTAAGTTTGTCAAACAATACTTTTGCGCAACCGTCATCTTGTAGATAAGTTCCGGCTTTAAAGTAGTTGTAATATCTCTTCCAATATGATACATCAAAGTTGTAAATTTTATACTCATTATCTATTTTTATGTTTAATTTGTTATCTTTTATAGTTATTTTAATATCAAAAAATTTATCTGGTGTTAATCCCAGGTCAATTTTCTTATAATTTTGTTCATAAATCTCCCTGCTTATTCTTATAACTGCCCAAATATGATGTTTAAGGTGATGATATGTTTTTCTCCATACTATTCTAAGCAGAGGCTTATTGATAGAGTTTTTAAGATTGGAGTCAGTATGAATTTGTAAGAATGTAAACTCTCTTTTGGCGTTAAGAGGAAAGAGCTTTACTCTTGCATGTAGGCTTATACTTTTTTTTGTATCTACTCTCCACTCCTTTTTCATGCGAAGTTCGCTTCTATGCTTTTTACCACACATAAAAAATACCATATATTTACCATCTTGCAGATAAAAATATTTATTGGAATAGTCTGTAAAATTACCATATTTTACGCTATAAAGTGCATCAAAGCTACTTTTTGGAGCCTGTAACTTTGAAACATTTAAGATATCTTGAAATTTTTCCTGAGAATATGGTGCATCTTGAGCAAAAAGAAGTGTTATAAAAATAAAAAATATAAGTTGTTTCATTCCATTTCTTTAAAGTCATTTTTTAGAAGATTATATCATATTGTTTACATTTATTTTACTAAAGCCATCCTATATCAATGTACCGGTGCTTTTAAGAGACCACTTTGTGGTCTCTTAAAATACACTCTTAAATATACAATCATTTTAGTATATTCGTTAAGATTATTACAGATTATTTGCAAAAACTGATATTTTCAGGAACTTTGTAGACTTCTTTGGATCGTGTTAGATGAGTGAAGTGGTGGAGCATAGCGGGCTCGAACCGCTGACCCCGACGCTGCCAGCGTCGTGCTCTCCCAGCTGAGCTAATGCCCCACATATTGCGAAAGTGTAATAATACCAAAAAATTTCTTATTTATACATAATATTCCATTGCTTTGCTTCTGTTTTCAAAAGGCGAAGCTTTTACTGTCTCTTTTTCAAAGATGACATCATACTCTTCATTTTTGTTTGCTTTCGTAAAAGTCAAAATGATTTTCACCGCTAAGACTCTATCTTCTTTTGTGGCAGTTTTACTTATCAAAGAAAGCGGTCCGGCTATCTCTTTAAGCTTTATAAATTCCATTTTTGAATTTTTTATATTTTCAAGTATCTCATTTTCTTCTTTATCTCTTCCTATGACAAGTTTGGCACCATCAGGCAATCTCAAATGCCTTCCAAATTTTATAAGTTGTATATCTTCAACTTCAAATTTATCATATTTTATAAAATCACTCATTTTTTGTGAAAAATACTTATCTGTCAGCAAGCATCCGCCTCCTGGTTTTTCATAATCTTCCCAACCAAACTTCTGCGCCAAAGATATCTGTACTTCTCTGCTTCTACCGCTGATACCTAAAAGCTTTTCTCGCTCTACCCAGCCTTCTATCTCAGGCTTTGTAGGCTCAAGAAGTTTTGCGCACATAGGTCTTAGTATCAAGTTATCTTCATCTTCGGCTAAATTTTTAACGGACTGCAAAGCATCAGCTCTTTGACTCATAGGTCTTTGCCCTAAAACTTCACCTGTTATCAAAAAATCCGCGTCATACTCTTTTAACAGCCTCTTTGCACTTCTAAACATAAAGCCATGACAGTCAATGCAGGGGTTGAAGTGTTTTCCGTAGCCAAATTTTGGATCAAAAAGTATATCTTTTAGATAAAGTTCCCTGACATCTACCATTTTGAAAGCAGCTCCAGCTTTTTCAGCTCTTTTTTTCATGATTTCGCTCATATTTTTTTTAGAGCCAAATCCTATATTCATATTTATCGCTACAACATTTATACCCTGATCGCTTATAAGTTTTATTGAAAGCATACTGTCAAGGCCACCGCTAAAAAGTGCCAATGCTCTAAAATTTTTCATATACTGTTAATTCCCCTTTTTTTAATTTTTGTAATTTGTCTTGTATTTTTCTGATATAAAAACTTTTTTTTTCAAATGCTAAATCTTTTCTGTTTTTTATCTTATCAAGTGATATTTTATAATACCCTAAAAGTAAAAAGCATAATTGATTTTTAAGTTCATCCTCACTAAGTTCACTGATATCGTCCCTTATAAGCAATCCGCCAAAATACGGATGATTAGCTCCCTCTTTTACAAGTAAAGCAAATTCTCTTTTATGAGTATTAAAAACTTTCTCATCAACTAAATCCAAAACCAAATCCAAAAATTCAGGATGAATACTCAAGGTTTTTATGATAGAAAGTTCAGCCAAATCTTCTTTTTGACTTTTTTGAAATATAGGTTTTTTTATATTTTTAAATCTAATTATTCTTTTATCAATACCGAGGATTACGGATAAGTACTCTTTATACTCATCTTGCAATAAAGATGGTATGGTTTTTAAAAATTCTACATTTTCTTTTAAAGCTTTCTCTTTTTCCAAAGGGTCATTTATATCGTATCGCTTTGTTATTTGCTCTATCACAAAAGGTATAAAAGCTTTGGGCTCTTTAAAAAGCATATTAAGTTCATTTATTTCGCCGTTTTGTACCATATCAGCCGGATCTTTTCCATTTTCAAATACTACCACTCCACCGGATATCGACAAACTTCCAAGCATTTTACTTGCCTTCAATGCAGCAGCAATGCCTGCACTGTCGCCATCATAAGAGAGTATGACCTTAGGCTCTGCTCTTCTTAAAAGAGGTAAATGCTCTTTTGTCAAAGCAGTACCCAAGGTTGCCACACTTTCGCTAAAGCCTGCTTGATGAAGCATGATAGTATCAAGATATCCCTCTGTTACTATGATGCGTCCGGTTTTTAAGATAGTATCTTTTGCTAAATTGTAACCATAAAGAAGCTTTGATTTATTAAAAAATACAGTTTGTGGTGAATTTATATATTTTGCGGGATGATTTGAGATAGTTCTACCACCAAAGCCTACTATTTTGCCATTGGGTGCATATATTGGAAATGTTATCCTCTCAATAAATCTAGAATAAACACTGTGATTTTCTCCTATTCCCAAAAGACCTACTTTTAAAGCATCATCTTGAGATAAAAAATTTTGGGATAAAAAAGAGAGTGTCTCCTTAGAGCCGGGAGCATATCCAATACCAAACTTTTCTATGGATGATTCATAAATACCTCTTTGTTTTAGATAATCTTTTGCTACCTTGTTACCATTTAAATTTCTTTTAAAAAAAAGATTGACTTGTTCTAAAACTTTTTTTTCATCTTTTTTTTCAAAATCATTTTTGCTGTAAGTAAGCTCGACATTAAAATCATTTGCAAGTTTTTCCAAAGCTTCAGGATAATTTAGCTTTTCATACTCCATTACAAAATTTATAGAGTCTCCTCCAGCACCACATCCAAAGCAATGGTATATTTGCTTAGAGGGACTTACTACAAAGCTTGGCGTATCTTCACTGTGAAAAGGACACCTTGCTTTAAAGTTTGCTCCACTTTTTTTAAGCTCTATATATGAGCCTACAACTTCAACAATATCAAGTCTGTTTTTCAAGTTTTCTATCGATTCAGGGTTTATCATGGGTACATTATATACTTTTTGCTATAATATACTAATAAATTTTGGAGCAAAGCTTTTATGGATAACTTTTATATAGGATACAAGGATCCTCTTTTTGGGATAATTGTATTTTTTCTTCTTATCTTCATCATTTCATTTGCCAACTATTGGTGGGGAATTTATAAAACTAAAGATGAAGAAGACAGTATAAAAAAGTTTATAAAAAAGTTTCAGATTGAAAGTAGCGACAATGAATATAAAATAATATTTGAAGATAAAAACTTAACACTCGATACCATCATCCTTTTGGCAAAAAGTTATGAAAAGATAGGGCAGTATGAAAAAAGTATCAGTATATACTTATATGCTTTAACTATATATAAAAAAAGAAAAGAAAAACAAAATATACTTTTTTTACTTGGAAAAGTATATCTTAGAGTCGGTTTTTTACAAAGAGCAAGAGAGATATTTATACGAGTTCTTCGTATATCTCCAAGACATGAGGAGTCTTTAAAACACCTTACTATCACTTATGAGCTTTTAAAAGAGTATAAAAAAGCCAAAGAAGTACTTGATGCTTTGGATGAGCTTGGAGTAAATGTTAAAAAAGAAAAAATATACATAGATGCCTTAAATATACAAATTGAAAATATACCGACAGAAAAAAAAGAAAAAAAATTATATGAACTTGTATCTTTAAAAGCTACCCAAAGAATATATTTTGAGTTTATTTTAAAACAAAAAGGCAAGATAGATTTTAAAAAGATTGAAACATTTGACTTTAGAAATTTATTTGATCTTTTTTGGAGTTTGAATACTGATAGGTTTGATTTGGAGTTTACTAAAAAGCATAAGCTGATAACTGATATTTTAAGTGCGAGAGGAGTTATGAAAAATAGTGGCGAAAGTGAGATATTTGAACTTGAAGTTCTTAAAAATCTTAAAATATCAGGATACAAAAAAGCTGATATTGGGTTTGAGTATCTTTGCGATAATTGCAAAAACTCATACCCGTTTTATTTTTCAAGATGTCCAAATTGTCACAGTATAGACAGTGTTAAAATCTTGGCGAATATTATAAAGAAAAATGATGAAAACAATATATCTTTACTGTGACGGCTCATCCCTTGGCAATCCGGGGTTTGGGGGATATTGTGCTATACTTAAATATAAAGACAAAAAAAAGATTGTAAAAGGAGCAGAAAAAAATGCTACAAATAATCAAATGGAACTTTTGGCAGCTATCAGAGGAATAGAATCCCTAAAAGAGCCTTGTAATATCAAGCTTGTAAGTGATTCAAACTATGTGGTAAAAGCTATCAATGAATGGTTGCAAGGATGGATAAAAAAAGATTTTAAAAATGTAAAAAATATAGAGCTTTGGAAAAGATATATAAAAGCAGCCCATTCACACAAAGTAGAGGCAACATGGGTGAAAGGACACAACGGACATGAAGAAAATGAAGAGTGCGATAAAATAGCAAGAAGTGAAGCTGAAAATTTGAAAGGAATGAGCAAATGAACAAAATAGAAGAATTGCAAAAGTGCTTGGGGTATCAGTTTAAAGATAAAACTTTGATACTCGAGGCACTCACTCATAAAAGTTGTAAAAAGGCAAGAAACAATGAAAGGCTTGAGTTTTTGGGTGATGCTGTATTGGATCTTGTTGTAGGAGAGTACCTTTATCATAAATTTCCAAATACAGATGAAGGAAAACTTTCAAAAATGAGAGCATCTTTAGTCAATGAAGAGGGATTTAAAAAACTCTCTTTAGAGTTAAATCTTGGCAAATATCTTCTCTTATCAACTGCAGAAGAACACAATAAAGGACGAGAAAAGCCATCTCTTCTTTCAAATGTGTATGAAGCACTTATGGGAGCTTTGTATCTTGAAACAGGACTTGATAAGGTTAAAGAGATCACTTCTAAGCTCATTGAAAAAACTTATCCAAAAATAGACATGGACTCTATCTTTAAAGATTACAAAACAACTCTTCAAGAGTTTACTCAAGAGTATTATGGAGTGATACCAGAGTATAAAATGATAGGCTCAAGCGGACCAGATCATAAAAAAGAGTTTGAAATGGCAGTTTTTATAGATGGTAAAAAAATAGCAAAAGCCGTAGGCAAAAGTAAAAAAGCGGCTCATCAGATTGTGGCTGAAATGGCACTTAAGATACTAAAAAAGCAGGAAAAACAATGAGATCTAATAGTTTTGGAGAAAGATTTAGCATCACAACATTCGGTGAATCCCACGGGGTTGCCATAGGGTGCGTTATAGACGGTGTTCCAGCAGGTCTTGAGATAGATACTTTATTTATCCAAAGTGAGCTTGACAGAAGAAAACCAGGAAAAAGTAAGTATGAAACTAGCAGAAAAGAAGATGATAAAATCCAAATTCTCAGTGGAGTTTTTGAAGGAGTCAGCACAGGAACGCCTCTGTCCATGCTTATACAAAATACAAATCAAAAAAGTAAAGATTATGGTAATATTAAAAACCTTTTCAGACCTTCTCACGCAGACTTTACATACTGGCACAAATATGGCATAAGAGATTACAGAGGCGGAGGCAGAAGCAGTGCAAGAGAAACTGCGATGAGAGTAGCAGGCGGAGCTGTGGCAAAATTGATGTTAAAGAAACTTGGTATCGAAGTCTTGGGCGGGATTTACAGTATAGGAGATATTGAAGCTAAATCTTTAGATTTTGAATATGCAAAGCAAAGCATTATTTGTGCATTAGATAAAAATGTTGAAACAGAGCAAAAAGAGTTGATTGAGAGTTGCAGAAAAGCCCATGACTCAGTTGGAGGAGTGGCAACCATCAAGCTCAAAAATATTCCTATCGGTTTAGGCGAACCAATATATTATAAATTTGACTCACTCTTGGCAAGTGCCATGATGAGTATAAACGGAGTTAAAGCCGTAGAGATAGGTGACGGAGTGGAAGCTTCTAAAAGAACGGGGAGTTGGAATAATGATGAAATAAAAAAAGAGGGCTTTGTATCAAATCACAGTGGAGGTATATTGGGCGGTATTTCCAATGGGGATGATATAGATATCAAAGTTTATTTTAAACCGACTCCCTCTATCTTTAAACCTCAACATACCATAGACATACATCAAAATGAAACAATTTGCGAATTAAAAGGAAGACATGACCCTTGCATCGCCATAAGAGGCTCAGTGGTAGCAGAATCCATGGCAGCACTTGTTTGTGCAGATCTTTTGCTGCTAAATATGGGACGAAATATGACAAATATAGAAAAAGCTTATTCTTAAAGGGAAATATGATATACTTTAAGCAACAAAATCAAAGGAAAGTACAGAAAATGGATAAAATTAAAAAACTTCTTAGCATAAGAGATAATACTTTAAATACCAAATATTTTATATTGTTAGTGTTGTTGGCATATATTTTTAGTGTGGCAATAAGATATATCTGGGTTTATCAGTTTGGCGGAATTCCGCAGTTTATGTGGAATCATCAGTTGATGATAAATACAAATGACGGATACTATTGGGCAGAGGGTGCTAGAGATATCTTAGCCGGTTTCCATCAACCCCATGACTTATCTCCAGTTTATGCCCCCATATCGAAACTTACTGCATTATTGGTAAAAATTTTACCTTTTTCTTTTGAAACCATAATCCTTTGGATGCCTTCATTTATTGGCTCACTGCTTGTCATACCCATCATGCTTATAGCAAGAGTTTTTAAGCTTGATATTTTAGGATTTTGTGCAGCTCTTTTGGGGGGCATTGTATGGAGTTATTACAACCGAACCATGACAGGATACTATGATACCGATATGCTTACCATAGTTTTTCCTACTTTTCTTTTATGGAGCATTATAGCCTCTATGGTAGAAAACAGATATAGATATTTGCTATTTATTCCAGTATTTATCATCTTGTATAGTTGGTGGTATGGCTCAAGTTACTCTTTAAATATGGCTATGATTTTTATAGTATTTTTATATGTTTTAGTATTTGAAAGAAAAAACAATCTTGGATATGAGATAATTATATTTATGCTTATCTCAATAATGCCAACTTTTTGGTGGCTCAAAATCGGGATACTATTTTTGCTTCTTTTAGCTTTTTATTTTAAGAAAGAAACACTTTCTAAAACAATCATATTTGCTATTTTGGGATTGAGTCTTATTGTGGTATTTTTTATGGGAGGACTTGACCCTGTTGTAGCACAGTTTAAAGCTTATGTTCTTAGAGACACTTATGCTTCAGGAGTAGTAAATAACTTTCAGTTGCACTACTTTGCGGTAAACAAAACAGTCAGAGAAGCAGGAAGAATACCTTTTACAATCTTTGCAGACAGGATAAGTGGAAGTACTGTTACTTTTATTTTGGCAGTTATCGGATATCTGCTACTCTCTTTAAGATATAAAGCTATGTGGCTTGCTTTACCTATGGTAGGACTTGGTTTTCTAGCTTTAAAAGGCGGTCTTAGGTTTACCATATATGCAGTCCCACCTATGGCTCTTGGTATATCTTATCTTATATTTTTTATTTCTAAGATTTTTAATACCTTCATATACAAAGAAACAACTCTTAAAATAGTTAAAGCAGGCTTTATATCTCTTGCAACCATCGCTATTTTATACCCAAATATAACGCATATCATAGGATATAGAGTTCCGACAGTTTTTTCAAGACAAGAAGTCAGCGTCTTAAACAAACTAAAACATATAGCAGGGCGAGAGGATTATGTAGTCACTTGGTGGGATTACGGATATCCTATAAGATATTATAGCGATGTAAAAACATTGATAGACGGAGGAAAACACACAGGTCAGGTTGATTTTCCAGTTAGTTATGCTTTAACTCATGATCAGATAAGTGCGGCAAATATTATAAGACTTGATGTTGAATATACAGAACTAGGTTATAAAGACAAATTCAATGAAAATCTACCTCAAGAGATGAAGCACTATGGCTACAAAAGCATAAATAATTTCTTGCAAGCTTTAAAATCAAAAAAGTTCAAGTTACCTAAAAAAACGAGAAATATCTTCATATATCTTCCAGATAGAATGATGAATATATTTCCAACTATCAATCTTTTCTCAAATATAGATCTCTCAAATGGACAAG
>JALWUQ010000081.1 GCA_026993075.1 Campylobacteraceae bacterium
TATAGTCTTTTTATATTTTCAATTCTAAGTTCCAACTCGTCAAACTCAAAAGGTTTTTTTATATAATCATCGCAACCACTGGAAAATCCATTTTTTAAATCCTCAATTTCACCAAGAGAAGTGATAAATATAGCTGGAGTGAAGATATTGTTTGCTCTTAGATTTTTTAAGAGTTCAAAACCACTGATAGAGGGAACATTTACATCAAAAAGCAGTAAATCAAAGGCCTCTTCATAGAGTAAACTCTCAGCCTCATCGCCATCAAATGCGCAACTGACTTTATGTCCTTTACTTAGCAAAAAAGATTCGATAATCTCATTTAAAATCTCATCATCTTCTAAAAGTAGTATTTTCATTATCTTTAACAAGCCTTTAATTTAGGTAAATTTGAGAGTTTTTGCAATCATTTGTAGATAAACCTTTTTTTGTTCCCAATATACCATGTTTTAAGAGGTGTTTTTAAGCACTCACCTTTTTAATTAACTCTTTTTTCTCCAAATTATTTAAAAATCATTGCTGAATACTATATTTTGGCAATTCATTTGGCATGAAAAAAGTCAAAACAAAAGATAAAATAGCAATAAAAGTTCCTATAAAAAATACTAAGCTGTATGACTTCAACCAAAGAAGACCCAAAATAGCCGGCAAAAAAATAGCCGCTATGTGATTTATAGCAAAGCTTACTCCTCCAGTTGCAGTTATATCTTTTGGATCTGCAATCTTTTGAAAGTATGTCTTTAGTGCTATTGCCATAGAAAAAAGTATATGATCAAAAATAAATAATAAAATAGCAATATTTGGATCTTTTACAATACCATACAAAAAAAATATAATCATTAAACTTATGTATTCAATTCTTAGGGAAAGTTTTTCACCAAATCTTGTGACAAGCTTTCCTACTATTGGAGCTGAAATCATACTAATAATTTTATTTACCAAATATATCATAATCATTTTATCAATACTAAAGCCAAATTTTTCAACCAATAAAAATGCTGCAAAAACAACAAATATCTGCCTCCTTGCTCCTGCTAAAAAAGTAAGCAAATAGTAAAGCCAGTATTTTTTTCTTAAAAAAAGTTTTTTCTCTTGTATTTCAAAATTTTCAAACTGGTCAAAAAATATCCATGCAAATAAAACTAAAGCGATACTAAGTCCGCCAAATATCATATAAATATATTTGTATTCTACATGATAAACTTTTATAAGCAAAAATATAAGAAGCATAACAAATATTGATATAAAAGCTCTTAAGGATATTTGTTTACCTAAAATTGCAGGTGCTTCACTTTTTTTTAACCATTGTAATGAGAGCGAACTATATAACACCTCCCCATAGTGAAAACCAAATGACATCACAATCGTTGTAATATATAAGCCGATAGTCGAAGGGAACAAGCCTGTTAAAAATACACCTACTCCCAAAAGTATCAAAAACAGGTATGTCGCCACTTGCTGCTTAAATAACAATAACCAAAAAACAACAGTAAAAGATAGAAGCCCGGGTATCTCTCTAATGCTTTGCAAAAAACCTATATGTTCTCCGTTAAAATGTGCAACTTCTACTACAAAGTTATTTAGCAGTACCATCCAAACACCAAATGCCAATGGCGAAGCAGCTGCTAAAACATATAGCAAAACTATTCTATTGTTATATTTTTTCAATTTTACCTCTCAAATTTTGCTAACTCTTTTAGTGCCTCTTTACTTAAAAATGGACGAAGTGTTTCTTCAATCCTTTGGATGCCCGTTTCAATACCTTTATTTAGTGAAAATTGATCAGTTAATTGCATATAGCTACTCCAAAATTGATCAATTAATAAAATCATATCACTTAAATAATCGATAATATTATCATAAGGTATCTTTAAAACACCATAGTTCTTTAGAGCTTGGATTATTCTTTTTGCCTGTTCTTTTTCTTTTAAAATTTCTTTTTGATATATCTTCCTTAAATCATCATCTTTGCTCAATAAAAATAATAATTCACGATAAAAAAAACGATATTTCCACTCAATTTTAAATATTTTTTCATGCAATTTTGCCAATTCTGTAATACTTGAGGGGTAAGTATCGGATAAAGCAGAAAATTCTTCTCGCATTAACTTATAGAGCTTTCTGATAATCTCTTCTCTATTTGCATAATGATAGTGCAAATTGCCAGGACTTATACCTGCAGAAGCAGCGATGTGATTGGTAGTCGCTGCTTGGGTATTTTTTTCATTAAAAAGTTTTAATGCTGATTCTAATATCTTTTCTTTCGTAGCCATATCTCTTATATTTTCACCTTTTTTCCTATATCTTTTGTACTGTACATGCTATGAGAACCATCACAAAACGGCATGTTTGAGCTACTTTTACACAAACACAAATGATAATTTTTGGTGTCTTCTACTGTAAATATTTGAGGCTCACAACCGCTACCTTTATGGCTCCCATCACAAAAGGGCTCATTTGCACTTCTTCCACATTGACAATAATAATACTCTTTTCCGGCAATAAGTTCAACCTCTTTAGGTTTAATATCACCAACTAAAGCTTCGCTACACATTTTGACTCCTTTATTTAAATTAGTGTAATTACTCTAATAGTATGTCATAATATATAATAAATGTCAAGTTTAAATATGCT
>JALWUQ010000082.1:0-8565 GCA_026993075.1 Campylobacteraceae bacterium
ACAAAAATTTCACCTATTTTATATCTATATCTTTCTTCTTTTTGGATTTTAAGAACTTTAAGCAAATCCTCTTGAGAAATGAAACCTTTTTCTATAAGTAAATCACCTAATCTTATCTTTTTTTGATTCATCTGTACCAATGCCTCTTAATAAGTTTATTATTTTTATATTCATATATATAAAGTTTTTTAGGCTTGTCATTTGAAAGCCACAAAACATAGCTGTAATTTCCATCAGTAATTTTTAATTTTTTATTTTTAACAGTATATTTTTTTAAAACCAATGCATCAAATACTCTTGATAGTATATTTTGTGTTTTAGGTAATGATAAATTTGAAAGATTTATACCATCATTCATAAATTGGTATATCAACTTTTTTTCCAATATGAGAGTTGCAAAGTAAGATGCATTTATTCTGTCGGCTCTATTTTTATTTAAATGTTTTATTATATCGCCTAATATATTGATATTATCTACTCTTGCACAAGCATCACCAACGATAGCTGTAAAAGAGCCTTTATTGATTTTCCAAAATATCCTTTTTCCATGGTTGCAGGCATATTGATAATCTTTGTTTTTATATGAGTTAATCACATTTTTATACATATTGGCATCAGCGGATATCAGTACAATAAATATCATAAGCATTACCCTGAAAAACATTTCCTACCTTCTTTTTTTTAGATAACTATGTAGCAAATTAGCAACATTACGAGAATATGAAAAATTTAAAAATGTTTCCAAAGAGCGGATGGCTTCCTCTTTTTTACCCATTATGTATTTTGATTTTGCATATATAATCCATGGCTTAAATGCTGTTGTATTTATCTTACTGGCTTTTTTTGACCAATACACCGCTTTTTCATATTGTTTTTGTTTAAAGTAATATTCTGCTAATTTTATAGCTGTTTTATACTGTTTTAGAATTTGATAATTTTTTAAAAGTATAGTCTCCTTATTGGTATTTTTTATACTCATATTAAAAATAGATTTTTTTTCCATCAAACTTTTTTTTATGATTTTTTTTATCACAACAGGTTTTAGTGATGCTTTTTGAATTTGTGAAGTTTGTTTTTTAACAAGTGAGGTATCTATGGTCATATTTATGTCTGGTTTTAGTACCACAACAACTTTATTTTTATCAGATATATTTTTTTTATGATTTACAACTTTGTAAGCTATATTTTTTTTCAATATTTTTTTATTTGTTTTCTTAACATTTGTATAAATTTTTTTTATTTGTTTATTTTGTATATATAAAAAAATTATCCCCAAAAGAAATAATACCAAAAATAAATATATGCAAAATTTGATTACTTTCTTTATAAAAATTTTAAAACATTTTTTTTTCAATTCTTCAAACTTATTACTATTCATTTACAAGACCTATATCAATAGCACACATTGTTAAGATACAATTATTGAGATTTTGATACTTTTCAAGTCCATTTCTTTTTGCATAAGTTAAAAGTCCAAACAGTACATATAGATATTTTTTAACTGTTCTAAAATTTCCTTTGGTATAAAAAGATATTTTCTTTACAGCTTTTTTTGTAAAGATATTTGCGATATCACCATGTCCATTTTTTAAAAGAGTAGAATATATATATCTGCCTATCTCACTATTTTTCAGTGATTGTAGGGTAACGATTACTTTTGTTCTTGATTTAAAATGTTTTTTTTGAAGTATTTTTAAACCTTCTTCTTTGTGCATTGAAAGAACAAATTGAAAAACTTTAGTATCGCTTAGTATCCTGATAAGTTCAAACTGTTCTTCATTTAAAAGTTGTGCCTCATCTAAAAAAATCGTATGTCTTGTATCTTTGTACTCTTTTATGAGTTTTTCTTTTAATGTATTAAAATTTATGTTTTTATCAAAAGATAAACCTTTTGCTTCATAAAGCATTTTTAAAAGATCTCTTTTATCAAAAAACGGATGGTCTATAAATATAGTCAGTTGCTTATCTTTTAACTGTTCATTAGTAAGTTTGAGGATATAACTCTTCCCCTCTCCCGGATCTGCTATGACAAATATCAAGGGTGCATTTTTTTCATATATTGCATCAAGTATTTTATTTTTAGCTATTTCCGTACTGACGCTGTCAAAGTAGTATTTGGTGTCTATGATATCAGCAAATAATTCTTTAGCGTCCTTAAAATCTCTCATTTTGCAAGTTCGCTTCTTATAAATTTATTATCATATTTATTTAAAGACATGGAATTGCTTCCTTTTATAATATGTGGTATTATAACCATGATAAGTTCACTTCTTTTGATATTTTTAGAGCTGCTTTTAAAAGCATTTCCAATGATAGGAATGCTTGAGAGGATCGGTACGCTAGTATTTGTTGTTCCGTTTGTTTTACTGATAAGTCCGCCTATTAGTATTTTACTATTATTTTTAACCATCACTATGGAAGAAAGTTGTTTTACCTTGATATCCGGTGCTAAAAAAGGAACTCCATTTGCATCTATGTGAGTCGCTGCTATAGAGCTCACCACGGGATTTATCTTTAAAATTATATAGTTATTTTTTGTGACTTGTGGTGTTATATCAAGCGTAACTCCTACAAAGGTTGAACTTGTAGTATAATTTGGTGTTGTAGTTGTACCTCCACTTGATGTTGTAGTTGTGCTCCCGCTATCATATCTGTAATTGACTTCTGTTCCTACATTTATGATTGCTGATTGGTTGTTTAAAGTCATTATCTTTGGATTTGATACAACACTAACATCTCCTTGTGTTTTTAAGAACTTAATCAGCCCATCCATAGTAAAACTGTATCCTACCAAATAGTTGGGGTGTTTCAAAGTATCCAAAAATCCACTGGCAATAGGCTGATAGTTTTGATCAGAGACAGCTCCCAAAGAAGACAATCCTCTTGATTTTTGTGCATCACTTCTTGCACTTAGTCCCAGGCTGAATTTGCTCCAGTTTATTCCTGTTGTTTTATCTTTATTGAAAGTTACTTCTATAATTTTTGCTTCAATGAGTATCTGCTTGTGAAGTCTTTTTATTATAATATTAAGGTATTTTTGAACACCTTCAAGCTGTTTTTTTGTTCCTGTTACTGTTACGACACCTGCATCTTGACTGACTAAAGCTGTTTCTTTCTTTTCTCCTGGTACACTTTCTCTTTGAAGGATTGAATTTACATCATTTTGTATCTTACTCCAAAACTTAAAATCAGATGTAAAATCCATAGTAGTTGTATCTCCACCTCCGGTTGTGTTGTTTGTATTGTTTGTGTTATCTGTATTGTTTGTGTTGTTTATGTTATTTGAAGTACCCCCGCCACTGCCTGTTTTAATAACTTTATTTGTAGTACTCTTTCTTGATGTAAAACTAACATAATCTATATAAAATGATTTTGTTTTTATGTACGATACTTTTAAAATTTTGCCGTTATTGCTCATTTGGTAAAATAAATTATTATCATTTAATAAGAAATCTAACAACTCCTCAAAAGTAAAATTATGAATATTTACATCATGCAATATCTTCTTAACCTTTTTTTTAGAACCTGCGTCTTGGTAAACTATACTCACATTGCAAGTATTGGATATTTGATTTAGCACATCAGCAATACTTACTTTTTCGTGTTTGTTGCTGTTTATTGAAAAAGAAAATAATTTATTACCGCAATTTGCATACAAAGATGACACAGCCAGGCTAAATATAAAAATATAAGTTATGATTTTCATTTATTTTTATCCTTGATAATTAATATTTTTTTAGAATTTTTTGTTGAGAGTATCATTTTTTTATTTTTTTTATTTAAATATACAAAATAATTTGTAATTCTTGTAATCTTAAAACCATATACTCTATCACCTACTCTATGCCAAGCTCCGTTTATAAAAGCTTTATTATTGATGATTGCACCTAGTATAAGTATGTTAACTTTTTTTACAGATTTTATTTTAAAATTTTTAATTTTTTTATTATATATTTTTGCACTCTTATAAAAAGGGTTATACTTTACATGTATTTTTTTACTTTTTATTTCTATGCGACTTAAGTTGTCTATTTTGGATAAAATGGGCTTTATAGTTAAAGCATTGGCAAATAGATAAGATATAAACAATACAGTTAAAAATCTCACAGTCCGACTCCGTATGTATCAAAACCTATATCAAAATCAATAATACTTTTATTTTTATTTTTTCGGATATAAATATGAATATTATTAAATTTTAAGAGAATATCCAAATTTTCTATATAATAGACAAACTGTATAATATTTGCAAATTTTCCTTCTCCTGCTATTTGTATATGTTTCTTTTTCTTTACAAGATAATATAAATTATCATCTTTTGCATTAGAATTTTTCAAATATTTTACTTTTAAATTTAAAAAAACAGATTCCCTCAAAACCATATCAAGCGTCTTTGCCCACTCTTTTGCATCAAAAAATGCAAAAGGTACTTTATAAAGATTGGAAATTAGTATATTAATTCCCTCTTTTTGTTCTGTAATTATTTGATTTTCGCGTAAAATCTTTTGCTTGTTAAATATCAAAGCTTGTTTTAATACTTTTATTGAATTATTTTTTATATTTGTTTTTAATACTTTTATATCATTTTTAAGTATATCTCTTTTATCAATCATACTTGGCAATATAGCATACAAAATCATACCAAATATCAATAATACAGCGGTATAAAGCATATACTTTTGATTTTTGGGTAATTTTGTCAAATAATCATCTATCTTAGCATATAAATTTTTATTCATTTTATTATCTCAATCTTGCTAATGTAATAGTTTTTATCAAGCTTAATCTCATTAGTTGAGACTTCTATAAACCCTATCTTAATCAAATCTTTCATAAACTTGGCTATGGTATCTCTTTTTGTATAACTAGCAATAATCTCTATAGTCATTTTGTTACTGCCTGCCTCTTTTATGGACTTCAACGAAAGCTTATATTTTTGCAAATATTTATTCACCTGCAAAATCATAGTGCTACTTCTTTTTTCTTTTGTCTTTAGGCTTGATAACTCATCTACACCTTTATTTATATTAGAAATTTTTTTATTTTGTTTTGATATTAATATTTTATTTGCTTTAATTTGTTTTTTTGTATTTATAAGTTGACTTTTTATATTATCTGTAACTCTTTTTAATTTGTCATATTTATTTTGTAATTCAATTTTTTGGTTTTGCAATATATTTGTCTGTAGATAAAGGTATGCAGGATAAGCAAAAGATATTAGAAAAATAACTATAACAAAAAGCAAAAGTTTTCCTGCATCTCTTTGATAAAAAGGAGGTAGTCTTTCAAAAGTGCTTAGATTGTTGCTATTGTCATTTAAAGTGTATTTATCATAAACATAAGAAGCTGCTATAGTGCTATAAAAATGCTTACCCGGAGTATTTTTCAATAAATTAAAATCTCTTATCTCTATATTTTCATAACCTAAAGATATTATAAATTCTCTCAAACCTTTTACTCTGTCTTCATCAATACTGAAAAATATCCTATCTATTTTATCAAAGCCGAAGATACTTCTATTATGCATTGCGGTATTGTTTATCCTTGACATCATATCAGAAAATATATTTTTCAAAACCTTAATCAACTCTGCTTCGTCATCTTGATATTTTGATTCATCAAAACCTTTTGTTTTAAGAACCTCTTTTATTTGAGTAAGACTTATATCTTTATAATCATTCTTGATAATATTTTGAATTTCGCTTAAAGTTGTTAATGAGATTGATGATATATATTTTGCATTTTTATAAATTGACAAAAAAGCTTCATTATCTGAAATATATACAAAAATATCATTTTTTGCTGATAATATTTTATTTTGGTAAAGAGTGCCAAATACTAAAAATGGTATAGATAGAAAGTCAATATAACCGGTTTTTTTAAGTATTGGATCAAGTACCGGCTCTATATCGGTAAGGTTTACAGCAACACACTCTACAAGAAAAGATTCTTCATAATCCAACTCTTTTTTGATATAGTCTATTTTATACTTCTTTTCTAAGTCAAGCCCTGCCTCTTCATACATTTTTATCTCGGCAGTAGCTTTAAGATTTTCATCACTTATAGTTTTGTTTGCTTTAAATGAATATGTAATGATACTGTCAAAACTAACCCTTGATCCTATGAAGTTCTTCTTATAATCTTTTGCTACTTCTATATGGTCTTTAGCAAAACTAAGCTTTGTATCACTAAAAGGGTCAATATATATGATATTTTGATCAGCCATTTTTTACCTTAAAACATAATGATATTATTATATCATATTTTAAATTAATGCAAAACAATAAATCCACTCACAGGCATTATTGAAAAACTTTTTGATTGTTGTTTTGAGCCGGGGATACTTAGATTGATGTCTAATTCATTGTGTAAAATATGTCCAGAATGAAAAGCTCTTCCATATTCATCAAAACAAACAGTTGAATTTCCATCATCACCATTTACTGTTATAGATGAGCTGAATTTAAAAGATTTTTTTTCATTTAATGCTATTTTTTTTATGTTTGTAGTATCTAAATCTATGCAGTTATTTTTACTATAATTCCAATACGACGGATTTCCAAAATGATATGTGCTGTATCCTATGGCATTTCTTTGCTTTTGTTTTATCTTCATGGTTAAAAAATTTACATCATTTAAAAGTCTATTATCAGGTATAAAGTTACTTGCCACCGATGTAAGGATACCTATTAAAACTATAACAAAAACAAGCTCGATAAGAGTGAAACCGCTGCGTGATAATTTTGAATTAAACATTAAGTTTTTCATGGTCTTTGCAAAGTCCTTCTTATAAGCCTTATATCTTGACCCCTGTTTCTTGGGTTTGTCGTATTTGTATCTACTTCTACCTCAAGCATAACCATACCTTGAGACTCTTTTGTCTGTATAGAAACATTTCTATCTTTACATTTTGTATACCATTTCCCATCATTATCAACCCCATTATAGAGATAATATTTAGTTATATTTATATCTGCTGTAAATCTTTCATCTTTTGATATCAAATGAATTTCTTTCAAACAATTATTATGACTTTTTCTATCATATCCTTGGATTGATAGCAAACTAAGCTCTACCGCACTATTCATAAACAATTCAGCTGATTCTCTCATGTAAGTATCACTTGTCTGTTTTGTTGTAATCGAGGCATACTTCAAGGCAATAGTAAGCATTCCACTTATGATAATAATGACAAATAAAGCTTGCATAAGTCCAAATCCACTTCTTCTCAAAACACAACCTTTTGTTTGGAAATTGTTACATTATTGTCTGTACCTCTTATATTTCTTTGTAAAGTCAATTCAAAATATATACTGTTATTTATAAGTCCTGATTCAAAACCGCTAACTTCACTTGAAAGAATGGTTACATTTCCCTCCCCTGCACTGTTTGGATCTGCACAAAATGTTTCATCTTTCCATGGTCTAAAATTATAAAAAAGAAAAAGAGTATTATTTATATCTTTTGAATTTGCTTTTAAAAAGTTAAAAGCCTTTATGCAGGCAGCATTTTGATTTATATCTGCTCCTCTTGCTATAGCATACGCACTATCAACCAAATAATATTTTTCATATATCTCATCTGGTCTTACTGTCCCAAAAGAGATATTATTATCTGTTATATTTATATCATAAACAAGATTATGTTTATATCCATGCCAACCAAAAGAGTTATTAAAATCAGACCCGATAACACCCTCATCAAATGTACCGGAAAAGATAAGTGCTACTCCAGCATTGGCTATATTGTTATTTCCTCCAAATTTATTTTTCAGTATTTCATTAATCCCGCTTTTATTTACACCAAATGATTTTACTATATTATCAATCTTATTTGATCCGTCCATATCTATAAAACCGCTGTAATCTCTTTTTTTAAGAGCTTCTGTTGCAGTACCTATCCATTCTAAAATATGAAAATTTCCCTGTAATTGATATATAGATTTAAAGTTATTATCAGCTGGATTATATCCTATAACGCTTGTTGGGACTCTATCATAGAGCAAAGAAGATATCTCATCAACAATTACTTGAGAATTACTTGAGAGATCGCTTATGGCTCTGCTTTTTGCAACTCTTTGATAAAGATGTTTTATAGAGATAAAAGTTCCGATAGATAATATAGAAAGTATAATAAGCGTGAAAATCATTTCAATAAGAGTAAAGGCTTTTTTATTTTGTTTCATCTTATTGTATTCTTTCATTTCCACTCTCTTTTATAAAAAATCATTTGCCCTATATTTGCCGAAACATAGTCAAACTGAGTCAGCCTCCTTGGTTTTCCTCTTTTTCCACTGTAGTTGACTACAATTGTTATATTTTTAAGATTTGTTGTTGTGAGTGCATTGTTGCTGTTGTTTAAATCTACAACCATATTGCTTCCATTTGTAATAAAAACAGAATTATTACTATCTAAAATATAAGATACCGATATATTAAGATCATAGTAATTTGCTCTTATATCTGCATTATTAAAATCTCCAATATCATCAAAATCAGTGGCATCTGCATTATTGTGTTTGGCTGTATTTATCAAGCTGGCATTTAAATCATTGAAACAAGTCCT
>JALWUQ010000082.1:8665-10399 GCA_026993075.1 Campylobacteraceae bacterium
TTAAAATAGTTACCGAAACACCTTAACCCCTCTTTGGTATCTTGTTGCATTATAATCTTTTCCTATACTAGTCCCATTAAAGTCACCACTTTGGATATTATTTTTCTTATTGTTTATAATGTATATATACTGAAAACAAGGATGAGTGGAGCAATCTTTTGTTGCATTGTATTCATTATAATGACTATACCACAGATATGGCGGTATATCGATATGTATATATGCGTTTTGTGAGTTTGTCCAGTGATTTGTTATATTAAAAGAGACTGTTCCTTTTAAAATACTTTGAGTAGTGTTTATATCATCAATTCCGCTTACATTGCTGTCACTATATAAAAAGCCACTCTTTGGTATAAAATTTAAAATATGAGTAAAAGTATCTTTTTTCATCTGAAACCACTTCAAACTATCTTGAGAAAGCCCATTGACAAACAAATCACTGCTGTTTGAATCATAAACTTCAAGAGCCAAACTATTTGTTACTTTTTGCTGATTTGTAGTTATATTTTTACTCAACACTCTTCCATAATAAAAAGAGCTTCCATTGTTATCTGGAATTAACCCTTTGTTTATGGCATCTTGCGAATTTGTAGTATTTATATCTGTGATATTGATATCAAGTGGATTAATAGGCTTATTATACTTTTTGTAAACATTCAAAGCATACATTACAACAGAACTATTTCCATCAGTAAAATTTTGGTCATTTATAGTTGTGCTTAAGTTAAAATCACTTAAGTTCCTGTCATGTGCGTAGATAATGGTATTATTTACTTTTTGGAGATAACTTATATTTGCATCAGTGGAAGTAGCAACTCCTCCTATCTTTACACCGACATTGTGAGCATAACACTTCTTGTCAAATTTGTGAGTTATACCACCATTGGCATTTTGTGCCTCAACTTTAAAAGAAACTGTTATGTTTGCATCATTAACATCACCCATATATCGCCAGTTGCTATCAGGGTTATTTCTTGTAAAACTATAATCAGTTATAACAAATCTGTAAGGCTTGAGTATAACAGTTTTACTGTATGCGGGTACAGAAAGATTTGCATCTGTATTCCAATAACCACTTACATTTTTGTCTTTACAGTCAACTCCGGCAAATCTATCTGTACATTTTTTAACTTCTTTGATACTAAAATTTACATCTCCTACATCACTATAATTTGCATCAAAAGAGATACCGCCATTACTAAATCTAAAAGAAGTCGGCAACCCTTTTAAAATACCTTTTACACAAGTTGCATTTGAATCATTTATATCAAAGACAAAAGAAGTGTTATTGGTTTCATTGTAATCCAAGCTGTTTTCGCCATTATAAGAAGAGGCATTTACATCTATATGAAAATTAACTCCAGCTTTTGGAGAAGTTGTATTAGTATCTATATGAAATCGTTCAGGTCTTATAGCAAAGTTATCAGTAGAGAGAGTTGAATTGTCCTCATTTGATAAAGGACAAGTTCCTATAAAATCCTTTTTCCAAGAAAGCTTAACTCTTGTATTTTTTATAGCCTTATTTATTCTAAATGTAGCGGTTGAGCTGTTTTGATCATTAAAAATCAATGTTGACACACTATTTTGAATATTAGCACAAACCGTACCGTTAAACTCCTGGTAATTTGTATTATTTGCATCCAAAGATGCAATAGTAAGATTAAAATCTTGTTTTACGATTTTAGTAGAAATATTTCTATCATTTATATTTCTAAAAATATCCCAGGCATCAAA
>JALWUQ010000083.1 GCA_026993075.1 Campylobacteraceae bacterium
CTCATACCTTTCGTCACTCTTATGCTACTCATCTGCTCCAAAGTGGTGTAGATATACGAACTATCCAAGAGCTATTGGGGCATAAGTCAGTTGAGACTACTATGATTTATACTCATATTGTTAAAGAGATGAACAAGCAAAATGTCAAGTCTCCTTTGGATTTTTAATGTCATTTGAAAAAATTGATTATTTTATTGAAAATGAAGTAAGAGCTTTTCGTTTTGTTATGAATATGTTAGAATGTTCTATGAGAGAAGCCCAAAGATATATAGACAAACAAAGACTCTTTTGTGAGGGAAATATTGTTAGCCAAAAGTCCTTGATGATAAAAGGTGATATTTCTCTTGTTAGATTTATTCCAAGGACAAAAGGCTTAAAACCAATATTTCAGAGTAATGACTTCGCACTATTTGACAAACCAAGTGGTTTGTTAGTACACCCAAAAAGTAGAAAAACTTTTTACTCACTAACAGATGAGGTTAAGTATCTATTTGGCAATGGTGCCAATATAGTTCACAGAATAGATAAAGAAACAAGTGGGTTAGTGTTAGTTGCCAAGCATAGAAATGCAGAGATATTTTTCAAAAATGCTTTTCAGAAAAAAGAGATAAAAAAAGGTTATATTGCACTTGTAAAAGGCAAAATAGATAAAGAACTTTTTATAAATGAGCCTATTAAGATCAATAGGGATTACTCGGAAATAAAGATAAAAGTTTTTATAGATGAGACAGGGAAAAAGGCTCAAACCATAGTAAAACCTTTGTATTATAATAAAGAAAATAATACTACTTTAGTAGAAGCTCTACCACTAACAGGAAGGCAGCACCAGATAAGAGTTCACTTGTTTCACATGAAACATTCTATACTTGGTGATCCTATATACGGAACAGATTTTCAAACAGCTTCGGATTATCTTGATGGAAAATTGGGTGAAAATGAGAGAATAAAATTGACAGGTGCAAAAAGGCTGATGCTTCATGCAAACTGGATAGAGTTTAGATATAAAAATATATTTAAGATATATACAAGAAAAATATTTGGCAGTTAGATATATTTATTCTTCATCTTTCATCGTAATCACCTTTATGATACCGCCAACACCTACTATAACTACCATACCTATCAATATAACTTCACCCCAATCAACTATGCTAAATCCGCTCATACCTTCTCCTAATTTAAGTAATTTTTATTTTTTTCTGACTTTTCATAAAGCTGACCGCAAGCAGCAGATATATCCAGACCTTTTGATTCTCTAATTGTACAGGTTACTCCATGTTCTCTCAGGTATGACTGAAAACTTAGCATTTCTTTTTCTTTCGGTCTGCAAAATGGTGAATTTGGATATGAATTGAAATATATTAGATTTACTTTTGCTTTTATTCCATGAAGAAGTTTTACCAATTTTTTAGCACTTTTTATATCATCATTTAAATCTTTTATAACAAGATATTCAAACATAATCCTTTTTCTTGCATCAATAGGAAAATTTCTCACAGCATCTAAAACAGAGGCTATATTATAAGCTTTATTGATAGGCATAAGTCTTTCTCTAAGCTCATCATCAACGGCATGTAACGATATAGCCAGCAACACACCGAGATTCATTTTGCCCAATTTTTCTATCTGCTTCGATAATCCACTTGTTGATATAGTTTGCCTTCTTGGTGATATACAAAGCCCATCCGGATCAGAAAATATTTTCACAGCTTTTACAACATTTCCCATATTGTCAAGTGGCTCGCCCATACCCATAAATACAATATTTACTTTTTTGTTAAATGCAATGTTATTATCTTTTTTTATCTCCAAAACCTGCTCTATTATCTCTCCTGTTGATAGATTTTTTTTGAAACCTTCTTTAGCAGTTAGACAAAATGCACATCCTATTTTACACCCGACTTGAGAAGAAATACATATCGTGTATTTTGCTGATTGTATAATGTTTCCATTTGTATCTTTTATCTCTTTTTTCATAGGCAATAAAACAGCTTCTATACTTAAATTATTTTTTAATCCAAAAAGATATTTAATACTTCCATCCCTACTCTCTTCTTTTGCCAATATCTTTAAACTTTTTAATAAATACTTCTCTTTTAATTCATCCCTTAAATCTTTAGGTAAATTTTTCATATCATCAAAACTATTTATATATTTTTGATATATCCAGCCAAATATCTGTTTTGCCCTATACGAAGGCTTTATGATACTTTGTAATTCTTCTTTGGTATAGTTTGTTATTGCTGTCTTATCTGTACTCATTTACGATATTCTCCATAAGCTCTTTTGCTTTATTGTGATTTCTTAGAAAATCACTATGGGCTGATTTATTACATTTATTTGTAATGACAAAGATACCTTTCGCTTTTATGTTAAAACTATCACAGACTTTCAGTACAGAGTAAAACTCCATATTTTCTATCATCATGCCAAGTTCTTGAAATTTACGAGCTGCATTATAATCCGTAGTTATAAAATTGCTACTATTGACAATTTCATTTGTTTCATGTGAAACATCCTCAATAGATATAATATTTGATAATGGTGAATAAGATTGCTGATACAAGCTTGAAATCTCAATATTTGAAGCTTTTGAAGACTCTACAATATCAAAAATATCATATTTTCCATAACTCCCTGCACTACCAATAAAAATAATCTCTTTCGGTATTTCTTGCAAACAAATCCTTGTGAGCTCAATAGCAGTATCGATAAGCCCTATTCCCACAGCTAATGCTCCATCTATGCTCTCTTTTTTTCCGGCACAAATTATCATTATATTCTTACCACAATACCACTATCATTTAAATATCTTTTAAGATCCATAATATCTATCTCTTTATAATGAAATATAGAAGCTGCCAGTGCTGCATCGGCTCCACTTAAAAATGTATCTTTTATGTGTTTCATTGTACCTGCACCTCCACTTGCTATAACAGGTACATTTACTTTATGACTTATCAAATCAATGATTTCATTGTCATAGCCACTCTTTGTGCCATCTGCATCCATGGATGTCAACAGTATTTCTCCGGCTCCTCTGCCAATCACCTCATCTACCCACTGCAATGCGTCAATTCCGGTATCAACTCTTCCGCCATTTACATATACATTCCAAGAGTTACCTGTTCTTTTGACATCTATTGCAACAACTATACATTGTGAACCAAATCTTTTACTAGACTCACTTATAAAGTCAGGATCACTTACTGCACTTGAATTTATACTGACTTTATCACATCCAACATTTAAAAGTGCATATATATCTTCGAGTTTTCTGATGCCTCCTCCAACAGTAAGCGGTATAAAAACTTCTTTGGCAACCTCTTTTACTATATCAACTATGGTATCTCTTTTTTCATTTGTAGCGGTGATATCAAGAAAAGTTATCTCATCGGCACCTTCCTCATTATATCTTTTAGCAACCTCTACAGGATTTCCTGCATCTTGAAGACCTACAAAATTAACACCTTTGACAACTCTTCCATTTTTAACATCCAAACAAGGTATAATTCTTTTAGCAAAATATTCCATAACCCACCATTATATTATAATGGCACTATAATACCAAATTATTTAACAAAAATTGCTGAATATACAAAGATAGTTTACCCTCTGATTTTTTATCCAAAAAAGAGTAAATAAATGATAATTTTTACTTAATAAATAATAATTATTATTTTTTAAGTAAATTTATCTTATAATCTCACAAATAATAATTTATATTAAAGGATATATTATGGCACTTAGAGGAAATTCAATTATTAAAGGTATTAGCACTACAGAGATTATAAATATGCTCAACAAAGCATTTGCAGATGAGTGGTTGGCATATTATCAATACTTCATAGAAGCTAAAGTTATCAAAGGTATTATGAAGGATGCTGTTTTTGCCGAATTGATTCAGCATGCAACAGATGAGCTTAGACATGCAAATTTGATAGCAGACAGAATCGTTCAATTAGGTGGTGTACCTTTGCTAAATCCAAAAGAATGGTTTATTCAAACAAATTGTGGCTACGAAGAACCGAAAGATATGGATGTTGTGGCGATACTGCAAGACTCGATAAAAGGTGAACGGTGTGCTATCAGTACTTATTCTCATATAGCAGATACAGTTAAAAATAAAGATATTGTTACATACAATATGGTATCAGAAATCTTAACTGATGAAGTAGAACATGAGGCTGATTTACAAGACTTATATGATGATATCACAGAATTCATGACAAATATTAAAAAAAATATAGGTTGAAAGTTTTTTAATATAAAAGAGATAATTCCTGAGCGAAATCTCATAAAACTAAAAATATTTTAAAAGGAAAAAACATGGAAACAAATGTTCATATGCCGTTATTAGGCGAAAAATTTGCAGAGTTGACAAATATAAGTACAACTCATGGAGTAAAAAATATTCCTGAAGACTATAAGGGAAAATGGTTTGTTCTTTTTAGTCATCCAGCAGATTTTACACCTGTATGTACTACTGAATTTGTCGCATTTCAAAATAGAGTTGATGAATTTAAGGCACTTGATTGTGAATTGATAGGCTTATCTATTGACCAAGTATTTTCTCACATAAAGTGGGTTCAGTGGATCAAAGAAAATCTAAATACAGAGATTACATTCCCTATTATTGCTGCAAATGATGATATAGCAAATCGCATAGGTCTTTTACATCCTGGAAAAGGGACAAATACTGTAAGAGCCGTATTTATCGTTGATCCAGAAGGCAATAACAGGGCCGTTATATACTATCCGCAAGAAATCGGAAGAAATATAGATGAAATTGTAAGAGCTGTCAAAGCACTTCAACTAAGTGATAAGCAAAAGGTCGCAATTCCTGCTGGTTGGCCAAATAATGAACTTATAAAAGACAGAGTCATAATACCGCCTGCCACAGATATAAACGAGGCCAATAAAAGAGTCGCAAAAACTTCAGAATATGAGTGTTATGATTGGTGGTTTTGTCACAAAAAACTATAATTATGAGATAGCCTTATATACTTTTTTCTCGAAAAGCCCTACTTTTCGTAAGCTTCAAGGGGGTGGTAGGGACTTTAGTCCCTACAACTATAACGAGCTTTTCTCATTATAGTGCGTAAGGTCAGTCATGAGTATAGGTGATTTGTAAATATCGCCTATACTCTATCATCATAAATTATCTCAACATCCTTCATATTGCCCTGCACTAGAACTTGGTGCCGGAGCTGCTTGAGCAGGGGTGGGTGCTGTTCTTTGTGCGGATGTAGGTGTGCTTGCAGATATATTATTTAATGTTTTTGGCAATGTAAAATTTTTTACTTGTCCGCTTTTTACCAATCTTTTTACAATATCATCATAGTTTGACCAGGCTTCTTTATTCCAACTATTTGATTGTATTGCTTTTCTTGCAAGAACACAGGCTTCTTGCAAATTATTACTGTTTACCGCATTTCTTGATGCATTTATGTAGTATTGCATCTTAATATTGTTCATTTTATAATAACTGCTTTGAGCTGAAACACTTACGCTAAAAACAGCTATGCCAAACATTCCTGCTATCAATATAAACATCCATTTTTTTGTTTTCATTTTTATATCCTTTATTCATTTATAGTAATATAATATACATTTGGAAGCGTACCTTCATCTTCTTTGAGTCTTGTGATAGATGTTGCATTTTTCAAAAGTTTTGAAACACTGCTTGTCGGGTCACTTATATCTCCAAAGTTTCTTGATCCTCCAACACAAGTTACTACACAAGCGGGCTCCAAACCATTATTTAGTCTTGGTAAGCAAAAAGTGCATTTATCCACCGACTTTTTCTGTTCATCATAATATCTTGCATCATAAGGGCAGGCAATCATGCAAGCCTTGCACCCTATACACATATTCGGATCAACCAGCACTATACCATCTTGACTTCTTTTAAAACTTGCACCGGTTGGACAGACGGTAACACAAGGTGGATTTTTGCAGTGATTACATAGCACCGGCAGAAAATTAATCGTAGGTTCACCCAGATTATTTTCACCTTCAACTTGCCAGACTTTTGTTCTGTATGCTCCTTGTAAAGCCGGAATTTCCCATTCTGTTTTGCAAGCAACATAACAAGCATCACAATCAATACATCTATCTCCTATTATCACCATTGCCAAATTTTGATTTTTATTTAATTTTTGATTTACAGTACTTATCATTTTATGCCTTTACTATCTTTACAAATCCATTGTTAAATGCAGATGCACCACTTAGAGGATCCACCCCCTCGCTTACAAAAAAATTATCCCCTATACCTTTCTCATATCCTCTTGTCCATGCTTTTGTTCTATGACCAAAACCATGGTGCATAAACACTGTTCCGGACTTGATCCTCTTTGTAACTTTTAAGCGTTCAGGATGGTCGCATTTTGCACCTGTTATAGGATTGATAAGATATACCATATCATTTTCTGAGAGTCTAAGATTTTTAGCATCATCTGGATGAATCCAAACAGGAGAGTCATCTTGCAATTCCAATAAAATCCAGTTATTTTGTGTTCTTGCTTGTGTATGGCGTGGAGTCTTTCCGATAAGCAGTCTAAATTCATCACTTTTTGGCATAATAGGATCTTTGTAAAATGGCATAGGAGAAAAATCTTCACCTTTTTCTTTATACATTTCTTCAAGACTGTCAACATATAACTGTATTTTGCCTGTACTTGTTCTAAAAACAGGCTCTACTCCACTAGCAACAGGATAAGGATCAACATTTTCAAACAGTAAAACTCTTTCATCTTTTAACATATTTGCCTGTTCTGTATTTAAATGGCTGTATAAATCTTTTATTTTTTCTTCAGGAGAGCGTTTAAACCATTTTTCTACTTTAAACTTTTCTGCAATTCCTTTGCATATATCATAACACCCTTTTGTGTCATAAATAGGTTTGATTGCCGGTTCTCTCAGTGCAATAAAAGGAACCTTGTCACTTTGAATGTGAGGATTATCATATCTCTCAAGATAAGTTGACTCCGGCAGCACCACATCAGCATACATTACAGTATCACTAAACTGCGTATCAATTGCTACTATAAAATCTAAATTTTCTATGGCTTTATATATATCATTAACACCGGCAGAAGAGTGGTATATGGGATTAGTATCATAAATAAACCAAGCCTTTATAGGATATGGCTTTTGTTTTAGAGTTGCTTCGTACATTCCGTTTGTTCTTCCAAGGTTAGTCGGGGCAAACGGATACTCCTCGCCTTTTCCAGCGCCATCGGCTCTTCTTGTCTTAGGTTGTCCGGGCTCATCATATTCTGGCAATTTTAAAGGCACTTTGGATCTCACCCAAATACCTCCTGGAACTCCCCAGTTTCCCATAAGTGCATTTAATATCGCAATAGCTCTTACAGTCTGCACATCATTTCCGTATCTTGAAGTTCGTCTTGGAGGAACGGCAACTACATTTGGAGCATCTTTTGCAAAGTCCCAAGCTATCTTTTCTATCAATTTTGCATCAATTCCAGACTTTTTGCTTGCCCACTCGGGGGTATATTTTTTTATATGATTTACCAATTTATCATAACCATAACAATATTTACTTACAAATTCTATATTTTCCAATCCATCTCTTAGGATTACATGTATAAATCCAAGTGCAAGAGCAAGATCAGTTCCTGGGTTTATTTGAAGCCAATTTGTAGCATTTACTCCAGACTCACTGAGTCTTGGATCTATATATGTAAGTTTTGCTCCGTTTGCAATTCCTGTTGAAAAGTCTTCAGCCTCTCTAACTTGCACAGCACCAGCCATATTTCTTCCAAATAGCATAATATGTTTTGAATTTGCCATATCAAATGGCTCATGTCCGCTTACTGGCGTTCCAAATGTAAGTATCCATGCCATCTCTCTGCTGCCTAAGCATTGAGTATAGGCAGGTATAACGCTGTTTGGGCTTCCTAAGGCTTTTGTGAGTGCGTGGATATGAGGCTCGCCTGTTCCATGCATAAAATTTACAAGTGTTTGCGGACCATATTTTTTTATGAGAGGATTTAACTTATCATAGATATATTGATATGCTTCATCCCAACTGGCTTTTCTAAACTTACCCTCACCTCTTTTTCCGACTCTTATGACAGGAAATTGTACACGATCCGCATCATAAGTAGAATCAATACCCGCATTTCCTTTTGCACACAAATGACCACGGTTGTTTGGATTTAAAATATTACCTTCTAATTTATGTATTTTTCCTTTTCTTGTATAAACATTAACACCACAATTCCAAAAACACATTTCACAAAAACTAGGACTCAATACTCCTCTGTCATATTTTAAAAAAAGTGAACTTTTCTGCTCTTCGGTTACTGAGGCTTTCAAGGGAGAAGGTAAACCTGTCATACCGACTACACCAGCAACTCCTGTGGCTCCGGCAAGTTTTAGAAAACCTCTTCTTGTCATGCTGTGCCTACTCATCACCATCCTCCTCTAAATTAAAAAATTTTGCCCCTAAAAAATAGATAATCAATAAAACACCGATACTGCTTATAAAAAGCGATATCTCAGAAGCACTCGGAGTGTATAAATGCAATACAAAAGACATATTATTGTCTGGTCTTGATAGCAACTGACCTCCAATAACCGCATCATATCTTGAAAAAAATAATCCTATTACTGTCAAAATACCTGCTATTGCTGATAGTGTAGGAGTTTTAAATCTACCTATTAAAAGTAAAAACATTGGAGTCAATATCCCAAGTATTATCTCATAAAAATAAAAATTATTGGCAAGCACCCCATTATGAAGAAAAAGTTTCATGGTGGCACCAAGAAGTATATCTGAACTATAAGAATTTATAACAACATTCCAAAAATCAATAACAAGCATAAAGGTGAGAAGAAAAAACAGTGCTTTGCTTAGTACACTAATTGAATTTTTATATTTTTCTGCAACATTGTTTAAAAAAATCATCAATAATGCCACACCAAAACCTCCGGCAATAGCAGAAATAATAAAAAACAGTGCAAATGAACTTGTATGCCACAAAGGTCTTGAGCCGTTTGCATCAAATACAAGAGCCATAGTGCCGTAAGCAACTATACTAAGTGATGTTCCCACCAAAGATGCATAAAAGGCAGAATTTTCCTTTTTGCTTAGTAAAAAATAAATTTCAAGAGCCAATAACGGGAGTTCTGAAGCATATAGGACAACTAGCCACCAAATAGGGGATGTAACTTTAAACTCGGTAAAATAAACAACAAGTCTTAATACCTGTAAATCGTAAGGACCTGCTAAATCCCAATAAATTATAAAAAAGCCTGCTATCAAAGATGCTATAGACACTAATGCGAGCTTCTTACTTAAAACTCTAAAAGACTTAATACCAAAAACATGTCCCAAAGCTCCTACTACTGCGGTTCCAAGAGTTATTCCTACAAAAAATGAGTATCCTATTATCAATAATCCCCACGGGACTTCTCTTGTAATTGCGTATGATTCTTCTTGTCCATGAAGAAACACTTGAGTCATACCGTACAAACCAATAGCTGCTATTATAAATGATAAAACCAGCCATAGATTATTATGCTTAGTTTGTGTAAATTTCATACTATTTTGCATTCTCTATCCTTTAAAGAATTTATTATATCCAAAGAAATCTTTGCTGCGATTTGAAAATCTTCAATTTCTGTTGCAATTTTTAAAGAGTCTACAAAATCATTCAACCATTTTAAGAACTTGCTAAATTCTTTTATTTGATCAAATTGTTTTTCTTCTACTAAAATTGCGATGAATCTAATCATAAATGAGATATGATCTGATGGTTTATTGATATTTTCTACATCAAATCTGTATCCACACTTTTCATAAAATTTATTTATTTGATACAAGGAATTGCCGCACATTCTGCCATCAAGCCACCAGGACGCATAAGGAACGCATTTAAGTTTTGTTGAATTTATCAAGAAAGTTCTAATATATTGTGCTTGCATCTCATCTGAATTAAAATTTGTCATATCAGAACCCCTCAGCAAATAGAATTCTTTCCATCTCCCATAACTACAATCTGGTTCTTCCAATATATCAGCACATAAAAAAAGTATAGCTATCTTTTTTTTCAATGATAAATCGGTCAAATTTAAATTTTTCATTTTTACTGTCTCCCGAACTCATTATAAAACTGAATGACTTTTCATTTTTATAATTCTATACCCACATACTTTAAAGTGTGCTTAATTATATAATATTTTGCAAATAGAAAGTTTTAGAAACTGACCTTATGCACCATATCACATCATCAGTGAGTTTTAAAGTGTATGAGTGCAAGGCGGTTTTGCTTTGGCATAGCCTAAGCTATGGTGAAGTGAAACCAACGAAGCAATCGTGCACTTTAAA
>JALWUQ010000084.1 GCA_026993075.1 Campylobacteraceae bacterium
GCGTCATGCCGCATTTTGGACATGTTCCTGGATGATTTTGATGGATTTCAGGATGCATGGGACAGGTATAAAAAGTCTCTCCTATTTCACAAGAATCGTCAATACAATATATATTTTTCTCATCTTGAGTGTCTGTAGTTTGCTTAAGTTTGCTTGATTGCATATCCTGTTTTTCTGACAAAGTCGAAGCAAGCACAAGCGTCATGCCGCATTTGGGGCAATTACCCGAATTGTGTTCGTGAATTTCAGGATGCATAGGACATGTATAATAATCATGCTCGCTGTTTTGTTCACTGCTCATAAAACACCTCCTGTTTTAATATTTCTTTTTATCAAGCTTATTATCTAAAACTATTTATAATATTTTTTACTTTATCAAATATTGATTTCATATATATTGATATGTCTTCATTAAGTTCAAAATAATCAAGTATACTATCTATACTGATGGTGCTAAGTGTTGTTTTATTATCTTGCTCATAAAGAGATATGCGACAAGGCAAAAAAACAGAGACTTCCGGGTGTGCATCCAAGATGCTTTGAGCAGCAGGAGGATTACATATCTCATAAACTATGATATCTTTTTGTATTGGAGAGCCTTTTTCTTTCAATATCTCTTTAAAATGGTACTCTTTTAAAACACCAAATCCCTCTTTTTTAGCTCTTTGCGCTATCTCTTTACTTACATTTGTCATACTCGTTTTTGTGTTTGCAGTATATAACATTTTTGATCCTTAATATTGTATTTCAGAAATTTTACTCCGATATAATAAATGCTAAATGAATAAAAGATTAATGAAATATTAATACATAAAATAACATTAGTAGTTATTCTCTGGTATGAATAATTGCATGAACTCTATCTTGAAGTGTAGGTATTACCTCTTTTTCAAACCATTCATTTTTTTTTAACCAGATATTATTACGCGGACTTGGATGTGGTAGCGGTAGCTTTGAGGGTAGATAATTCTGCCAGTTTTTAACTAGTTCAGTCAAAGTTGTATGTGTCTCTTTAAGATGATATTTTTGTGCATATTTTCCTATGACAAGCGTGAGTTTTATATTTGGAAGAAATTCTAAAAGTTTAGTTCTATAAGCATCAGCACATTCAGGGCGAGGAGGCAAATCACCATTTTTCCCACTACCTGGATAACAAAATGCCATAGGCAATATAGCAACCTTTGTAGGATCATAAAAATCTTCGATAGAGATACCCATCCACTTGCGCAATCTGTCTCCGCTGCTGTCTTCAAACAAGACTCCACTTTTATACACTTTTCTCCCCGGTGCCTGCCCGACTATAAGAATAAGTGCTTTTTCATTGACTTGCAACACTGGATTAATAGGCTCTGGTATAAGTCCTTTGCAGATATTACATTTGTGTATATCATTTAATAATATATCCAGATTAGACATAATTTGCTCCAAAAATATAATTCTAATAACTTTGAATATTGTATCATATTTTAATTGCATATTGGCGATATGATAATTATAAAATCAAATAATTTGACTATGAAAATCGTTTAAGTAACTAACCATAATGAGACTACTGCACAGTATAAATACCTATAAATATATTATATAGTTTAAAAAATAAATTGATTGCTCCATTTATAAGTTATAATTTGATAAAATATAATTCTAATAAAAGTTTTAAATTCAAAAGGTTTAATGGATATGAATGAGGGCAAAAATTTTTTACGCACAATAGTTGAAGAAGATTTAAAATCAGGTAAGTATAAAGAGATTGTTACAAGATTTCCTCCGGAGCCAAACGGCTTCCCTCACATCGGGCATGCTAAGTCTATATTTATAAATTTTGGAATTGCACGCGATTATCAAGGCCATTGCAACCTTAGAATGGATGATACAAATCCCACTAAAGAGAATATGAAATATGTTGAAGCTCTAAAAGATGCTGTAAAGTGGCTTGGATACGACTGGGGAGATAAAGTATATTTTACTTCCGATTATTTTCCTAAACTGTATGATTATGCAATAAGGCTTATTAAGATGGGCAAGGCTTATGTTGACAGTCTCAACGAAGAAGAGATAAGAGAATATCGAGGAAGTGTTACAGAACCTGGGAAAAGAAGCAAATTTGCTAAGCGCTCAGTTGAAGAAAATCTAAGTCTTTTTGAAAAAATGAAAAATGGTGAGTTTAAAGATGGTGAACATGTGCTAAGAGCACGCATTGACATGAGTGCGGCCAATATGAAGATGAGGGATCCGCTGATGTATCGCATAAAACATGTGCATCATTTTAGAGCGGGGGAGAAGTGGTGTATTTACCCGATGTATGACTTTGCCCACTGCTTGTCTGATTATATCGAAGGGGTAACTCACTCTATCTGCACGCTGGAGTTTGAAAATAACCGTGATATTTATAACTGGATATTAGATGAGCTTGATTTAAAGTTGCCACGCCCTTACCAATACGAATTTGCACGATTAAATATCAATTATACGGTTATGAGCAAAAGAAAGCTTTTAGAGTTAGTTGAAGGCGGCCAGGTTAGTGGCTGGGATGACCCACGAATGCCTACGATTGCAGGATATAAAAGAAGAGGCTATACACCTGAATCTATCTTAAACTTCTGTGATCAAATAGGTGTGGCAAAAACAAACTCTATGGTTGATATTTCACAGCTTGAATTTTGCATAAGAGATGATTTAAATAAAAAAGTACCACGAGTTATGTGTGTGCTTGATCCTCTAAAAGTAATAATTGAAAATTATAATGGTTATGAAGAGATTGATGCTTCATACTATCCACATGATGTGCCTAAAGAGGGTTATAGAGCTTTGCCTTTCTCTCGTGAAATTTATATTGAACGGAGTGATTTTATGGAAAACCCTCCAAAAGGTTACTTTCGTCTTACTCCTAAACAGCCAGTGAGACTCAAACATGCTTATATCATATCTTGCAAGGAAGTCATTAAAGATACTAATGGCAATATCAAAGAGATAAAAGCAGAGTATTACCCTGCATCCAAAAGCGGTCAAGACAATAGTGGTATCAAGGTCAAAAGCGCTATTCAGTGGGTAAGTGCCGCCCATGCAAAAGCAGTTGAAGTGAGGTTGTATGACAGATTATTTTCTTGCCAATCCCCTGAGGGAGTAGAAGATATAAACCCAAATTCTTTGCAAATTATCAAAAATGCTCTTGTTGAACCTGCTGTTATAAGCGAAAAACTTGATGAGAGATTTCAATTTGAAAGACATGGCTATTTTTACGCTGACCCTGTTGACTACACAGATGAAAACCCTGTATTCAATAAAATCGTAGGACTTAAAGATTCTTGGGCTAAAAAGACAAAAGAGGATAAAACAGTACCCAAACCACAATCTAAAAAAATTCATATTGAAGGTGAAATAACGCCTATGAATGAAACTCAAAAAGCACTATTTGACAAATACAATTTAGAGTTTGGGCTAAATAGCGAAGTGGCAAATACTTTAGCTCGTGATGAAAATCTTTCGTTATTTTATGAAGAAGCTTTATCTGTGATTGGTAGTCCTGTAAGTCTTGCCAATATTGTTACCAATGAAGTAGCTAGAGAGTTAAAACAAGTAAATCTTAGCGAACTAAAATTTAGTGCAAATCAAATAGCCGAGCTTGTTAGAATGATTGATGATGAAACTATTTCAAGTAAAATTGCCAAACAAGTATTTGAAGAGATGGTAAAATCCGGAGAAAATCCAACACAAATAGTTGAGCTTAAAGGACTTGTGCAGATAAGTGATCCTGCTAAAATTTTACCTGTTATTGATGAAATAATCACTAAAAATCCAGACAATGTTGCTAAATTTAAAGCAGGCAACACTAAACTTTTAGGCTTCTTCGTGGGTCAGGTACTAAAAGCCACAGAAGGCAAAGCAAATCCAAAAGTGGTAAATTCCCTTATAGCCAAGAAGTTAAAATAAAATTTAATTGGAGATTATTAAAAACATGCCTGAGCTAACTCCTGATCAAAAAGAACTTAAAGCCCAAGAGGAAGCATTAAATTTTCAAAACGATAATTTAGTTCCTAAAACTTCTAAAAAACCTTTTGCAATCATAGCACTCTCTGTACTTGGTATTGTGTATGGCGATATCGGCACTAGTCCAATTTATGCCTTGCAACAAGCTTTCATCGGAAAAGATCCGTTACCAGTTACCCCAGATAATGTTTTAGGTCTCTTGTCTCTGATTTTGTGGATATTAGTTCTTATTATTTCACTAAAATATATGACATTTGTATTGCGAGCAGACAACCATGGAGAAGGTGGAACATTTGCACTGTTAGGCTTATTGCGTCCAAAATCAGGTGAACCCAAACCAAGACGAATGGCACTTCTTCTATTGGGGGTTGCCGGAGCGGCCATGCTGTTTGGGGCAGCCATGATTACGCCTGCGATTTCTGTATTGAGTGCTGTTCAGGGTTTGGAAGTTATAGATCCGAAGTTTAAAAGCTTTATCATTCCAATCACTATCGGTATTTTATTTGCTCTGTTTGCAATCCAGCAACGAGGCACCGCAGTAGTGGGGATTATATTTGGACCTTTGATGTTATTGTGGTTTTTAATTCTGGCAATATTAGGCATCACTAATATCATGCAATACCCGATGGTTTTAATGGCTATCAATCCCTGGCAAGCAGTTATTTTTTTTCAGCATAACGGTTTAACCGGTTTTCTTGTTCTGTACGCTGTATTTCTTGTTACAACTGGCGGGGAAGCTTTATTTGCTGATTTAGGTCACTTTAGTCTTAAACCCATTCGTTTAGTTTGGTTCTTTTTTGTTTTGCCTGGCTTGTTGCTAAACTATTTTGGACAAGGAGCGATACTTCTTTCAGATCCCAAAAGTGTAGTCAATCCATTTTTCCATCTTGTACCGTCATGGGGCTTAATCCCGTTAGTTATCATCGCTACCTTTGCCACAATCATTGCTTCCCAAGCGGCAATCACGGGTGTTTTTTCACTTGCCCGTCAAGCCATCCAGCTTGATTGGATGCCACCTCTTCAAGTACGACAAACTTCTGCCGATGCACATGGGCAAGTTTATTTGCCAGCCATAAATTGGGTTATGATGATTGCCGTCATTGCTCTAGTGCTTATTTTTAAAACCTCTGAGAATTTGGCAGCTGCTTATGGTGTTGCTGTAAATGCCACAATGACAATTACCACCGTACTCATGTTCACCATTGCTCATAAAGTTTGGGGTTGGAGTCTGCCTAAATCACTTACTTTTCTAATTAGCTTTCTTATCATCGAATTAACTTTTCTTGCCTCTAATGCTGTAAAAATACCTGATGGTGGCTGGCTGCCACTGCTGATTGCATTGCTACTGTTTACGCTGATGACGACATGGAGACGCGGATCGACATTGTTAATGGAACAGTTCAATAATATATCCACAACCATTGCCTCATTCATAGGGAAGGTAACAGCAGATAAAGTGCTAAGAATACCAGAAACCGGTGTATTCCTTACTGGGCGACTTATATATACACCACTTACACTTCAAAAGTTAGTGCGACATACCGGCGTAGTGTATGAGAGAGTATTGTTTGTTACCGTGCTGATTGAAGAAGTTCCGACAATTGTGCAGAGTAAGCGCATCGAAATAACCGATTTGGGCGCAGGATTTTATCAGATCATTTTACATTATGGCTTCATGCAGGGTATCAACATCCCTTCTGAGCTCGCTCAGATAAAAGAGCAAGACCTTACTTTAGACACTAGTAAAATTCACTACATTATAAACCAAATACAAATCGTACCCGGACGCAAACTAAAAGGCATGGTATCTTGGCGAGATCACCTGTTTGGATACATGACTCGCAATACGCAAAATATCACAGAAACTTATCAATTACCAGACAAACAAACGATGATAATAGGACTAAAAGCTGGAATATAAATTTATGAGATCACTACACAGTATAAAAAATAAAGAGAAAAATTCATTTTGAGGCAGAAATTATCCTGCCTCAACCTCCTCGTTCCTATATAGCAGCTTTGGCAGCTTCAAGTGCCTCAGTATAGTTCGGTTCTTCTGTAATCTCAGGAACTATCTGCTTGTATGTAATTTCCCCATTTTTATTAACTACAAAAATAGCTCTAGCACTAACTCCAGCAAGCGGACCATCGGCTATCAAAACACCATAGCTTTCAGCAAAATCTTTATTTCTAAAGTCACTTCCTACACTTAGATTTTCAATACCCTCAGTGGTACAAAATCTTCCCATAGCAAACGGTAAATCCATAGAAACTACAACTACATCAACACCATCAACAGAAGTTGCTTCTTCATTAAATTTTCTAGTTTCTGCAGCACATACAGGAGTATCTAAAGATGGAACAGCAACAATAAGCTGAACCCTGTCTGCTATGCCGCCTACTTTTATCTCTGATAAATCTTTGCCTACAACAATTACTTCAGGAGCTTTATCTCCCACCTTTAAATCATTACCTTTTAATGCTACATCATTACCTTTTAACTTTGTTTTTGCCATTTGTATTATCCTTTTTTAAAGTTTCAACAAATTATAACTAAATAGGATAAAAACTATCTTAATTAAGAAATTATTTATTAGCTGATCTCAAAATCCACCTTTGGCTTTAAGCTTTTTCTCATATCTGTGTCCGATTATTGCCAAGGTAAATGTTATGGAAAAATACATAGCAGCTACAACCAGCCAGGTTTCAAATGGTGAAAATGTATTCGCAACAATCTCTCGACCGACTTTTGTAAGATCAGTAATGGATATAACTGATACCAAAGATGAGTCTTTAACCATTGCTATAACTTCTCCAACAAGTGCGGGTAAGGCTCTTTTAAGTGCCTGTGGCATTACAATATGTCCCATAGTTTGAAAATAATTCATACCAAGAGATTTTGATGCTTCTGTTTGACCTTTATCGACTGACTGTATCGCTCCTCTTAAAATTTCTGCTATATATGCACCATAAAAAAGTCCAAGCGAAGCAGCACCTGCTACAAATCTTTCAAGATTGAAAATAGTAGCTATAATAAAGTAAAATATAAAGATTTGAACCAGCAGTGGCGTCCCTCTTATGATCGTTATATAAACAGTAGCTATATCATCTAAAAACGGATATCCGCTTATCCTCATGAAAGTTAAAATCCAACCAAGCGTAAATGCCAGTACAGCCGCATAAAATGAGATCTCGAGTGTTACATACAAACCTCTTAAAAGCGGTCCTGATGTCAATGTCTTATAATATGCAAGCGAATCCCCCTGATAAACTTCCTCGCCATTTGTAACATTTATTTTGTAACCTTTTGTGTTGATCTCTTTTTTATCACCATCAGCACTGACGATTTTTATCTCATCGCCTTTTATGTGGACAGTTCCGTCAAACGGAGCATTTATAGAGACTTTTTTCTCATAAACAAAATATTGAGGCACACTATTCCATTTCCAGATATAATTCATATGAGTTGCGGCTATGTACAACCCTACTAAGATAAGTACATAAAAACCCAAGGCCACAAAATGACCAAAGGTTTTATTTTTTATAATCGTCTTTTTTTTCTTGATCATAAGCTACTGAACTCTTTTTAACCAATATGTACTTTTAAACCATTTATGATAGAATTTTTCGTATGTTCCATCATGTTTTGCCTGGTTTAAGAAATTATCAAGCCAATTTAAAAAGTCAGGATCACCTTTTCTAACAGCCCATCCAAGAGGTTCAAATGTCAAATCTTTATCCCAAAAAACAATGCCAGAATTTTTACCTCTTTTTGCCATAAATATAGCATTATAAGGTTTATCATATATAAATGCATCTGCTCTACCGTTTAACAATTCTTGAACAGCATCAGCCTCAGTATCAAATGTTCTAATTTTTGCATGTTTAAACATTCTTCTTGCTGCAATCTCACCTGTAACACCAAGTTTTGTAACTATTGTATATTGCGGTTTATCCAAGTCTTTCCAAGACTTTTTACCCTTTGCTACACTTGCTCTGACAAGTAAAGTTTGTCCTATATTTATATATGGGTTTGCAAAGTTAATCTTTAAATTTCTTTTTTGAGTTACTGTCATACCTGAGATAATTATATCATATTTTCCAGCTAACAATCCAGCGATAATGCCATCCCATGCAGTTGGAACTATCTTAAGTTTAACTCCCATATCTTTGGCCATTCTTCTAGCCATGTCAACATCAAAACCTATGATATTACCTTTTTTATCTCTCATTTCAAAAGGCATATACCCTGGCTCCATACCGACTCTTAAAACACCTCTTTGCTCTATCTGATTTAAAGTTGATTTTTTCCATAAGCCCAAATCAGATGCCAATAAATTAACACCAAGCACCAGCAACAGCACCACTAATATCTTCTTCATATAATCTCCTTAAAAAAATTTCTAAATAACATTTTACTTAATTAGGCTTAAAATTATTGTAAATTCAGTTTAATTTAGTAAAATCATCAAATGAAAAATGCAATTTATAATAAAATAAGAGAATTCGGCGCTGATATCGCACTTATCAGTGTAGCCCTATCCTGGGGGACTACTTTTATTATAGTTCAGGATGCTATCAAAAATGTACCTGTTTTTTCATTTTTATTCTTGAGATTTTTTCTTTCATTTTTATTATTATCTATTATATCACTAAGATATAAAAAAGATTTAAATTTACCTCTTATTAAAGCAGGTGTTTTTTTAGGATCACTTTTTTTCTTTGGATATGCTACTCAAACTTATGGGTTAGTTTACACAAAGTCATCAATAGTTGCATTTATAACAGGCTTAAATGTGATTATCGTACCTGTGGTGCTTTATATACTTTTTAAGAAAAAGGTATATATTTTTTCTATATTGGGTGCTTTAATCGCTACTGTCGGTCTTTGGATGCTTACAGGGGCAAATGGCATAACTTCTTTTGGAAAAGGAGAATTTTATTCACTGCTTTGTGCTACATTCTTTGCTATACATATAGTTTACACCGCTAAACTCTCAAAAAAGTATAATATTTTTTTACTTGTTAGTGTTGAATTGTTAACTGTAGCACTTTTTTCTTTGATTTTTTCTTTGATTTTTGACCCTTTTACTATACCGAAAACATACTCCTATGCTCTATTGCTTGCCCTGTTTAGTACAGTTATTTTTGCAACAGTATATGCACTTTTTATACAAACATATATGCAACAATACACAACTCCGGCAAAAACCGCTATCATATTTACGATGGAGCCGATAAGTGCAGCTGTTTTTAGTTACTATTATGCCCATGAAGTTTTAAATACAACTCAGATTGAAGGAGGAGTAATCATGGTTTTTGCTATTTTGCTTGCAGAGATAGGCTCTTACTTTAGGAACAAGGTTTAAAAAAATTTAGAACCATTTTTTCCTAAGAAAAAACAGTGTAATGATAGCTGATAAAATAAATGAAATACCCATAGTTATAAAAAAGGCATGGGGTGAGTGCTGAAGAGGGATATCAACATTCATTCCATAAACACTGGCTATCAATGTAGGAATCATTAAAATAATCGTCACAGATGTTAAAAATTTCATAACCATATTTAAATTGTTTGAAATAACCGATGCAAAAGCATCCATCATGCCACTTAATATATTGCTATAAATATTTGCCATCTCAATGGCTTGCTTATTATCTATGATAACATCTTCTAACAAATCTTTATCTTCATCATTAAGTTCTAAAAGTCCAATCTTTTGAAGTCTCTCCATAACAAGTTCATTCGATTTTAAGGATGTAGCGAAAAATACAAGACTTTTTTCTATATTTAAAAGTTTTATTAATGCTTCATTTTTCATAGACACATGTAATTCTGTCTCTATTTTATTTGTCCTTCTATAGATATCTTTTAAATATTTCAAATATAAAATTGCAGTTTCATGAAAACAATATAGTATAAAATGACTTCTGTTTTGAGTAGATATTTTTTTTATTTTACCATTAAATAAATTTAAGATAGAAGTAAAATTTTCTAAACATACTGTTATAACCACATCTTTAACCAATACTATTCCTACCGGCAAGGTTGTGAAAGGAATATCATGATTGTTGTTATCAAATTTAGGTATTCTAAGCACTATTAAAGTAGCATTATCTTCCGTTTCTATCCTTGATCTCTCATCTATATCAAGAGAGTCTGTTAAAAAATCCAAAGGAATGTTTAACTCTTTTGATAAACTCTGTATCTCTTCTTTGCTAGGATTAGAAACATTGATCCAGCAATGACTTTCGATTTTTTCGATTGAGACAAAACCTTTGTCAGTACTTTTTAGCAACTCTATCATAGAAGCTCCTTTAAAATGTAACGGATGATT
>JALWUQ010000085.1 GCA_026993075.1 Campylobacteraceae bacterium
TTCTGGAAATTAACTTAAATGGTGCTGAACTCAGCGTTATGTGAGGAAATAAAACGACAAAACAAGACTTGCTAATATTTTTAAAAGAATGGCTACAAATGTACAAAAAGGTACTATTACAACACAATATCATTTCAATATACTAGTGAAATTAAAGAAGCTAATTTTATAGCAGATGATATTGCTGATGATGTGATATGGTGCGTAAAGGTCAGTTATAATGAAATAAAAAAATAACAAGAAAACTAAAATGCCTACAATATTAATGTTTTATGGAATAATTTTTGAAGCCAACAAGGAGTCGTAAATCATGTCAAATATCGTCAATACACCAAAACCGCCATATTATGCTGTGATTTTTACATCATTAAAAATAGATGAAGATAAAGGTTATAAAAAAATATCCGAAAAGATGGCAGAGTTGGTATCTGAGCAAGAGGGTTTTTTGGGGTTTGAATCAGTCAGAGATGAGTTGGGCATTACCGTATCCTACTGGAGAGATGAAGAGTCTATAAAAAAATGGAAGTCAAATCCTGAACATCAAGAGGCTCAAAACTCAGGGAAAGAGATTTGGTACAAAAAATACAAGATAAGAATTGCAAAAGTTGAGAGAGACTATGAATTTTGATTTATTGCAATGTAACTTTTTTCTTAGTTTGTTTTATTTTTATCATATAAAAGTAAAATTTATATCTTCAAAAGCAAATTTTTTGTAAAATATCTAACTATAATACTGCAAAGGGAAATACTAAAATGGTAGAAAGATATGCTAGAGATGAGATGAAAAGCAAATGGACTATGAAAGCTAAATATGAGGCATGGCTTAAAGTTGAGAAAGCTGTGGTAAAAGGGTGGAACAAGTTAGGATTGGTTCCAGATAGCGATTGTAAAAAGATAATTGACAATGCAACTTTTAATATAGACAGAATTGATGAAATAGAAAAAACAACAAAACATGATGTTATAGCTTTTTTAACAAGTGTATCTGAGAGTCTCACAGATGAAAGCAGATGGGTGCATTATGGTATGACAAGTAGTGATTGTATTGATACCGCAGTAGCTTTGCAGATGAAAGAGTCGTTAGAGCTTATTATAAAAGATTTGAAAAATTTAATGAGTTCAATTAAAAAAAGAGCTTATGAACATAAAAAAACCTTGATGGTCGGCAGAAGTCATGGCATACATGGCGAGCCCATCACTTTTGGACTTGTTTTGGCTGTTTGGTATGATGAGGTGCATAGAAATCTAAAAAATTTACAACACTCTTTGGAGTTTATTTCAGTTGGACAGATAAGCGGTGCTATGGGGAATATCGCTCACTCTCCAATAGAACTTGAAGAGTATGTCTGTCATGAGTTAGAACTTAAGCCGGCACCAGTTTCAAACCAAGTTATACAAAGAGACAGATATGCAAACTTGATAAATGCTTTAGCGCTTCTTGCTTCATCATGCGAAAAGATGGCAGTAGCTATAAGGCATTATCAAAGAACTGAAGTATATGAAGCTGAAGAATACTTTAGTCCCGGCCAAAAAGGAAGTTCCGCAATGCCTCATAAAAGAAATCCCGTTCTTAGTGAAAATGTTACAGGACTTTGTAGGGTCATTAGAGGCTATGCTATACCTGCTATGGAAGATGTGGCTCTTTGGCATGAGAGAGACATTTCCCACAGTTCTGTTGAGAGATTTATACTTCCGGATGCTTTTGTAACTACTGATTTTATGCTAAATAGATTAGACGGTATTATAAAAAATTTAGTAGTTTATCCTGAAAATATGATGAAAAACCTCAATCTTACAGGCGGATTGGTATTTTCGCAAAGAGTTTTGTTGGAACTTCCTAAAAAAGGAGTCAGTAGAGAAGATGCCTATAAAATCGTTCAAAGAAATGCTATGAGAGTTTGGAAGGACTTGCAAAAAGGAAAATCAGCATTAAATAAAGATAAAGAAAGTTTATTTTTAGAATATCTACTTAAAGATAGTGAGTTAAAAGCCAAGCTAAGTGATGAAAAAATAAGAGATTGTTTTGATTATACATATTATACAAAAAATGTTGACAAGATATTTGAAAGAGTTTTTGAGAAGGATGAGATATGTTAACGGTCATAAAAAGAAATGGAAGAACAGAAACACTTGATATAGGTAAAATACAAAAATATACCACTTCAGCAACAAAAGGCTTGGAAAATATCAGTCAAAGCGAACTTGAAGTAGATGCAAAACTTCATTTTAGAGACGGTATAACAACTGAAGAGATACAGCAGACATTGATAAAAACTGCAGTTGACAAGATCGATATAGACAGACCAAACTGGACATTTGTGGCAGCAAGGTTATTTATTTATGACTTGTATCACAAAGTTAGCGGATTTAACGGATATGCCCATTTAAGCGAGTATTTTGAAAAAGGTGAAAAAGCAGGCAGGATAGTTCCTGGTTTAAAAGAAAAATATAATATAGACGAGTTAAATGAATATATTGATTGTGAGAGAGATTTGCAATTTACATATCTTGGTATAAAAACACTTTATGACAGATATCTTATCAAAAATAGACAAGGTAAACCTATAGAGTTGCCACAACACATGTTTATGGCCATAGCTATGTTTTTGGCTCAAAACGAATTTAATCCAACACAATGGGCAAAAAGATTTTATGATCTTATCAGTAAATTTGAAGTAATGCTTGCAACTCCAACCCTTTCAAATGCAAGGACACCAAGACACCAATTAAGTTCTTGTTATATCGGTTCTACTCCGGATAATATAGAAGGTATTTTTGACAGTTATAAAGAGATGGCACTCCTTAGTAAATTTGGTGGTGGCATAGGCTGGGACTGGAATCAAGTAAGAGGTATGGGCGGACAGATAGATGGGCATAAAAATGCAGCAGGAGGCATAGTGCCTTTTTTAAAAATTACCAATGACATCGCCGTTGCCGTAGATCAGCTGGGAACAAGAAAAGGGGCGATTGCCGTATATGTAGAGCCTTGGCATATAGATATTATGGATTTTTTAGACCTTAAAAAAAACTCAGGTGAGGAGAGACGAAGAGCGCATGATCTTTTTCCCGCACTTTGGATAAATGATCTTTTTATGAAAAGAGTAAGTGAAGATGGACTTTGGACTCTTTTTGATCCATTTGATACTCCGGAGCTTTCAAATCTTTATTTGGATAAATTTGAAAAAAAATATATTGAATATGAGAATGATGCAAATATTATCAAAGAGAGTATAAAAGCAAAAGAGTTGTGGAAAAAGATACTCCTTAGTTATTTTGAAACAGGAACTCCATTTTTATGTTTCAAAGACAATGCAAACAGAGTTAACCCAAACAGCCATGAAGGAGTTATAAGAAGCTCCAATCTTTGTACGGAAATATTTCAAAATACGGATGCAAATCATTATCAAATTAAAGTTGTGTTTGATGATAAAAGTTTTGTTTTATTTGAGGAAAATGAAGATATTTTATTGGATTCTGGTATTATTAAAAAAGCAAAAAAGATTACTGCACTTGATCAAATAAAAGGTAAAAAAATCTTTATAGTAGAAAAAGAAAAATATGACGGAAAAACAGCAGTTTGCAATCTGGCAAGTATAAATTTATCTAAAATCAATAAAAAAGAGGATTTTGAAAGAGTTATCCCAACGGCAGTTAGAATGCTGGATAATGTGATAGATTTAAATTTTTATCCCCTTTTAAAAGTCAAAAAAACGAATTTAGAAACAAGATCTATAGGTCTAGGAGTTATGGGAGAGGCTCAAATGCTTGCAGAATCCGGTATAAAATGGGGGAGTCATGAGCATTTTATGAAAATAGATGAAACTATGGAGATGGTAAGTTACAATGCTATCTTGGCTTCTGCAAATTTAGCAATTGAAAAAGGTAAATATCCAAAATTTGAAGGCTCAAGGTGGAGTCAGGGGATATTTCCAATCGATGGTGCAAATGAAGAGGCTAAAAAGCTAACAGACAGAGGTGGGCTTTTCGGATATATTTATGATTGGCAAAAGTTAAAAGAAAAAGTTAAGAAAAACGGTATAAGAAATGGTTATCTGATGGCTGTTGCACCGACAAGTTCAATATCTATACTTGTCGGCACTACTCAGACGATAGAGCCAGTTTACAAAAGAAAATGGTTTGAAGAAAATCTAAGTGGTCTCATACCGGTCGTAGTCCCAAATCTAAGTCTTGATACTTGGCAGTTTTATACTCCAGCTTATGAATTAGATCAAACTCTTATAATAAAAGCAGGTGCAATAAGGCAAAAATGGATAGATCAGGGTCAGAGTTTAAATATATTTATAACATTAGATAAGGCAAGTGGAAAATATTTGAATGAAATTTATACACTTGCTTGGAAGCTTGGAATTAAATCTACATATTATTTAAGAAGTCAGTCTCCTGAAGCGGTAAAAGAAGAGAGTGGTGTTGAAGATAGAAGCTTGGAATGTTTTGGTTGTCAATAATTTCAAAAAGATTAAAAGTGTGTAAAAAAGTAATATTGTTATATTTTTTTCCAAGTTTATTATAAAAAAAACTTTTATAAGTTTTTTTCAAGTTATAACTTGTTAGTATATTTGTTAGCAATTTTAGATAAAATAAAATTGATTAAATATTATGCAGTTATATTTATGCAATTCTATAAAAATAGGTGTATAATATAAAAAATTAAAGGAGTTTGAATGAAAAAATTATTGAGTGTAGCAGCAGCTACGGTATTGGTGGCTAGCATGGCTATGGCAAAAGAAGTTAAGATAGGTGTAGTCCTCCCACTTACTGGACCTATTGCAGCATTTGGACAAACTAGTAATGATGGCTTAAAGATTGCCTATGCACAACATCACAAACTTAGTAATGGCGACCCTGTAAAACTTATAGTGCTTGATGATAGAGGAGATAAAGTTGAAGCTGCAACGGCAACAAAAAGACTTATAGATGAAAATCATGTAACTGCAATACTTGGCGAAGTTGCAAGTTCAAATTCTATGGCTATGGCACCAATTGCAGAAAAGTCAAAAACACCTATGATAACCCATGCTTCAACAAATCCTAGAGTTACAATGGGTAAGAAATTTGTTACAAGAGCATGTTTTATAGATCCTTTTCAAGGAGCAGTAGCTGCAAACTATGTTTATGGCAAAGGACTTAAAACAGCAGTTATAGTTACAGATGCAACACAGGATTATTCAGTCGGGCTTTCAAAAGCATTTAGAAAAGCTTATACAAAAGATGGTGGGAAGGTTTTAGGAACAGTACTTATAAATAGTGGTGATAAAGATTTTAATGCTCAAGTTTCTACCATAAAATCACTTCATCCGCAAATTATTGATTTCACAGGATATTATCCAGAAGCAGCACTTTTCGTAAGACAAGCAAGAGCGGTTGGTGTTAAAGCACCATTTATTGGCGGTGACGGGTCAGGATTTCCTCAACTTATCAAGATTGGTGGTAAAGCAGTAGAGGGATATATGTATACTGATCATTTTAATGAAGCAGCAGCAAAAAGTGCTGTAGCCAAAGCTTATGTAAAAGCTTACCATGCAAAATATCACAGAACTGCTGACTCAATGGGAGCATTGGCAGCTGATGCATACAATATGATACTATCAGCAATGAATAAATGTATAGCAGAAGGAAAAGCTCCAACAAATAAAATTTGTGTTAATACAAACCTAAGACATACAAAAAATTTCCAAGGTGTTACAGGCTTAATTAATATAAATAAACAAGGAAATGCTGTTAAATCTGCAGTAATAAATGTTGTTAAAAATGGCAAATTTGCTTATTTGGCAACTGTTAATCCTAAAAAATAATACTATTTTACCCAGATAAAATATCTGGGTATTTCATATATTTTAATATGTTTCCAATATCTACAAAAAAATTCAAAAATTCAAAAATAATTATGCAAGATTAAGATATGATTATCTCTATATTTTAAAACAAGGTGAAAGATGACTTTATCAACTTTTATGCAACAAATGGTAAATGGTATTAGTTTGGGCAGTATGTATGCCCTTATAGCCATCGGATACACCATGGTTTATGGAGTTTTAAGACTTATAAACTTTGCTCATGGTGATATAATGATGGTAGGAGCTTTTATAGCATATTTTGCTAATGCAAACGGTGTTCCTTTTCCAATAGCAGTACTTATTGCGATATTGGGTGCGATTTTAGTAGGAATTTTAACTGATAAAATTGCATATAAACCACTTCGTGATGCTCCTAAAATTTCTTTATTAATTACAGCTATAGGCATTAGTTTTTTTTTAGAAAATCTATTCAATGTTCTTTTTGGAGGAATTCCAAGAGCATTTCCCACTCCCATATACTTGACTAAAATAATACATATTGGTGGAGTTGTAATGCCAATATCTGTATTTATTATACCTGTGGTTACACTGTTAATATTAGCCGTGATTCTTTGGATTTTGTATAAAACAAAATATGGTATGGCGATTAGAGCCTTGGCTTTTGACATTCCAACCGTGAAACTTATGGGGATAAATGCAGATTTTATCATCATGATAGTTTTTGCCATTGGTTCAGGTCTAGCTGCGATAGGTGGTGTTTTTTATGCTGTGAGCTATCCGTCAATTGATCCTCTTATGGGGATTATAGTTGGGTTAAAAGCTTTTGCTGCAGCTGTGCTTGGAGGTATAGGCAGTGTTGGAGGAGCTGTTATAGGTGGTTTTATATTGGGCTTTACAGAGATAGTTGTTGTGGCATTTATGCCTGATCTTGGCGGTTATAAAGATGCATTTGCATTTGTCTTTCTAATATTGGTTCTATTGTTTAAACCTACGGGTATAATGGGCCAAGATTTAGAAAGAAGTAGATTTTAAGGAGGGTATGTGTTAATAGAAAAAAAACATTTTATACAGATATTTATGATTTTAGCAACAGTCTGGTTTATCTGGTATGCACAAAATAACTTCAATGCATATACTGTCAGTATACTTAATAATATTGCAATATTCGTAATTCTTGCATTAAGCTACAATATGATAAATGGAGTTGCAGGACAATTTTCGCTTGAGCCAAATGGATTTGTTGCAATCGGTGCTTATGTAACAGCGTTGCTTTTGATACCCGGTGACCAAAAACTAAGTATGTTTGCCCTCATTCCTCCTGCTCCATTTGTGCAAACTATGCATGCAAGTTTCTTACCCGCTTTGATATTAAGTGGAGTGGTATGTGTTGTAGTGGCTTTTTTCCTTTCAGTACCAGTATTTAGGGTAAGAGGCGATTATCTAGCTATTGTAACACTCGGGCTTGGTTTTATTATTAGAATAATTGCCATTAACAATCCAAAATATACAAATGGCGCTATGGGCTTAAATGATATTCCATCTAATGCAAATTTATACTGGTCAGGTTTTATAGCAATAGTGGCTTTAATCGTTATGCTAAATATTATATATTCAAAATATGGCAGAGCAATGAAAGCTGTAAGAGATGATGAAGATGCTGCATCTGCTATGGGAGTAAATACATTTTGGATGAAAACCTATGCTTTTATGACAAGTGCATTTTTTGAGGGAGTTGGAGGAGGCCTTATGGCATCAATGCTTACGACAATCTCACCAAATCAATTTACCTTCTTACTTACTTTTCAGTTGCTAATTATTATAGTTCTTGGTGGACTTGGAAGTATGAGTGGTGCAATACTTGGTACCATTCTTGTAATAGGTGGAAGTGAGTGGTTAAGATTTTTGGATCAAGATATGGATATATTCGGTTATCACACAGGAGCTCACCCTGGTCTTAGAATGGTTGTATTTTCTATCTTGCTTATAGTCATGATGCTTTTTGCAAGAAAAGGGTTGTTTGGAGATAAGGAGTTAATGGACATTTTTAAAAGGGCAAAAAAATGATTTTGGAAGTTAAAAATGTAACAATGAAATTTGGCGGAGTTACCGCAATCGATAATCTCAGCTTTAATATCAAAACAAATGAAATATTTGGTTTGATAGGGCCAAATGGTGCGGGTAAAACCACTATATTCAATATAATTACAGGTAATTACACACAGACAAAAGGTACTGTCAATTTTGTACATGAACCTATATCTGGAGTTAAGCCAAATGTGATAGTAGAAAAAGGTATTGCAAGAACTTTTCAAAATATAAGACTTTTTAAAAGCATGTCAGTAATCGATAATGTTCTCATAGGTTTTCATAATTCTGCGAAATACACTTTTCTCGAATCTATTTTGAGACTTCCTAGATATTTTTCAAATGAAAAAAGACTTAAAATTGCAGCAATGGAGATACTTGAGAGATTTGGTATAGCTGAATTTGCAAATAATAAAGCAACCGCATTAAGTTATGGCAATCAAAGAAAGGTTGAAATAGCAAGAGCATTGGCAACTGAACCAAAATTATTATTATTAGATGAGCCTGCTGCCGGTATGAATCCAAATGAAACACAAGATCTTTCAAATATTATTAGAAATATAAAAGAAGAGTATGGCTTGACCGTTTTATTGATTGAGCATGATATGAAATTTGTTAACAATATGTGTGATAAAGTGTTGGTTTTAGACTATGGAGAGGAAATATTTGAAGGAAAGCCGTCTGATGCTATTGTTGATGAAAAAGTTATAGCAGCTTATTTAGGAGATTTTACACATGCTTAAGGTAAATAATTTAGAAGTATATTATGGTGTTATTGCTGCAGTAAGAAATATTGATTTTAAAGTAAATGAAGGTCATATTGTAACGCTAATAGGTTCAAATGGAGCAGGCAAAACTTCCACTCTTAATGCCATAGTAAACAGTGTTAAGAAAAAAGGTTCGGTTGAGTATTTTGGTGCAGATATTAGTAAATTAAAAACACATAATATTATCAGAAGAGGTATATCTTTGGTTCCCGAGGGAAGAAGAGTATTTATCAATTTAACAGTTGATGAAAACTTGAGAATGGGTGCATTTAATAATGATGAAAATTTTGAAACGCAAAGAGGGGAAATGTATGAAATGTTTCCAAGGCTTGCAAGCAGAAAGGATCAGCTTGCAGGTACTATGAGTGGTGGTGAACAGCAAATGCTTGCCATCGCCAGGGCTCTTATGAGTGAAACAAAACTATTGATGCTTGATGAACCTAGCCTAGGACTTGCTCCAAAAATTGTAGGAGAGCTTTTTGAGATTATATTAAATTTAAAAGAGAGCTTGACAATACTATTGATAGAGCAAAATGCCTTTGCTGCATTACAAATCGCTGATTATGCGTATGTTCTTGAAAATGGGCATATCGCACTTGAAAATAATGCCAAGGAATTATTGGGTAATGATGAGGTGAGGAAGAAATATCTAGGAGGATAGCAACTTAGTTTGCATAAAATCTCATCTGGTGAATAATAAAAAGGGAGATTTTCCCTTTTTATTATTTAGTTTCAGTCGAAACCATATTATTTTTCTCTTGACACTTAGGGCAAATTCCTTCAAAGGTTATTAATGTATCATTGATCTTGTAACCACTTTTTTCAGCTGCTTTATTTGTAACTAATTGCTTATCTATAAAAATATCTTTTAACTCACTACAGTTTGTACAAAAAAGATGTGCATGTTTTTCTTTGCTAAGTTCATATCTTGTTTTTAATTTAGGTATTTTAACTTCTGATAAAAAACCGTTTTGTGTCATTGAATTGATGTTTTTATAAACTGTCGCAAGTGAAATATAAGGAAAAATATTTTTTAATGATTTGTATAGGTTATCTATATCAATATGCCCTTTTTGTTCAATTTCATTAATCATAAACATTCTTTGAGGAGTAGCCTTCAAATCATATCTTTTTAATTGTGTTTTATAATCTTTCATAATCTATCCTAATAATTTTTATTAATTTTATATGTCATCTATCTTTATCGGCTTTTTATATAAAGCAAAATTATTTTTATAAACTTATATTCAAAATATATGTTTCTTTGCTTATGCCCGTATCCATTGTGTCATATTAGTAATTTTTTAAAATATTACAATAATTATTGATTTAAGTCAATAAAATTAAAAATTAACTATTACGAATAATATACTATTAATAATTATTTTCTCTTAAGAATAAATAGTGTATGATTATTAAAAGAAAATATTTTTCTTTTAATAATATAAATTAAGGAGATTAATTATGAACAAGGAAAGCAAAAATGCTACTCACAACAGTACATCAAATCAAGACTGGTGGCCAAACAAATTAAATCTTGATATACTACATCAACACTCCAGTTTATCCAATCCCTTAGGTGAGGACTTCAACTATGCCAAGGAATTTAAAACCCTTGATTTAGAGA
>JALWUQ010000086.1 GCA_026993075.1 Campylobacteraceae bacterium
TCTTTTACATCATGGCATCTTATAATGGATGCTCCGTTTTTTACAGCTTCAAGATGCAAAGCAATAGTTCCTGGCAGTCTTTGTTCGGCTTTGCTTGGAGTTATTGTATCTATCATTGATTTTCTGCTTGCTCCGACTAAAAGTGGATAGCCGAGGCTTTTAAAATGCTCTAAATGTTTTAAAAGGGTTAAATTGTGTTCTAACTTTTTACCAAATCCTATACCGATATCAAGTAATATATTATCAATACCAAAAGATTTTGCTTTGGCAATCCTTTTTTTAAAAAATTCACTGACTTCAAGTAATACATTGTCATAATGGGGATTTTTTTGCATATTTTCTGGAGTTCCTTGCATATGCATTATAACAACTTTTGCATTGTATCTTGAAGCAGTTTTTGCTACCTTATCATCACTTAATCCGGTTATATCATTTACTATCTTAAAGCCTTTGTCTAAGGCATATTCCAAACATTTTATACTATAACTATCAAGCGAAAATTCTACATTTTTATATAAATTGCTTGAATAAACAGTATCAATCACAGGCTTTAGCCTTGAAAATTCTTCATTTTCACTTACCGCTAAGCTTCCCGGACGAGAAGAAACTGCACCTATATCAATGATTGTTGCACCTTCATTTATCATTTGGTTTATTTTTTTTACAGCACTTGAGCCTTTATACCTGCTGCCACTGTAAAAACTATCATCATTTATATTTATAACACCCATGATTTGTACATTTTCATTATCTTTTGGAATTATAAAATCTTTTAATTCTTTTGCAAAATCTTTTAGTCCAAATGGTTGTGAAATTTCTTTTTTTGAGAGTATTTTGAGTTGTTTGTCATTTGCTATAAGTAAAGCATTACTAATATCTTTATTGCATAAAATAGTATCTTTATGTACTATCAAGTCAGCTCCTATGGATAGTGCATCTTGTTTTAAGATTAAAGCCGCAGGATTTTTGATATCTTTAAGATATAAAAAGTTTAAATTCATTTTATCTTTTAATATTGCAAATCCCTCTTTTGATGAGCCGACTTTTTTCAGCAAAGTATTTTTATTTGTATCAATCGATAATTTTACTATTTGCATTTTTTTGCCTTAGGGTTAAAATTCCTGAAATTATAACAAAAATCAGAGCAATTGTATAACTTTGAAATACCTTTTCATTTAAAAAAATCATTAGCCACATTGTAGCTAAAACAGGTGTTAAGAAAACTAAGATTGATATCTTTGAAGCCTGCCACAAACTTAGAGCTTTTATCCACCAGATGTAAGATATACCATTTATAATAATACCGTTTATCATGATAAAAATCATATCTTTACCGTTTGGAAGTTCCAACTTTCCTACTATAATAACCCAGATCAATGAAAACAGGCTTGCCCAAGCGAAAAATAAAATTACCCCGAGATATGGCTCGATTTGTTCTTTTTTTGATAAAACAGAAAATAGAGCAAAAGAGACAGCCCCTAAAAAGACAATAACAAGGCCGGATAGAGAGTCAAAATGAATATTTAAAATATCTCCTTTTGCGATAACTATAACTACAGCTAAAAATCCAAGAATCAAGGCTATGATTTTATTTACGGTTAGTTTTTCTTTCAGTAAAAACAGCGATAATATTGAGATTAGAATTGGCCATAAATACTGGATAATGATAACTTCTATCGGATTTGCAACTTTATACCCGTAATATATACAAATATAATATAAAAAACAGCCCAAGAAACCCAAATATGCAGTTTTAAACATAGTTTTATTATCTATCTTAAAACGGAAATTTTTATTGTGAGATATTTTTGTATAAACAATAACAGCAATAAAAGAAAAGATATTTGAATAAAATAAAAATAAAGAACCCTCTATCTGCGTTTGGGCCAATTTGGATACGATAGGTATAAAGCTCCAAGATAGTATTGATAAAAATGTATAAATTATTGCAAGTTTATGTTTGTTTCGCGACAAAGAGGTTATTACCTTTTTTGTCTGTTAAAAATAGTTAAGAGTATAGAACTTAGTAAAAATTCAGCCCTTGTGTTAAGTTCGGCTAATTGAAGTGCATTTTCAAATACTGCTATTTCACTTTTAGTAAATTTTATATCGTATTTGTGTAAAGCTTCGTAAAAGATATCTTGTATAAGCTCTTTGATTTTAAGTTTCGTAACTCTTTGATTGTTTTTTATAAAATTAAAAATATCGTTTAAACTCATTTTGCTCAAATTAAGTTCTATATTTCTATCTCTTTTTTCCCGTGCGTGAGTTATGATTTGTATTCTTGATCTAATTGTGGGTAAAAAATTTGTTTTAGAGTTTGAAATGATAATAAAAACAGTATTTTTAGGAGGCTCTTCTAACATTTTAAGAAGAGAATTTTGTGCATAAATGTTGAAACTGTTGGCGATAATCAATAGATACTTGGTTTCACTTTCACTTATATAAGCTTCTTTTGCAACTACTTTTGCATCTTCAAGTAAAAAATCATCTTTTTCAAATAATTTTACTATTTTTGCAGAAAGTTGCTTTAAAACTTCTATTTTAGAGGCGTTTGGGTTGTCTGAAATTATTATTTTATTGGTAGATAAGTTTATATTCACCCTAAGTCATCCATCGTAATTTCTGAAAATAATGCAGCATCAATACTTTTATCAAATAGTCTTGAGAGTTGGATTAGTTTGATATCAAGTAGTTCATCGCTTGAATTTAAATAAAAACTATTTTGAATTTGCTCATCCATTATCCATAAAAAGCTTCCCTCATGATGCTTTACCATCTTTGCCCTTGGGCTGTCACTTTTGCCAATGTAAAAAAATGTATATCCGTTTGGAAAAGAGATTGACAGCATATCTTCCAATACACTTATTTTTTCTTTATTGTTAGCTTCATCAATATTGTATGATAATTCATTAAAATTAATAATAGGCAAAAAAGGGCGATTTTTGTCAAATCTATTTAAACTACTTAAAAGGTATTTTCCAAACCATTCTCGTTCTTTATCTGTAATAATAATAAATGTATGACCGCACAAAATATTTTTTAAAGTTGAAGAAGCCAGAGGAACCCACTCAAATCTTCTCTCTTCCATCCAACTCATTAATGATTCATCTTCTCTTATAGCTTCAAGCGTCCATTTTAAAAATTTTTGCATTATTTATCCAAATGATATGCTTCGTGAAGTGCTCTAACGGCAAGCTCTCCATATTTTTTATCTATTACCATTGATACTTTTATTTCGCTTGTGCTTATCATTTGTATATTTATATTTTCTTTTGCTAAAGTATCAAATGCCTTACTTGCTACACCACTGTGCGATTTCATTCCCAATCCAACAACAGAAACTTTTACAACTTTTGGATCAAATTCCAATAATTTGGAAGCATTTAGTTTATTCATAACTCTTTTTGCTTCTTCTATCTCATCTTTTGGTACTGTAAAACCAAGGTTGGTTACTCCATCTAAGCCAATATTTTGTATTATCATATCTACATTTATATTTTCTTTTGCCAATTTGTTAAAGATCTTAGCAGCAATTCCTGGCTCATCCTTAACACCTCTTAAAGTTACTCTTGCTTGATTTTTATCTAGTGCTATTCCGCTAACGAGTGCCTTTTCCATTATATTTTCTTCCTTTGTTATTAGTGTTCCTTCGTTTTCATTAAAACTGTTCCTTGTCACTAAAGCCACATTTAATTTTTTAGCAAGCTCTACTGATCTGCTTTGCAATACTTTTGCTCCAAGACTGGCAAGCTCCAACATTTCATCATAACTTATTCTATTAATCTTTTTTGCATTTCGTTCAATCCTCGGATCTGTAGTATAAACTCCATCAACATCAGTATAAATTTCGCATAAATCAGCTTTAATAGAACCTGCTATCGCTACCGCACTAAGATCACTTCCACCTCTTCCTAGCGTTGAGACTTCTCCATTATTTGTGATACCTTGAAAACCGGCTATAACAACAACTTTACCCTGCTTTGTGTATTGTGTTATTTGAACTGAATCTATCTTGTCAATCCTGGCTCCTGTGTGAATATTATCTGTATAAATGCCTGCCTGCCTGCCTGTAAGTGCCACAGAATCTATGCCTTTTGCAGATAGTGCTATACTTAAGAGTGAGCTAGTAACTCTTTCACCTGAACTTAAAAGAAGATCCATTTCTCTTCTTGGAGGAGTATTTGTAAAATATTTTGCAAATTCTATCAGTTTATTTGTCTCGCCACTCATAGCCGAAACCACAATAACCAAACTGTGTCCTAATTTTTTCGCTTTTTCAACTCTTTTTGCAACTTCACTGATTCTTTCAAGAGTACCAACACTGGTACCGCCATATTTCTGAACAATTAACATAAATCCCTTTCGCTTTTTACTTTTTAAAGATATCCTTCTTTTTTAAAATAGTTTAATACCTCTTTATATATCGGTCTTTTAAAATATACTATATAGTCAAATACTTCTTTATATTTTATAAATTTATAATTATCAAATTCAGGATGCTTTGTTTTTAAATTTATTTTAGTATTATTTTTAAGTTTTACTAGAAAATATTTTTGAATCTGACCATCAAACGGATACATTTTTTTTGCAACAGTATTTGGAAAATCATAACTGACCCATTTTGGGTATTGGGCAATAATCTCAATCTCGTTTGTTCCTATCTCTTCTTTTAACTCCCTAAACAGCGCATTTTCGGGAGTTTCATCTTTGTCAATTCCACCTTGAGGAAATTGCCAGCTATTTGTAATATCACTTCTGCTTGCTATAAATATCTCACTCTTAAAAGGATACTTGCAAGAGAGTATAATAGCTGCAACATTTGGTCTGTATATCTTTTTTCTTTTATCCATGCCTGACTTACTTTAATTTTTGTGTATAATTTTATCAAAATTACTATTAAGGTTTTATTTGTTACTTTATATTCATATACCATTTTGTGACAGTAAATGTCATTATTGCTCTTTTAATTCTTATGTTGATAAATTTGATTTTAGAGATTCTTATGCTAAAGCTATAATAAAGCAGTTAAAATATGAGTTACAAAGATATTCTGTACATAAACAAAGTATAGAGACAATTTTTATAGGAGGTGGAACGCCGTCCGCTATGCAAGCAAGCTTGTATCAGGAATTATTCGAGAATATAAAACCATATATAGCAAAGAATGCTGAGATAACAACAGAAGCCAATCCAAACAGTGCAAGTAAATCTTGGCTTGAACAAATGAAAGAGCTTGGTGTCAACAGAGTAAGTTTTGGTGTTCAAAGTTTTGATAAAGATAAATTAAAATATTTGGGAAGAAATCACTCTAAAGAGGATGCTAAAAATGCTATCAAAAATGCATATAACGCAGGTATAAAAAATATATCTTTAGACTTGATACACGGATGTATACTTGATAATAAAAAACTTTTACAAAATGATTTGGATATTGCATTTTCTCTTCCTATAAATCATATAAGCTCATACTCTTTAAGTATTGAGAAAAATACTAAATTTTATATAAAAAAAGAAAAAAATAATGGTAATATTAAAGAAGAGCAATGGTTTTATGATCAAATTATAAAAAAGGGATTTTCTCAGTATGAAATTTCTAATTTTGGCAAATATCGCTCAATTCATAATCTGGGATATTGGAAATATAAAGATTATATAGGTATTGGAGCAGGTGCAGTTGGGTTTTTGCAAAACAAAAGATTTTATCCTTATAAAAATATAGAAAAATATATAAAAAATCCTACATTTTTTGATATTGAAAATTTAAGTGGAAAAGATATAAAAACTGAAAAAGTTTTTTTAGGCATGAGATCAATTGTGGGTGTAAATATTGATATTTTTAATAAAAATGAATTAAAAAAAGTAAAAATATTGGAAAAAGAGGGAAAAATAAGACATATTAACAACATTATATTTAATAATAATTATCTACTTAGTGATGAAATCTCACTTTTTATATTAAGTTAACTATAATTCAGCTAAAATTATTGAAAATTTATGATTAGGTAAATATATGTTTGGAATGGGTTTTTCTGAAATTTTAATAATTTTGGTAATTGGTGTTTTATTTTTGGGACCGGACAAGCTTCCGGAGGCTATGGTTAAGATTGCTAAGTTTTTTAATGCTTTTAAAAAAACTATCAATGAGGCAAAAGATGCTATTGATCAAGAATTAAAAATAGAAGATCTTAAAAAAGAAGCTTTAGAGTACAAAAGAAGATTACATGAAACTACAGAAGATATAAAAAGCACCATGAATATTGATGAACTTAAAGAGATTCAAAAAGGCACTACCAATATAAGCCAAAGTATTAAAGACAATATTGAACAAGCTGTCAGTAGTGTAAAAGATCTTGAAAGTAAGCCAAAGCCAAAAAAAGATAAGATAAAACAGGTAAAAAAGATTGACGAGCATAAAAAAGAGGTAAAAAAGGAAGAAAAAAATGTTTGAAGAATTAAAACCTCATATTGCTGATTTGAGAAAAAGGTTAACCATATCTTTTTTGACTATAATTGTATTATTTTTTGTATGTTTCGCATATTGGGAACCGATAATGGCATGGATGATTGAGCCTTTAAAAGCTGTGTTGCCTCCAACTAGTAATATAATCTTTACAAAAGTACAAGAGCCACTTTTTACTGCACTTAAAGTTTCTTTTTTTACTGCATTTGTTTTTTCTTTACCTATTATATTTTGGCAGTTTTGGCTTTTTGTTGCACCTGGTTTGTATGAAAATGAAAAAAAATTGATATTGCCTTTTGTTCTTTTTGCTACAGTTATGTTTGTCATGGGTGCCGCATTTTGTTATTATGTCGTTATACCTTTTGGCTTTAAATTTCTTGTTAATTTTGGAGGTCAACTCTTTACCGCTCTTCCTGGAATAGGAGAATATATAAGCTTTTTTACTAAATTACTTATAGGTTTTGGTATTGCATTTGAATTACCGGTAATTACATTTTTCTTGGCAAAGCTGGGATTGGTAAGTGATAAAACGCTAACAGGTTTTTTTAGATATGCTATTGTAATTATTTTTATAGTATCCGCACTTTTAACTCCTCCTGATGTCTTAACACAACTTCTTATGGCTGGTCCACTCCTTTTATTGTATGGTTTTTCTATTGTGATAGCAAAATGGGTGAATCCAGAGAGCAAAGAAGAAGATGATGAAGGGGAAGATGATGAAGAGGAAGATAGAAAAAAAGCGGATGAAGAATTTGACAATGATGAAGATACGGATGATTTTCATAAGATAGATAAAACTCAATAAAATCTATGTCTTTAAATCCACTTAGAATAGATAGTTATGATTATATTTTGCCAAAGGAGTTGATAGCCTCAACTCCCGCAGAACCAAAAGATTCTTGCAAGCTTTTGGTATATGATAGAAAAAAAGATACAATTATCCATGAAACTTTTTATAATATTTTAAAATATATTCCTAAAGACACAGTAATTTTTCTCAACAATACAAAGGTTATAAAAGCCAGAATTTTTGGAAAAAAAGAGAGTGGAGGCAAGATAGAACTGTTATTAAATTCTCCTATGCAAAATAACACATTTCTTGTTTATATAAAAGGAAAAGTTTCTTTAAACACGACACTGTTTTTTGATGATAGGCTAAGTGCTAAAGTTATGAAATTGAATGATGACGGTACAAGAACGGTTAAATTTGTTAAAGATGGGAAAGTCTTAGATTTTATCTCATTGAATAATATACTAAATGATATAGGACATGTTCCTTTGCCTCCATATATCAAAAGAAATGACACAAAAGAGGATGAGAAAAATTATCAGTCTTTGTTTGCTAAAAATATGGGAGCAGTTGCCGCACCTACTGCTTCGCTGCATTTTACAGAAAACCTTTTTAACAAGCTAAAATCTGATTATGATACAAAATATTTAACTCTTCATGTTGGAGCCGGAACATTTAAACCTGTAAATGTTTCAAATATATTAGAACACAAGATGCATTCAGAACTTTATGAAATACCAAATGATACTCTTTGTGTTATTGATAGTGATAAAAAAATATTGTCTATTGGTACCACTGTGACTAGAACTATTGAATATTATATGAAAAAAAGAAAAAGTATAGGTGCTGCTGATATATTTATACACCCTTTGAGTCCGCCAACAAGGGTAAATTATCTTCTTACAAATTTTCATTTGCCAAAATCAACACTCTTGATGCTAGTTAGCTCTTTTATAGGAATCGAAAAAACTATGGAGATATATGATATTGCCATAAAAAGTAGATATAGATTTTTTTCTTATGGCGATGCGATGCTGATAGTGTAAATAGAGATTAAACGAGTATATTAAGAATTGAGCCTACTGTTTCTTCTTGAATTTTTATAGCTTGAACATTTGCATCAAATCCAACTTTTATAGGTATTTGATTTGTTAAATCTTTAGTAAGATTTGTGCCAGAGTTGCTTTTGGTGGCTGATGCGGTAACACTGCTTGGTGTATTATCTTTTAAAACAGTATTTGTAGCTTTATAATCTTTAGTATTAACATTTGCAATATTAGTTGCATTATTTGCCATCCAATTATTATGTGCATTTAAAGAGCTGACATTTACTTGCATAACAAATCCTTTTTTAAATAAATTCTTTATATACTACTACTTTAAAAGTTAAAAAAGGATAAAAAAATGATATTATATGGTATTAAGACTTGTACAAGTGTAAGAAAGGCTGTAAAGTTTTTCAAAGATAACAATATAGAATTTGAATTTATTGATTTCAAAAAAGAACCAGTTGGAAAAAATAAGATAGAAAAGTGGCTTAGCAAAACTACCATAGAAAAACTCTTTAACTCCAGAGGAACAAAATACAGACTGTTGAAACTAAAAGAGTTAAATTTAGATAAAAATGGAAAAAAAGAGTGGCTTGCCAAAGAAAATCTTATTATTAAAAGACCAGTGATAGAATATAAAGATGAAATAGTAGTAGGTTTTGACGAAGATGAATATAAAAAGGTATTTTTATAGGGAGGCAAAAACCTCTCTATAATTATTTATCTTGGTGAATATCTATTTGGGGATAGGGGATAGAAATACCTTTTTCATCAAAAATAAGTTTAACTTTCTCAATCGTATCAAAATTTACTCCCCAGTAATCTTCACTTTTTACCCATGCTCTAACTATAAAATTTACACTACTATCTGCTAATTCACTAACAGCTACAAATGGGGCAGGCTCCTTTAAAACTCTTTCATCGCCACTTATTATCTCTTCGAGCGTTTTTTTTGCAAGTTTTAAATCATCATCATATCCTATACCAAATGTAAAGTCGACTCTTCTCGTGTCTTTTGCAGAGAAATTTGTGATATTGCCACCTATTATGGCGGAGTTTGGTATAATAATTTGTTTATTGTCACCTGTTTTTAAAAGAACACTAAAAAGATTTATCTCTTCAACCACTCCATTTTCACCCGCAGCTTTTATAAAATTGCCTACTTTAAAAGGTTTGAAAAATATAAGCAATACTCCAGCTCCAATATTTGAAAGAGTTCCTTGAAAGGCTAAACCTACTGCCAAACCAGCAGCACCAAGTACTGCTATAAAAGAAGTTGTATTGATTCCCAAATTGCTAAGTACAGCCAATATGATAAAAAGCAGCAAACCACCATAGATTATATTGCTTACAAATTTAAGAATAGTCTCATCAATATTTGCTTTTTTCATAACTTTTTTGGAAAAATCTGTTAGTAATTTTGCTATTTTTTTACCTATATAAAAAATTAAAATTGAACCAATCAATTTTAAGCCATATGTACTCAAAAAACCTGTAATTGTCCCTATACTTAAATCCATATAATTATCCTTCTACTAATATTTTATTATAATCATATCTTTATTTTTTTAAAAAAGGAAGAAAATTACCACGAAAAGTACTTATTTTGCTATAGTTTGGCTTATGGATATTCATATTTTCATATATTGAAAGAAAAAGTAGAAAAGTTGTGATGGCTAAGAAATAATGCAAGTACAATGACTTCCCGATTTTTTGATACTATTTTATCTTTTTACATACACTAAACAATTTTTTGATATAATCAGTAAATTTTTTTTAGGATATATAAATGATACTTATTGCAGGACCATGCGTTATAGAAAATAAAGACAA
>JALWUQ010000087.1 GCA_026993075.1 Campylobacteraceae bacterium
TTTTAAACTATTTACTATATAAAACATGATAATATATATAAATTTTTTTAAGGAGTTTGTATGGGAAAATTTGTAAGCAGTATAGTTAAATTCTATGAATTTTGTGAAGAAAATGAAGTCAAATTTATAGATTTTAGATTCAGTGATATCAAGGGTGCATGGCATCATATAACTTATAATATTGATGCTGTTGATGCAGATATGTTGGAGTCTGGAATTCCGTTTGATGGAAGTAGTATCGATGCTTGGCAACCTATCAATGAGTCTGATATGATGTTAAAGCCTGAAGTTACTACGGCATTTTTAGATCCTTTTACCGCTGATCCGACTATTATAGTAATTTGCGATGTTTTTGATCTATATAAAAATGAGTTATATGAAAAGTGTCCAAGAAGTATAGCTAAAAAAACTCTATCATATCTTCAAGATTCTGGGATTGGAGATACGGCATATTTTGGGCCGGAAAATGAATTTTTTATTTTTGAGAATGTTAAAATAAAAGATGAAATAAATTCAGCATTTTATCAAGTTGATTCAAGTGAGGGTGAATGGAATGATGCTAATGATTTTGTAGATGATCTTAATACAGGCCACAGACCAAGAACAAAAGGTGGTTACTTTCCTGTTGCCCCAACTGACTCTATGGTTGATTTAAGGGCTGAAATGATGCAGGTTTTAGAGGAAGTTGGGCTTGAAGTTATCATGGGTCACCATGAAGTTGGTCAGGCTCAGGGTGAAATAGGTGTAAAATATGCAACTCTTATTGAAGCGGCTGATAATGTGCAAAAATTTAAATATGTAGTTAAAATGGTAGCACATTTAAATGGGAAAACAGCAACTTTTATGCCAAAACCTTTAATGGGAGACAATGGTACCGGTATGCACACTCATCAATCAATATGGAAAGATGGGCAAAATATATTTTATAAAAAAGGTGAATATGCAAATCTAAGTGATGATGCGAAGCATTATATGGGCGGTATATTTAAACATGCTCATGCACTTGCTGCTTTTACAAATGCATCAACTAACTCTTATAAAAGATTAATTCCTGGCTTTGAAGCTCCAAGCATTTTGACTTATTCTAGCCAAAACAGATCTGCTAGCTGTCGTATTCCTTACGGTGGAGGTGAAGCTTCTACTAGGATTGAGCTTAGATTTCCAGATGCCACAGCTTGCCCATATCTTGCATTTTCTGCGATGATGCTTGCAGGACTTGACGGAATTAAAAATAAATATAAACCGGTTGGTCCTATGGATGAAGATTTGTTTGAACTTAGTTTGGCTGAAATCAGAAAAAAAGGTATTCCTCAAATGCCTCATACTTTAAGAGAGGCACTTGAAGCTCTTATAGCTGATAACAGCTTTTTAAAACCTGTTATGAGTGATCTTTTTATAGATACTTATCAGCACTATAAGTTTGAAACACAGGTTTGGCCTGATGAAGCAAGACCAACTGCTTATGAGTTTAAGTCAACCTATTCTTGTTAAATTACAAAGAGGAGAGATTTTCTCTTCTCTTTGTAACCTGACCCTGTGAAAGGTTAATTAAAATATAAGCTTATTGTTGCCTATGGTTTCATCATTTTGTTTTTGTGGTTTTGAGATATCTGTAAAATAATAAACTTTTTTATTTTGTATCATCTTATGTACTCCTTTTGGGATAGTAAACTTTCTTTTTGTCTCAGGATGAATTTTTAAATACCTTTGTAGAAAATATTTAAAAGCTGGAGCTGCAGCTCTTCCTCCTGTTTCTCCTCTTTTCATAGGAGTATTATTATCATTGCCATACCATGTTATTATCTCTATATCTGGAGTAAAACCACAAAACCAGGCATCAATATATTTATTTGTTGTTCCTGTTTTTCCAGCTATTTCTATACCCGGAACTCTTGCATTTCTTCCTGTTCCATGTGTTACAACATTTTCCAATATATTTATAAGCAAAAAAGCTTGTTTTGGTTTGTTTATATCTCTGCCTTGAGGTTGAAAAATCTCTTCGTCACCATATCTGTTTATAATTTTTTTAATCAAAAAAGGTTTCATCATTTTTCCATAATTGGAAAAAAGTGTATATTTTCCGGCAAATTCATAAGGCGATACTCCAAGACTTCCAAGTGCTATGGATAAGTTGTATGGTACTCCTTTAAAGCCAAGAAATTTTAAATTACTGTAAACATTTTCAAGCCCCAAACTGTTAACTAAATTTATCGTTGCTAAGTTTCTTGAATGTACCAATGCATACTCTAAGGTAATCAAACCTTCAAAATTATTTTCATAGTTTCTCGGTTTCCATTTTTTATCTTTTTGTACATTTTTATATACTCGTGAAATATCTGGAATTTTACTGTTTTGTGCATAACCTGAGTTTAGTGCTAATTGATAGATGAAAGGCTTGATACTAGATCCTGGCTGCCTTTTACTTTGTGTGGCACGGTCAAATTTACTTTTTTTATAATCAACTCCACCAACCATGGCAAGAACTTCCCCTGTACTGTTGTTTAATACAACCATGGCTCCATTTAAAGTACTGTTTTTATCTTTGATATTTTTTTTGAGACCATCATATCCAAATTTAAGAGCTTTTCTTGCTAAATTCTGTAAAGATAAGTCTATATTTAGATATATTTTGTATCCGCCTGTTCTAAAATCTTTATATTTTCCTCTGATTTTTTTGATAACTTCTTCAACAACATAGGGTGCTTTGTTCTGGCTTAAAGTATCATCAAAAACCATGGGTCTCTCATTTAAAGCTTTTTGGTATTGTTTTTTTTCTATCCAACCTAATTTATACAATCTTGCCAATACAGTATTTGCTCTTGCCAATGAAAGATCCAGGTGCCTTGTGGGGTTGTAGGCACTTGGAGCTTTCGGCAGTCCGACTAACATAGCTATTTCTTTTAAATTAAGTTGATTTAATTGTTTATGAAAGTATCCCAAAGATGCTGTTTTAATGCCATAATATCCATGTCCAAAATAAACTTGATTTAAATATCTTTCTATAATTGCTTCTTTGCTTATAGCTTCATCGACTCTTATTGCGAGCATTGCTTCTTTAATTTTTCTCATTATTGTTTTGTTTCTAGTAAGAAGAGTATCTTTTACAAGTTGTTGTGTTAGTGTACTAGCCCCTTCCACAAATTTCATAGCTTTTATATCTGTTATAGCCGCCCTAAATATAGCTTCAAGATTTATGCCGGAGTGCTCGAAAAAAAGAGTATCTTCTATAGCAACGAGTGCTTCTACGACTCTTGGAGGAATATTTTTGTATTTAACATACAATCTGTTTTGTTTGCCGAAAATATTTGCTATTAATTTACCATGTCTGTCAAATATTTGCGTTGTTAAAGGTGGTGAATAATTAATGATTTTATATGCTTCAAATCTTATATCAGAGTATGTTTTGATTAAAAATATAGAAACTCCAATTACCAACAACATAAAAATTGATATAATATATTTTAACATAGCTACTCCCTAAACTTTCTATTTTCAAAACTGGATTCGATTAATTTTTTAGTATAACTCTTTACAGGATTTTTTAAAACTTCACCTATATCACCTTTTTCAATAATTTTACCTTTATGGATAATGCCTATTTTATCACAGATAATTTTGCTTGAACTTATATCATGGGTTACAAACAATATTTTAAACTGATAAGACTCTTGTAATGATTTTATAAGTGATAGCAACTCTTTTTTTGAATCACTGTCAAGTGCAGTTGTGGGTTCGTCCAATAACAATATTTTTGGTTTATGAGATAGTGCTATTGCTATAATAATTCTTTGGAGTTGTCCTCCGCTAAGTTCGCTTGGAAATCTGTATATTAAGTTAGGATCCAATCCAACCATTTTTAAAAATTCTTTTGCCTGTTCATCTTTTGTAAAAAAATTGTCTTTTATTTTAGTTAGAGGAGAGAGTGAAGTAAAAGGATTTTGTGGTACCAAAACTATAGTTTTACCTTTTTCAAGAGGGTAATTCCAGGAAAAATCCAATTCATATTTTAAATTAGCTGGCAGCATTCCCAAAAGTGCTTTTAAACTTAAACTTTTGCCACTTCCGCTTTGTCCAACTAAGGCAAATGATTTATTTATTTCAAAATCAATATCTACAAGGGTGTCGTTGTTATTGGTAATTTTTAATTTTTTGCAAATAAATTTCATTATTTTATCTCTTGTATAATTAATTTCAAAAGTTTTTTAAATCCTTTTTCATTTATTTTAGGGATTACTCTCAAGATTGGTTTTAAAACTGTCGGTGCTCTTATAGCTCCAACTAAAAAGCCTTTTACTAATAAATTTTTCTTTATCCTCAAAGCATCAGTTGAACTTTTAACTTGTATAGGCAGTATCAAACTTTGCAAATTGGTATCAAAATATCTCTTTACTAAATCTTTTCTTTTTTTTATCTTCTTTTTTATCTTCTTTTTCTTTTTTTCAATATATAAAAAGCCTTCATGGGCTAAAGCTATATCCAAGAGTGATGGTGCTGTTGTATAAATGATAGCTTTTGCACGGTTGCAAAGATATTCGTAAATTTCATTTGAGCTTAGTATATAAGCACCATAACTTCCGAGAGCTTTTCCCAAGGTTCCCATTTTGATATGGTTATCTTGAGGTTTGATTTTGTAATATTCATAAACTCCGAGTAAATTATCTCCGACTACTCCGACACTATGGGCTTCATCTACAACTAATAAAGCATTTGATTTATTTGCTATATCAAAAATCTCTTTTTTCACCATATCGCCACTCATAGAGTAAATACCTTCAACTGCTATTATTACTCTTCCTTGACTAATATCTTTAAAAGTTTTTATTTTTTCCTGCAAATCTTGCATATCATTATGTTTAAAAGTTTGCACTTTAGCTTTGCTTAAGTTAGTAGTTATCATTCCGCTTGCATGAAATTCTTCATCAAAAATAAGCAAATCACCTCTTCTTGGAAGTGCTTCAAAAATAGATAGATTTGCCAAAAATCCACTTCCTACACAAATTGCCTTTGAAAAGTTGTTGATTTTAGAGATATAATCTTCAAAGTCTTTATGCACAAGATGATAGCCATTTACTAAAGTAGAAGATTTTGGAGAATGGTTTTTATGACGAGAAACTCTTTTGCAAGCTTTTTTTAAAAGTTTTTTATTATAAGAGAGTCCAAGATAGTCATTTGATGCAAAATCTAAAATATCTTCACTAAAAACTTCTCTAATTCTATATCTGTTGGCCTTTTTAATGGCTCGTAACTCTTTATCATAAAACATTTATAAAAATGGTAATAATTTTTCTATCTGAAGTCCCATAGCATTACTTTCAAGCCCTATTACTTCTTTGATATATTTTTTGCAAAAGCCCTCAACCATACAAGCTCCAGCCTTACCTTGCCACTCGTTACTTTCCAAATATCTTTCCATCTCATTTTCATCAAACTTACCAAACATATATTTTGTAGCACTAATATCTATAAAACTCAACTTTTCTGATTTGTACATCATGCAAGTAAGAATTGATACTTCATTATTGCTTTGTTTAAGAAGTATGTTTTTAGCATCATTTTTATTTTTAGCTTTTCTTAGTATTTTATCATTTACACTTACTACTGTGTCCGCACATAGTAAAGGAGGATTTATCCCATACTTTTGCTCACATAAATTCATCTTGCCTTTACAAGATAGGTATACAAAACTTTTAGCTGAGTCAACATGGATACTCTCTTCATTAAAATTACAACCTATTTGCTGAAATTTAATGCCAAAATCCTTTAAAATCTTTGCTCTTGTGGGTGAAGATGAGGCAAGAGTTAACATTTTAAAGCCCTCTTAATATGACGCCAAAATAAACCGCAACAAAACCAAGAAATATATTTAAAGGTAATAGATAATTACTTATTGTAAAAATACTCTCAGCCGTTCCCTCATTGTCTCCGGATAAAAATTGTTTCGCAGCACTGTTTCTTTTTTTGTATATATAGAAAAAATTCAGTGCCATAAGAGTCCAAATAGCCTCTTTTATATGAACGAGCATATATAGTGATGGAGAAGAGTGCTTAAAATCAAGTCCCAAACTCATCAAAGTTCCGGTTATTACTATGAGTATCATAAAAATAAATGAAAAATTAAGAAGCCTTTGCATAATTTCGAGTATTCTTGAGAGCCTTACTTTTACATCTTGTATGGAAGCCATAACCGGTGCGACAATGAATTTTACAACTATCATGCCTCCTATCCAGATTATTGCTGATATGACATGTAAAAATACTATATATTTACCGTAATCTCTAAAAAAATCTATAAAAAATTGACTCATTTTACTCTCCCAAACTATTTTTAATATACTCTTTTGCTTTTATGATAGCTTCATTTAACTTGGATACATCTTTACCGCCGGCTTGAGCAAAATCATCTCTTCCTCCACCGTTTCCGCCTAAAACAGGAGCAATTTCTTTTATCCAGGCTCCGGCTTTAATTGGAGTATTTTTAACACCGCAGGCAATCATAACTTTATCACCTTTTTTTTGAAAGAACATGACGCAAACTTTATCATTTTGATTTTTAAGTTCATCTATTAAATTTTTGATATCACCCGCGTCAACCTCTTCAACTATAAGAGAAATACCAGCAACTTTATCAATTGACAATTCTTTTTTTGTATTGTTTTGCAGTTTAATTGTTTGTGCTTTTTGTTCCTTTAACTGTTCTTTTAATCTCTTTATTCCCGCAAAAGGATCTTTATTTTTCACCTCTTCACAAATAAGAGCATAATTTTTCATATAATTTTTACTATATTTATAAGCTGCTTTGCCACATACTGCTTCTATCCTTCTAACCCCTGCACTGACTCCACTTTCTTTTGTGATATAAAAACTGCCGATTTCGCTACTATTTTTTACATGAGTACCGCCACAAAGTTCAACACTTACTTTATCAAACGATACGACTCTGACTTCATCTCCGTATTTTTCGCCAAAAAGTGCCATTGCACCACTTTTTTTTGCTTCATCTACTGGCATTATTTTGGTGAGGGATGCAATAGCTTGAGAAATAACCTCATTTACAAAATCTTGAACTTGTTCTATCTCTTCTTTGCTCATAGCTTTTGGATGAGAGAAATCAAATCTTAACTTATTTCTTAAAACTAAACTCCCGGCTTGATTTACATGTTCTCCTAAAATCTTTTTTAAAGCTGAATGTAAAAGATGAGTAGCTGAGTGATGTTTTTTTATCTCATTTCTATCATCATTAACTATACATTGTACTTTTTGGTTTATTTCTAACTCTTTTTTTATTAAAACTTGGGCGAGATTAAGCTCAAAAAACTTTTCGGTATCAAGAACTTCAGCCAAAGACTCTTTATCTTCATTAAAAATAATTCCCCTATCGCCACATTGACCGCCACTTTGTGCATAAAAAGGAGTTTTGTCTAAAAATACCCAGCCTTTTTCCCCTGCACTTAAGTTGTTGGTTAACTTAAAGTTTTCATCAAGAAGAGCTAAGATAGTGCTTTGAGCATGTAAGGAGTCATATCCTACAAATTCATTTTTAGAGAATTTTTCCAAAAGCTCTTTAAAGTCACCGTCTTTTGTCTTGTCGCCACTACCTTTCCAAGATGCCTGCGATCTTCTTTTTTGCTTATCCATCAACTCTTCAAATTTATTTATATCAACACTTTTTTGTATCTCTCTTAGCATATCGGATGTTAAATCAAGAGGAAATCCAAAAGTATCATACAATTTAAATGCAACTTCACCACTAAAAACATCTTTGGTGTTAAGAAGTTCTTTTTCAAACAGTGCCAATCCACTCTCAATAGTAGATAAAAACTTTTCTTCCTCGTTTTTTATCATCTCTTTTATAGTACTACTCTTTTCTATAATATAAGGATAATGTCCTCCCATTATGTCGCAAAGAGTATCAACAAGCTTATACATAAAAGGCTCTCTAAGCCCCAAAAGATATCCATGTCTGAGGGCACGTCTAAGTATCCTTCTTAAAACATAACCTCTTCCTTCTTTGTCAAATGCTATGCCTTGTGCCAAAAGAAATGTAACACTTCGTATATGATCAGCAATAACTCTGAAGCTTGCCCCTGTGTCATAAATATAAGGGATATTACACATATTTGAAACTTGTTTGATAAGAGGCATAAAAAGTTCTGTATCATAGTTGCTTGAAACTCCTTCCATGACAGCCACAACTCTCTCAAGCCCCATGCCAGTATCTATAGAAGGTTTTGGAAGCGGTGTTAAAGTACCGTCTTTGCTTCTTTCATACTGCATAAAAACTAAGTTCCAAATCTCTAAAAATCTATCCCCTTCTCCACCTAAATAATCTTCATCAGTATCAAATTTTTCACTTCCTTGGTCATAAAATATTTCACTACAAGGGCCGCAAGGTCCGGTGTCCCCCATTTGCCAAAAGTTATCTTTATCACCAAATCTTTTTATTCTGTCGCTTTTGACATATTTTTTCCAAATACTCTCAGCTTCATCATCACTGTTATGAATGGTTACCCAAAGTTTATCAACAGGCAATTTTAAAACTTCAGTGATAAATTCCCATGCATACTTTATAGCATTTTCTTTGAAATAATCACCAAAAGAGAAGTTTCCAAGCATCTCAAAAAAAGTATGATGTCTGTTTGTGTATCCCACATTTTCAAGATCATTATGTTTTCCACCAGCTCTTATACATGTTTGAGAGCTGACTGCTCTTGGTGGATTTGGAGTGGGAATCTCACCTGTAAAGATACTCTTAAACTGCACCATTCCAGCATTGACAAAAAGAAGTGTCGGATCATCGGGTACTAAAGGTGCACTATCATATACCTTGTGTCCTTTTTTTTCAAAAAATTCTAAAAATTCTGCTCTAATATCCATATTTATAGTCCTAAATAAAATTAAACATTAATTTTATCAAAAAAATGATTAATTATAAATTGAATGAGTAGGTAAACATAAGCAGTTTTGATTTGTGTTGAAATATTTTAAAATTAAGGTTATGTTTGTTAACATATCATCATAAATTATATTCCAAAGGAATCTGAGTGAAAATAATAGAAGAATTTATAAAAAAGGAATCCTCAGCAGGCATTTTATTGATATTGGTGACGATTATTGCACTTATTTTGCAAAATAGCGGATTTTCTGAAATTTATAATCATATTTTACATACTCATGTTGAAATACGCTTTGGAAATTTACAAATAGCAAAACCTTTTCTCTTGTGGGTAAATGACGGATTAATGGCGATATTCTTTTTTCTTATAGGATTAGAAGTCAAAAGAGAAGTATTGCAAGGTCATCTTTCATCTATCGCTCAAATATCCTTACCGGGAATTGCTGCAATAGGAGGTATGATTGCACCTGCATTGGTATTTATTTTCTTCAACAAAGGTGAATCTTTTGCTATGAATGGTTGGGCGGTACCGACTGCTACGGATATTGCTTTTGCACTTGGGATACTGTCTCTTCTTGGTAATAAAGTCCCACCGTCTTTAAAAATATTTTTAATGGCATTGGCTATTATAGATGATTTAGGAGCTATCATAATAATAGCAATATTTTATACAAGTGACTTGTCAACCATATCTATTGTGATTGCCGCAACAGCACTTATGATACTATTTATTATGAACAGATTTGGAGTTGCTAAAAAATCTGCTTATATCCTTGTTGGAATTATATTGTGGGTAAGCGTTTTAAAATCAGGTGTCCATGCGACCTTAGCAGGTGTTGCACTTGCTTTTTTCATACCTTTAAATTCAAAAGACAAAGATGGTAAAGAGTTTTCGATAGCAAAAGAGTTAGAGCATGACTTGCACTATTGGGTGGCATTTATGATTTTACCTTTATTTGCTTTTGTTAATGCAGGAGTAAATTTAAGAGGAATATCACTTTCAGATATGGTAGGTACTGTGCCTTTAGGTATCATGCTTGGGCTTTTTATAGGTAAACAAGTTGGAGTATTTGGTTTTTCTTATATTGCCATAAAGTTAGGCTGGGCAAGTTTGCCAAAAGGAAGCACCTGGCTACAATTTTATGGAGTAGCGATACTGACTGGTATCGGTTTTACTATGAGCTTATTTGTGGATAGCTTGGCTTACAATGATACACAAATCTATCATTTTGCAGATAAGTTGGCTATTTTATTAGGCTCATTCCTTTCTGGTATTGTTGGATATATAATATTGAATATGTCAAAATCATTAATCAAAAAAGATACATAACCAAATTGTGATTTCATTACTTTTGGTATAGCTAACTCTATGTTTTTTATGTTTTGGAATTAAGCAATAATCACCTTTTTTTAGTTTAATATTATCATCTTCAAACTCAATTCCTGCCTCTCCTTGTAAGAGTAGAACAAATTCATTCTCTTTTTGGTTGTACCAAAAGTTTTCGATAGAACTTTGACCAGTTGAGATAATTCTTTTGATTTTAACATTACTGTTTTTTAAAATCGTTTCGATAACTTCTTTATTATAGTCAATATTTTCAACTTCCAAAATATTTTTTATGCTCAAAATTACTCCAATATTTTAAATATCAATTCTTTATTATTTTTTATCTGTTTTACTTCTGTTATTTGTAAAGTTTCAAAGTTTATGCTCATAAATTCTTTTTCATTTTTGGGTCTTATCTTAGCTATTTCTCTAGCAACAATACCTCTGTAAGCTTTAGCCCAGTGACTGACGACTTTACCATTTTTTAAAAATTTAAATGTTAGATAGTTGTTTTTGGGGGTATAGAATTTATTATAAAATGAAGCTCTTAAATCAATTATGAATTTATCTTTTAAAAAATTGTCCAAAGTGTCAGAAAAATTTTCATTATAATATCGCTCAAATGCAAAATCTCCAATTTTCTCTCCCTGTTTGAGTTTATAATATGGTATATGATCTTTAGATAAAATGGGACCAAATAAGTTGGAAAATATGATTAAATGTAAATCAATAAAATTTTTGGCAACAATATCCAAAGAGTCATACCCAAGATATTTATAACCTACACCGCTATATCTTATAACTGCCTTGTTTGTTTTAGAATAAAATATATCTATCTTTTTTAAATCATTTAAATATTTTGAATTTTTAATGCCAAATAATTTTTTTAACTCATTTTCACTGCTCGTTTTGATGAAATCTTGATAAACTTTTAAAGCTCTTTCTCTTTTGCTGTATAATTTTGAAAAGACAAAAGAATTTTTATCTATATGGTTATATGTGTTAATATCTGTTTTAGCCTCACTTGGTGAAAATAGTATTATCATGTATCCTCGATTATTCTATATATTGCAAGGTATTATTATATCAAAAAAATATCGAAATCCGATACTTTAAGTAAAACTCTTAAATAAAGAATTAGTTATTATTTCAAAAATACTTTGATCTTGACCCGACAGTGTAGATAAACTTGGATCATATAGAGATTGAATCAATATTACTACAGGAGTGACAAATAATTGTGATGTGAATAAATAAATGGTTGCTGTAATTGAAAACGATGAACTTATCAAATTTCAAAATTTGGGTTAAATTTATTTAGCAGACCTTTTGCTATTGACATTATCTAAAATTTAAAGTATAATTTCACCTCAATTTTATAGGTGCTGGTGTAGCTCAGTTGGTAGAGCACCTGATTTGTAATCAGGCGGTCGGTGGTTCAAGTCCTCTCACCAGCTCCATTAAAATGAGACAGTGTTTGACCAGATATAAATATAACAATCGTTATGGTGAGGTACTCAAGTGGCCAACGAGGGCAGACTGTAAATCTGCTGGTTTTTACCTTCGAAGGTTCGAATCCTTCCTTCACCACCATTGCTATAAGCGGGAGTAGCTCAGTTGGCTAGAGCATCAGCCTTCCAAGCTGAGGGTCGCCGGTTCGAGCCCGGTTTCCCGCTCCATATCAAAAAAACTGGGAGCTGTTGTAAGAAATACTGATTTTGTTTGTCATTATTTGTGTCTTCTGCAACTTTATACTCCAAGCACCATTTTGATTTGTTTTTATAGTTGGTTTTGAAGTTATATGAGAGTTTGCTCATATGGCTCAGAGGTAGAGCACTTCCTTGGTAAGGAAGAGGTCGAGGGTTCAAGTCCCTCTATGAGCTCCATAAAGCAAAAAATAAAAAGTTTCGGCCGAAGCTTTTAGGCTTGCTCTAATAGTAAGTTAAGTAAAATTATCCACGGAGGAAAAGATGGCAAAAGAGAAATACGAAAGAACCAAACCACATGTAAATATAGGTACCATTGGTCATGTCGATCATGGTAAAACAACATTAACTGCTGCTATTTCAGCTGTACTTGCTGAAAAAGGTCTTGCAGAAAAAAGAGATTTTGATCAGATAGATAATGCCCCTGAAGAAAGAGAAAGAGGTATAACCATAGCTACTTCTCATATAGAATATGAAACAGACAAAAGACATTATGCTCATGTTGACTGTCCTGGTCACGCGGATTATGTTAAAAATATGATTACCGGTGCGGCACAAATGGATGGAGCTATTTTAGTTGTAAGTGCAGCTGATGGTCCTATGCCTCAAACAAGAGAGCATATACTTCTATCTCGTCAAGTTGGTGTACCATATATAGTAGTATTTATGAATAAAGCTGATATGGTTGATGACGAAGAGTTACTTGAATTGGTAGAGATGGAGATAAGAGAGCTTCTTGATGAATATCAATTTCCAGGAGATGATACACCAATCGTTGCCGGTTCAGCACTAAAAGCTTTAGAAGAAGTTAAATCAGGTACACTTGGTGAGTGGAGTGAAAAAATCATGGAACTGATGGATGCAGTTGATGAGTATATTCCAACTCCTGAAAGAGATACTGATAAAGACTTTTTGATGCCTGTTGAGGATGTATTTTCAATCTCAGGAAGAGGTACAGTTGTAACTGGAAGAATCGAAAGAGGAGTCGTAAAAGTTGGTGATGAAATTGAAATAGTAGGTATCAAACCGACTCAAAAAACAGTAGTTACTGGTGTTGAAATGTTTAGAAAAGAGTTAGATCAAGGTGTCGCAGGCGATAACTGTGGTGTACTTCTTAGAGGAACAAAAAAAGAAGATGTTGAAAGAGGTATGGTGCTTTGTAAACCAGGCTCAATTACTCCTCACACATCATTTGAAGCTGAAGTTTATATCTTGACAAAAGAAGAAGGTGGAAGACACACTCCTTTTTTCAATAACTACAGACCCCAATTTTATGTAAGAACAACTGATGTTACAGGCTCTATTACATTACCTGAAGGTGTTGAAATGGTTATGCCAGGGGATAATGTAAAAATTAGTGTTGAGCTAATAGCCCCAATTGCATTGGAAGATGGTACAAGATTTGCAATCCGTGAAGGTGGCAGAACTGTAGGTGCTGGTGTTGTTTCAAAAATAATTAAATAGTTTAAAATTAATAAACGGAGTAATTTTACTCCGTTTTATTTTAGAAGGATAATCAATGAGAGTAAAGATAGGTCTTAAATGCAGTGAATCAGGTGATATCAACTATACAACAACAAAAAACAGTAAAACACATGCTGAAAAGTTTGAAGTAAAAAAATATAGTCCAAGACTTAAAAAACATACAATTCATAAAGAAGTAAAGTTAAAGTCGTAGTTTTAAAACTGTATTATTTAATATAGGGTAGTAGCTCCAATGGTAGAGCGCCGGATTCCAAATCCGATGGCTGGGGGTTCGAGTCCCTCCTGCCCTGCCACCAGAGGATTATGGAAATTGAAACTGAGCTTTGCTTGGATTAATAGGAGAGTTAAATGGAAAAATTGATAAGTTATGTAAAACATTCCAGAGCTGAGCTAACGAAAGTTATCTTTCCCACTAAAGAACAAGTTCGAAATGCTTTTGTTTCCGTTGTAATTGTAGTTACTGTTATTGCAATATTCTTAGCATTGATTGACTTGATAATGTCTTTTGCATTATCAACTATAGCATAAGTTAGGAAGAGTTATGTCGCTTAAATGGTATGCTATACAAACTTATGCCGGTAGTGAGCAGAGTGTAAAAGAAGCAATAAAGAATTTAGCAGTTCAGTTTGGTATAGAGGATAGATTAGGCGATGTTATCGTGCCTACTGAAGATGTAATAGAGATAAAAAATGGTAAAAAGAAAATAAGCGAAAGAAGCTTATATTCTGGTTATGTTTTTGCCCAGGTTGACTTAGATACAAATTTTTGGCAAAAGATACAATCACTTCCTAGAGTAAGTAGATTTATCGGTGAATCAAAAAGACCTACTCCTCTTAGTGAAAAAGATATAGAGTTGATTATAAAAAAAGCTGAAAAAAGAGGTGATCCTAGACCGAAAGTTTCATTTGACGAGGGTGAAAATGTAAGAATAGTAGAAGGCCCATTTGCAAATTTTATAGGTATAGTTGAAGAATATGATATGGAGCATGGAAAATTAAAATTAAATGTTTCAATATTTGGAAGAAGTACTCCGGTAGAAATATTATATTCACAAGTTGAAAAAGTAGTGTAGAATTTATAAGAGGCAAATTGATTTTGCACTCAATAGGTTTTACTGTGAGATATCATGTGCGAGTTGATAAGTACGATTATTCTCCGGTTCTCTCAAATAAATTTAGATAAAGGAAAGAAATGGCTAAAAAAGTTACAGGTGAAATTAAACTTCAAATAGCTGCGGCAAAAGCAAATCCCTCACCTCCTGTTGGACCTGCACTTGGTCAGCAAGGTGTTAATATAATGGAATTTTGTAAAGCTTTTAATGAAAAAACTAAAGATATGGCAGGCTTTAAAATCCCTGTTGTTATAACTGTTTATGCTGATAGAAGTTTTACTTTTATTACAAAACAACCACCAGCTTCAGATTTGATAAAAAAAGCTGCAAATATTCAAAAAGGTAGTGACAACCCATTGAAGAATAAGGTTGCTACACTAACAAAAGCTCAAATTGAAGATATAGTTGCAAAGAAAATTGCAGATTTAAACACAAATGACATAGCAACTGCTTCAAAGATTATTGAAGGCAGTGCAAGAAGTATGGGCATAGATATTGTAGATTAAACACCCAACCACAAGGAATATTGTGGTAGCAAAAAATGCGGAGATAATAATGGCAAATAAAATTTCAAAAAGATTTAAAGAATTAAATAGTAAATTCGACAAAAATAAAGTTTATATAAAAGATAATGCAATTGATATTATCAAGACCTTGGCTTCTGCAAAATTTGATGAAACAGTTGAAATTGCAATGAAGTTAAATGTTGATCCAAGACATGCAGATCAGATGGTAAGAGGTTCAGTTGTGCTTCCAAGCGGAACTGGTAAAAGTGTGAGAGTCGCAGTTGTTGCCAAAGATGTCAAAGCTGATGAAGCAAAAGCTGCAGGAGCAGATTTGGTGGGTGCTGAAGAGCTGATAGAAGATATTCAAGCAGGAAATATCGACTTTGATGTACTTATCTCAACTCCAAATATGATGGGTTTAGTTGGAAAAGTTGGTCGTACACTTGGTCCAAAAGGTTTGATGCCGAATCCAAAAACTGGTACTGTTACTATGGATATTACTAAAGCAGTTGAAAATGCTAAAGGCGGACAAGTTAATTTTAGAGTTGATAAGCAAGGAAATATTCAAGCTGGAATAGGAAAAGCTAGCTTTACAAAAGAGCAATTAGATGAAAACTTGACAACTTTTGTAAGAGCAATCAATAAGCACAAACCAGCAAGTTCAAAAGGTAGATATATAAAAAATAGTGCTATTTCTCTTACAATGAGTCCGTCTGTTCATTTAGATGTATTAGAATTAATGGAAATAAAATAAATCTTAAAACTGAAGACAGCAGGTTGGGATACCTCCTTATCCCTTTAAATCCCGCCGAAGTTCGATGTTTTGAAAGGAGAATATATGTTAAGAAGCGATAAAAAGAAAATTATTAATTTTCTAGAAGATGAGTTTAAAGTAGCAAATGCAATAGTTGTCTGCGGTTTCTCTAAACTTACTCATAAAAAACTTGAAGAGTTAAGAGAATATGCAAATAACAATAACACTCAAGTTAGAGTTGTAAAAAATTCTTTTGTAACTTTAGCAGTTAAAAATGCTGGATTGGAAGATCTCAATATTATTGAAAATAATATAATTGTTTGGTCGGAAGATCAGATTTCTGCATGCAAAGTTGCTGAAAAATTTGCCAGTGACAATAAAGATAAATTTATTGTAAAAACTGGTTATATAGAAGGTAAAGTTGCTGATATTGCTACAATAAATGCAATGGCTAAGTTACCTAGTAAAGATGAATTAATAGGCATGTTACTTTCTGTTTGGACTGCACCTTTGAGAAACTTTGTAACTGGGCTTGATAATCTTAGAGCCAAACAAGAAGAGGCAGCATAAGTAGTGAATAATTAGTAGTAAATAGTGAATGGATCAATGATTGAGTTTTCATATTACATGGTAGCATTCATATTGAAAAGTAGAGCTTGATTCTGCACACACAAATATTAAAAAAAATAAAAAAGGAAAAAATATGGCAATTTCTAAAGAAGATGTATTAGAATATATATCTAATCTTAGTGTTTTAGAGCTTTCTGAGCTTGTTAAAGAGTTTGAGGAAAAATTTGGTGTTTCAGCACAACCTACAGTTGTAGCTGGTGGTGCGGCGACTGAAGCTGCTGTTGAAGAAAAGACAGAATTTGATGTTATTTTAACTGGTGCTGGCGATAAAAAAATAAATGCTATAAAAGTAGTCAGATCTATAACCGGTCTTGGCCTAAAAGAGGCAAAGGCTGCTGTTGAAGAAGTACCAACTACTTTAAAAGAAGGTATTAGTAAAGATGAAGCTGAAGAGATAAAAAAACAGATAGAAGATGCAGGGGCAACTGCTGAAATTAAATAAATTATAGTGCAGAGCATCCCTCTGCACTATAGAGTACAGACCGTTATAATGGTGTTAATTACTTGAAAATTGATCATTTCAAGTAACTTCTTCTATTTGTTGTATAGCAACAAAAAAATACTACTATGAGGTAGAATTCATGATAAATTATATAAAATCCGGGAATAGACTAAGAGTCGATTTCTCAAAAGTACAAAAAAACATCAATGTTCCAAATCTTCTACAATTACAGCAAAAAAGTTTTGAATATTTTTTAAATGTTAACAATAATGGTGATAGTGGTATAGAAAATGTTTTTAAATCTATATTTCCAATACATGATTCACAAAATAGATTGACTTTAGAATATGTTGACAGTAAATTGGACAAACCAAAATACTCAGTAAGAGAATGTATAGACAGAGGCTTAACATACTCTGCAAATCTAAAGATGAATATTAGGCTTATACTTTGGGATAAAGATGATAAAACAGGTGAAAAAAAAGGTGTTAAGGATATTAAAGAACAAAGTATTTACATAAGAGAAATTCCTCTTATGATAGACAGAGTCTCTTTTATCATAAACGGTGTTGAAAGAGTAGTTGTCAATCAATTACATAGAAGTCCAGGTGTTATTTTCAAAGAAGAAGAGAGTTCTACTTCTTCGAACAAATTGATATATACATCTCAAATTATACCAGATCGAGGATCATGGCTGTATTTTGAATATGATGCTAAGGATATTTTATATGTTAGAATAAATAAAAGAAGAAAAGTCCCAATAACAATACTTTTTAGAGCATTAGGATATAGTAAACAAGATATTATAAAACTATTTTATCCGATTCAAAAAATAATTATAAAAGATAATAAATTTCTTATCTCTTTCGAGCCTTCTTTGTTTTTAGGAAGGGTTGATTTTGATTTATATGATGAAAAAGGTACCCTTCTTATAAAAGAGGGCAAAAGACTTACAAAGAAAAAAGCTGAAAAATTTCAAAAAGAAGGGGTTAAATGGATAGAGTATCCAACTGAAATTCTTATAAATAGATTTTTATCTTCTCCTGTAATTGATAATGAAAGTGGAGAGATTTTATTTGATACTTTAACTCAATTAGATGAAAATAAAATGATTGATCTTATTAAAAATGATTGCAAAGAGATAGAAATTGCAAATGATTTGGCTACTGGAGTTGATGATGCAATAATCAATTCTTTTTTAGCTGATTTTGAAACTCTTAAACTTTTAAAACAAACTGAAGAAATTGATGATGAAAACGATCTCTCTGCCATTAGAATTCACAAGGTAATGAGACCGGGAGAGCCGGTTACGAAAGAAGCAGCTAAGAAATTTGTAAATGATTTGTTTTTCAATATCGAAAGATATGACTTAACAAAAGTCGGCAGGATGAAGATGAACCATAAGTTAGGTTTGAATATTCCGGATTATATTACTGTATTGACAAATGAAGATATAATAAAAACAGCAAAATACTTAATCAAAGTCAAAAATGGACAAGGTCATATTGATGATAGAGATCATTTGGGAAACAGAAGAATAAGAGCTATAGGCGAACTTTTGGCAAATGAGCTTCATACAGGACTAATTAGAATGCAAAAGGCTATAAAAGATAAGTTTACCACTTTAAGTGGAAATATCGAAGATATAATGCCTTATGATTTGATAAATTCAAAAATGATAACAAATTCTATAATTGAATTTTTTACAACAGGTCAACTTTCACAGTTTATGGATCAAACAAATCCATTAAGTGAAATCACTCACAAAAGAAGACTTTCTGCTCTTGGTGTAGGTGGTTTGGTAAAAGAGAGGGCTGGCTTTGAAGTTAGAGATGTTCACCCTACTCATTATGGTAGGATTTGTCCGATAGAAACACCTGAAGGTCAAAATATCGGGTTGATTAACACTTTGGCAACTTATGCTAAAGTTAATGATTTGGGATTTATTGAAGCTCCTTACAGAATTGTAAAAGATACGCAAGTTACAAGTGAAGTCAAGTATATAACCGCAACTCAAGAAGAAGGCTTAACAATAGCTCCGGCATCTACAATACTTGATGAAAACGGTAAAATTAAGGAAGAACTTATAGAAGTTAGAAGAGATGGAGAAATTATTTTGGCACACCGAGACAGTGTTGATTTGATTGATCTTGCCTCAGTTATGGTGACAGGTGTAGCAGCCAGCTTAATTCCGTTTTTGGAACATGATGATGCAAATAGGGCTTTAATGGGCTCAAATATGCAAAGACAAGGAGTGCCGCTTCTGATAAATAAAGCTCCAATGGTGGGAACCGGAGTTGAAAAGATTGTTGCTAGAGATTCCTGGGCTTCAATAAAAGCAAAACGAGGCGGTATAGTTGAAAAAGTTGATAGTAGAAATATCTATATATTAGGCGAAGACAATAAAGGTGCATTTATAGATCATTATACTATGGAGAAAAATATAAGAACCAACCAAAACACTTCTTATACTCAATATCCAGTTGTCAAGCAAAATCAGAATGTAGATGCTGGTGAAGTCATAGCCGATGGACCAAATATGGATATGGGTGAGCTTGCAATAGGAAAAAATGTAATGGTGGCTTTTTTACCATGGAATGGGTATAACTATGAAGATGCTATTGTTATAAGTGAAAAATTGATAAGAGAAGATACTTTTACAAGTGTTCATGTGTATGAACATGATATCGAAGCTAGAGAACTTAAAGATGGTACTGAAGAGATAACAAAAGATATTCCAAATGTTAAAGAAGAAGATTTGGCTCATTTAGATGAAAGTGGTATAGTTAAAATAGGAACATATATTAAGCCAGGTATGATTATTGTTGGTAAAGTAAGTCCAAAAGGAGAGATAAAGCCAACTCCAGAGGAAAGGCTTTTAAGAGCAATATTTGGTGAAAAAGCCGGACATGTGGTAAATAAATCTCTTTATGCCAAATCTTCAACTGAGGGTGTTGTAATAGATGTGAAGATTTTTACGAAAAAAGGATATGACAAAGATCCAAGAGCTGTTAAAGCGTATGAACAGGATAAGAAAAAGTTAGACAGAGATCACTTGGATAAATTGTTAATGCTAGATAGAGAAGAGATACTTAAAATCAATTCGTTGTTATCAAAAAGTAAGTTAGAATCAGATGTAACAGTCAGTGGCAAAGGGTATAAAGCAGGCGAGAATATAGATAAAGATGATTTGCTAAATGTGAATAGATTTATGCTTAATAGTGTTGTGAAAGCATTTAGCCAAGAAGTACAAGATGAGTTTAATTCTTTAAAAGAATATTTTCAAAATGAGAAAAAGAATTTGAAAGAAGAGCATGATGCAAAACTTCAAATACTCAAAAAAGATGATATTTTGCCAAGTGGTGTCGTTAAGCTCGTAAAAGTTTACATTGCCACAAAAAGGAAACTTAAAGTTGGTGATAAAATGGCCGGACGGCATGGTAACAAAGGTATTGTGTCAAATATAGTTCCTGAAGTTGATATGCCTTATCTAAAAGATGGTAAAGCTGTTGAAGTTTGTTTGAACCCTCTTGGTGTTCCTTCAAGGATGAATATAGGTCAAATTTTGGAAGTTCATTTGGGATTGGTTGGAAAAAGACTTGGAGATCAGATAGAAGATATATTTATCAAGAAGCAAGGAGAATGGATAAAAAATCTTAGAGAAAAGATGATTTCTATAGGAAATGTTGCAAAACTTGTTAAAGCAGAAAAATTTATTAATTCTTTAAGTGATGAAGAGTTATTAAACTATGCAAGAGACTGGGCAAAAGGTGTAAAATTTTCTACACCTATTTTTGAGGGAGTTAATGAAAAAGAATTTAAAAAACTTTTTGAACTTGCCAAGATTGATATGGATGGAAAAACTGAGCTGTATGATGGTAAAACAGGTGAAAAAATGGAAGAGAAGGTTAATGTTGGCTATATGTATATGTTAAAACTTCACCATTTAGTAGATGAAAAAGTACATGCCAGAAGTACAGGACCATACTCTTTGGTAACTCAGCAGCCAGTCGGCGGTAAAGCACTATTTGGCGGACAAAGGTTCGGTGAGATGGAGGTTTGGGCATTAGAAGCTTATGGTGCATCAAATACTTTAAAAGAGATGCTCACAATCAAGTCTGATGATGTCGAGGGTCGTGTCAAAGCATACAAAGCGATAACAAGAGGAGAAAATGTACCTCAAACAGGAATACCTGAGACATTTTTTGTTTTAACCAACGAGCTAAAATCATTGGCATTGGATGTTCGTATTTATAAAGAGGAAGATGAAAATGAAGAAAATGGTTGAAATTAGTATAAATGAAGAGAATAGACCAAGAGATTTTGATCAATTTCAGTTAAGACTTGCCAGTCCTGAGACTATACTCTCATGGAGTTATGGGGAAGTTAAAAAACCTGAAACTATTAATTACAGAACACTAAAACCTGAAAGAGATGGTCTTTTTTGTGCAAAAATATTTGGACCTATTAGAGACTATGAATGTCTTTGTGGTAAATACAAAAAGATGAGATACAAAGGCATAAAGTGTGAAAAATGCGGTGTCGAAGTTATTAGTTCAAAAGTAAGACGAAGTCGAATGGGGCATATTGAGCTCGTAACCCCAGTCTCTCATATCTGGTATGTAAATTCACTTCCAAGTAGGATAGGAACACTTCTTGGGGTTAAGATGAAAGATCTTGAGAGAGTATTATATTATGAGGCATACATTGTTAAAGAAAGTGCTGATGTATATTATGATAATGAAAATAAAAAACAAGTATGTAAAAATGATGTCTTAAATGAAGAACAATACCAATCTTTAATGAAAAGATATGATGGTACAGGTTTTGACGCAAGAATGGGTGGTGAAGTTGTAAGAGATTTACTAAAAGAACTTGATTTGGTCGAACTTCTTGAAAAATTAAAAAATGATATAGACTCAACAAACTCTGAAGCAAAAAAGAAAACTATAGTTAAAAGACTGAAAGTAACGGAAGATTTTTTAAACAGTGGAAATAGACCTGAATGGATGATGATCACAGTTTTACCTGTATTACCACCTGATCTTAGACCTTTGGTCGCTCTTGATGGTGGAAAATTTGCAGTTAGTGATGTAAATGATTTGTACAGACGAGTTATAAACAGAAACAGTAGACTTAAGAGACTGATGGAGCTTGACGCACCTGAGATCATCATAAGAAATGAAAAAAGAATGCTTCAAGAAGCAGTTGATGCTTTGTTTGACAATGGCAGGCGCGCAAATGCTGTTAAAGGTGCAAATAAACGACCACTAAAATCTTTAAGTGAAATCATAAAAGGAAAGCAAGGTCGATTTAGACAAAATTTACTTGGAAAAAGAGTTGACTTTTCAGGAAGAAGTGTTATAGTTGTAGGACCAAATCTTAAAATGGATCAATGTGGCCTTCCCAAAAATATGGCATTAGAGCTTTTCAAGCCGCATCTTTTGGCAAAACTGGAAGAAAAAGGTTATTCTACAACTATAAAACAGGCAAAAAGAATGATTGAAGAAAAAACCAATGAAGTGTGGGAGTGTTTGCAGGAGGTAGTTGATAATTATCCAATCATGCTTAACCGTGCTCCAACTCTTCATAAACTTTCAATCCAAGCATTTCATCCTGTTTTGATAGATGGAAAAGCCATAAGACTTCATCCTCTTGTTTGTTCGGGATTTAATGCTGATTTTGATGGTGACCAGATGGCTGTTCATGTTCCACTAAGCCAAGAAGCGATAGCAGAGTGTAAAATCCTTATGTTAAGCAGTATGAATATTTTACTGCCTGCTTCTGGAAAGGCGGTAACCGTTCCGACTCAAGATATGATTTTGGGATTGTATTATATGTCTTTGGAAAAAATAGGTGCAAAAGGAGAAAATAAGCTTTTTGGAAGTATTGCAGAAGTTATGATTGCGATTGAAGCAAAACTTCTTAATGTTCATGCCAAGATAAAAACAATCGTTAATAATAAAATTATTTTTACAACTGCTGGTAGATTGATAGTTAAGTCTATACTTCCTGATTTTGTACCTGAGCAACTCTGGAATAAAGTGTTAAAAAAGAAACATATAGGCGAGTTAGTTGATTTTGTATTTAAAGAAGGCGGCTATAAGGTTACTGCTGAATTTTTGGATAATTTAAAAGATTTAGGTTTTAAATACTCTACAAAAGCTGGTATTTCAATCTCGATTGATGATATAAAAACACCTGAGAGTAAGGCTGGATATATAAAAGAAGCAAAGAAAAAAGTAATAGAGATTCAAAAGCAGTTTCAAGCCGGTTTATTAACTGAACAAGAGAGATACAACAAAATTATAGATACTTGGACAGATACAAACAATACTCTTGCAAGTGAAATGATGAAATTGGTTGAGAGTGATAAAGATGGATTTAATTCTATTTATATGATGGCTGATAGTGGGGCTAGAGGTAGTGCCGCTCAAATAAGACAACTCTCCGGTATGAGAGGACTTATGGCTAAGCCTGATGGTAGTATTATCGAAACTCCTATTATCTCTAACTTTAAAGAGGGTCTTAATGTATTGGAATATTTTATCTCAACTCACGGAGCTAGAAAAGGCTTGGCTGATACTGCTCTTAAGACTGCAAATGCCGGGTATTTAACAAGAAAGCTTATTGATGTTTCACAAAATGTTAAAGTTACTATTGATGATTGTGGCACCCATGAGGGTGTTGAAATATCAGATATCACATCAAATGGAGATTTGATCGAAAGCATTGATGAACGAGCTTTGGGTAGAGTATTGGCTGAAGATGTTATAGATCATATTACAAATGAAGTTCTTTTCAGTGAAGGCACTTTGATAGATGAGAAAAAAGCTATTATATTAAAAGAAGCAGATATAAAATCTGTGATAATTAGAACTCCAATAACTTGTAAAGCTCCAAAAGGAGTTTGTTCAAAATGTTATGGATTAAACCTTGGAGAGGGAAAACTTGTCAAGCCTGGAGAAGCAGTCGGTATTATTGCTGCTCAATCAATCGGAGAGCCGGGTACTCAGCTGACTCTTAGAACTTTCCATATTGGAGGAACTGCATCAACCGAAGCCCAAGATCGACAAATAGCAGCTAAAAAAGAAGGTTTTATCAGATATTACAACTTAAAAACATATAAAACAAAAGATAACAAACTTATTGTTGCCAATAGAAGAAATGCTGGTATTTTATTGGTCGAGCCTAAAATAAAAGCATTATTCGATGGTGTAATAGAGATAAATAATATTCATGATGAAACAAATATAACACTTGTGGGTAAAAATGACAGTGTCAAGTATGTTTTAAGAAAAAATGATATTGCAAAACCAAATGAGTTGGCTGGTGTTAGTGGAAAAGTTGAGGGAAAATTATTGATTCCTTATAAATCAGGCGATAAAATTGAAAAAAATGAAAGCATAGTTGAAGTTATTAAAGAGGGTTGGAATATTCCAAATAGAATTCCTTATGCTAGTGAATTAAAAGTAAAAGATGGAGAGCCTGTTGTTCAAACTATAACTTCTCATGCAAGTGGAGTTATTAAATTTTATAAATTAATAGGTGATTATCTTGAAAGATTTAATGATATTGAAGAGGGACACTTAGTAGTTGAGAAAGGTCTTTTTGCTGTTATAGCAGATGATAAAAATAGGGAAGCTGTTAGATACTATATTCCTAGAAATTCTGTTATAAAATTTGCAGATAATTCAAATATTGTGAAAAATGATAATATATCAACTCCAACAAGCAGTGAGCAAACTGTTATTGCAGAATGGGATCCATATTCGTATCCTATCATTGCAGAAGAAAACGGTACTATTTCATTTGAAGATATAACACCTGGTATTACCGTTGATGAGCAATTTGATGAACTTACAGGGCAGAGCAGATTAGTGGTAAATGAATACCTTCCAAGTGGTGTTAAGCCAACTTTGGTAGTGGCTACTGAAAAAGGTGAAATTTTAAGATACCAATTGGATCCTAAAACTGCTATATTTGTTCAAAATGGTGAAAAAGTTGAGCAAGCTAAGATATTAGGCCGTATACCTAAGGCAGTCGCAAAATCAAAAGATATTACAGGGGGTCTTCCTCGTGTAAGTGAACTTTTTGAAGCAAGACGACCTAAAAATGCAACTGTTATAGCTGAAGTTGACGGTACTATTAGATTTGGAAAACCACTTAGAAATAAAGAAAGAATTATTATAGATACTTATGCTGGTAAGTCATATGAATATCTTGTAGATAAAAACCATCAGATATTTGTACACGAGGGTGAATTTGTTCATTCCGGTGAAAGGTTGACTGATGGTGTTGTTTCAAGCCATGATATTTTAAGAATCCTTGGAGAAAAAGCTTTGCATACTTATATCATTAGTGAAATTCAACAAGTTTACAGGTCCCAAGGTGTTGCTATAAGTGATAAACACATTGAGGTTATAGTTTCGCAAATGCTAAGACAGGTTAAAATTGTTGATAGTGGAAATACGAAGTTAATTGTTGGTGATTTGATAAGTAGAAGAAGGTTTAAAGAGGAAAATGACAGAATTATCAACATTGGTGGTGAACCAGCTATTGCTGAACCGGTACTTCTAGGAGTTACTAGAGCGGCAATTACTAGTGATTCTGTTATATCATCAGCATCATTCCAGGAGACTACAAAAGTTTTGACAACAGCAAGTATAGCTGCTAAAATAGACTACCTTGAAGATTTAAAAGAAAATGTTATATTAGGAAAAACTATTCCTGTCGGAACAGGACTATATAAAGATGTAGAATTTAAAATCAGTGCAAAAAGAGCATAAAATATAGATAATATTTTTAATATCTATCCTTGCACACTATAATGAGCAAAGCTCGTTATAGTGGCAGGGACTAAAGTCCCTACAACCCTTTTGAAGCTTACGAAAAGTAAAACTTTTCGAGAAAAAAGTGCGTAAGGTCAGAGATATAATTCTATTTGGAAAATATGGCAGTATGCTTCTTGGAAGTAAGAACTTTTAACATATAGCATCTGACCTTACAGACTAAACATAATGAAATCTCAAATATTTCTTTCAAGCAAATCTACTTAAAAATTACTTAATTTAATAAAACTAAAAGCTATAAAAAGATAGAATATCGTCTATTTTTGGAGAACTCCATAAATAAAATCAGAAAAAGGAAAAGATGTGCCTACCATCAATCAATTGGTAAAAAGAGAGAGAAGAAGAGTGATTAAAAAGTCAAAATCACCCGCACTTGATAAATGTCCTCAAAGAAGAGGTGTTTGTACAAGAGTTTACACTACAACTCCTAAAAAACCTAACTCAGCTTTAAGAAAAGTTGCTAAAGTTAGACTAACTAGTGGATTTGAGGTTATTAGCTATATAGGCGGCGAGGGTCATAATCTACAAGAACACTCTATTGTTTTAGTTCGTGGCGGAAGAGTAAAAGATTTACCTGGTGTCAAGTATCATATAGTAAGAGGTGCTTTAGATGCTGCTGGAGTTGCCAATAGAAAAGTTGCTAGAAGTAAATACGGAACTAAAAAACCAAAATAACAAATAGCTAAACAGGTTGAGCTTTAAATCAGGCTTATACTTGAGTAAATTTAAAATTGAAGGAAGATAAATGAGAAGAAGAAGAGCACAGGTCAGAGAAGTTCTGCCTGATCCTATATACAATAATAAAATAATCACAAAGTTTATAAATTCACTTATGAAAGACGGTAAGAAAAGTGTTGCTACTGAAATTTTTTACAGTGCATTGGAAACTATCGAAAAAAAAGGTGAAGAAAAAGGTATAGATGTTTTTAATGCAGCTATTGACAATATCAAACCTGTAATGGAAGTTAAAAGTAGAAGAGTAGGCGGTGCTACATATCAAGTTCCAATAGAGGTTAGACCGGCTCGTCAACAATCACTTGCAATTAGATGGTTGATTTTATTTGCAAGAAGAAGAAGTGAGAGAACTATGAAAGATAGACTTGCTAACGAACTCTTAGATGCTGCAAACAGTAGAGGTGCAACTTATAAGAAAAAAGAAGATACTTATAAAATGGCTGAAGCAAATAAAGCATTTGCTCATTATGCTTGGTAATTAAAGGAAATATGATGGCAAGAAAAACACCAATAGAAAAAATTAGAAATATAGGTATTGCAGCTCATATAGACGCCGGAAAAACAACTACAACAGAGAGGATATTGTTTTATACAGGAATCAGCCATAAAATAGGTGAAGTTCATGATGGCGCAGCTACGATGGATTGGATGGAACAAGAAAAAGAAAGAGGTATCACTATAACAAGTGCTGCAACAACTTGCTTTTGGAATAATCATCAAATAAATATCATAGATACTCCAGGCCATGTTGATTTTACTATAGAAGTTGAAAGAAGCATGAGAGTACTTGATGGTGCAGTTGCTGTTTTTTGTGCAGTAGGAGGTGTTCAGCCTCAAAGTGAAACTGTATGGAGACAAGCAAACAGATACAAAGTTCCAAGAATGGTTTTCGTCAATAAAATGGATAGAGTCGGTGCCAATTTTTATGAAGTTGAAAAGCAGATAAAAGAGAGACTAAAAGCCAATCCTGTTCCAATTCAGCTTCCAATAGGTGCAGAAGATAACTTTAAAGGTGTAGTGGATTTGGTTGAAATGAAAGCTTTTGTTTGGGAAGATGAAGCTGCTATGGGATCAAAATATGAAGTAGTTGAAATACCAGAAAATTTAAAAGAAAAAGCAGAACAATACAGAGAGCATTTAATAGAATCAATTTCCGATACAAGCGATGAGTTGATGGAAAAATATCTTAGCGGTGAAGAGTTAAGTACCGAAGAGATAAAAGCCGGAATTAAAGCCGGATGTTTAGCTATCAGCTTGGTTCCTATGACTTGTGGAACAGCTTTTAAAAACAAAGGTGTTCAACCTCTACTTGACGCAGTGGTTGATTATATGCCAGCTCCTACCGAAGTAGCACACATAAACGGCGAATATGAAGATGGAAGTACAACTGAAGTTAAATCAACCGATGATGCTCCGTTTGCAGCTTTGGGATTTAAAATCATGACTGATCCTTTTGTCGGACAGTTGACTTTTATACGAGTTTACAGAGGTGTACTTGAGAGTGGAAGTTATGTTTACAATACTACAAAAGATAAAAAAGAGAGAGTTGGAAGACTTCTTAAGATGCACTCAAATAAAAGAGAAGAGATAAAAGAACTTTATGCCGGTGAAATAGGTGCGGTAGTTGGTCTTAAAGATACACTAACAGGCGATACTTTGGCAAATGAGAAAGATAAGGTTATTTTGGAAAAAATGGATTTTCCTGATCCTGTTATCTCTGTTGCGGTTGAGCCCAAAACAAAAGCAGATCAAGAAAAAATGGGTATAGCATTACAAAAACTAGCCCAAGAGGATCCAAGTTTTAGAGTTCAAACGGATGAAGAGAGTGGACAAACTATCATAAGTGGTATGGGTGAGCTTCATCTTGAAATCTTAGTTGACAGAATGTTAAGAGAGTTTAAGGTTGATGCTGAAGTAGGTCAGCCACAAGTTGCATACAGAGAAACTATCAAAAAAGCAGTCAATCAAGAGTATAAATATGCAAAACAAAGTGGTGGTCGTGGTCAGTATGGTCATGTATTTTTAAAGATAGAGCCTGTTAAGCAAGGTGATGGATATGAATTTATCAATGCAATAAAAGGTGGTGTTGTTCCAAGAGAATATATTCCTGCAGTTGATAAAGGTATTCAAGAAGCATTACAAAGCGGCGTTTTAGCTGGTTATCCGGTAGAAGATATCAAAGTAACTCTTTATGATGGTAGTTATCATGATGTTGACTCTAGTGAAATGGCATTTAAACTTGCAGCTTCTATGTGTTTTAAAGAGGGTGCAAGAAAAGCAACTCCTATTATTTTAGAACCTATTATGAAAGTTGAAGTTGAAGTTCCTGAAGAGTTTATGGGGGATGTGATTGGTGATCTTAACAGAAGAAGAGGGCAGATAAATGCAATGGATGAGAGAGGCGGAAATAAAATAGTTGATGCTTTTGTTCCGCTTGCTGAAATGTTTGGCTATTCTACTGATCTTAGAAGTTCAACACAAGGAAGAGCTACTTACTCTATGGAATTTGATCATTACGATGAAGTTCCTAAAAATGTATCCGAAGAAATTATTAAAAAAAGAAATGGATAAGATAATCAAGAAGGGCTATTTTACAGCCCTTCAAAATACACACAATACATACATACACATTATATAACACTAAAGAATTATTTAATCTGCTTATATTTCTGTTACCCAAAGTAACGAATATCAAAAGAAATTATAATTTTTCTTTTTTTTCGTCAATTTTAAAGAATTATTTTTTAAAAATAAGTATAATATTAATGAAAAAATTAACAAGGAGAAATTATGAGATTTTTATCGAAAGTAGCTGTTTCAGCTTTGATTGCAGTTTCTGCAATGACAGTAAGTGCTAGTGCGGATACATTAAGTAGCACTATAGCCCAGGGATATTTAAAATGCGGGGTCAATACAGGGCTTCCTGGCTTTTCTTCAGCCAATTCAGCAGGAGTATGGAGTGGTATTGATGTAGATGTGTGTAGAGCTGTTGCAGCAGCTGTTTTAGGAGATGCTTCTAAAGTAAGATATACTCCGCTAACAGCACAAGAGAGATTTACTGCACTTCAAAGTGGTGAGATTGATGTGCTTTCAAGAAATACTACTTGGACAGAAACTAGAGATTCATCTTTGGGATTAAATTTTGCAGGTGTTAACTTCTATGATGGACAAGCATTTATGGTGCATAAGTCTATAGGTGTTAAGCATGCTTCAGGATTAAACGGTGCTGCTGTTTGTGTACAAACAGGTACAACCACAGAGTTAAATCTTGCGAATTATTTTTTAAGTCACGGTATGAAATATAAGCTTGTTGCTTATGATACAACTGCACAAGTTAGAAATGGATATGAAAGTGGTAGATGTGATGTTATGACTTCAGATTCATCTCAACTTCACGCACTAAGAACTACTCTTCAGCATCCTGATAATTCTATAATACTTCCAGAAATAATTTCAAAAGAGCCTTTGGGTCCAGTTGTAAGACAGGGTGATGATGTATGGTTTAATATCGTTAAATGGTCTTACAATGCTATGGTTGCGGCTGAAGAAAGAGGTATTACTAGTCAAAATGTTGACAAACTTAGAGCTACCTCAAAAAGTCCTGCAATTCAAAGAATTTTAAGTGTACAAGGAAGACTTTGTGAAAACTTGCACTTAAAAAAAGGTTGTTTTTATAACATTATCAAACAAGTAGGAAACTATGGTCAATCATATAGTAGAAATGTAGGTATGGATTCTCCTCTTAAAATAAAAAGAGGTTTGAATGCACAATGGAAAGATGGCGGATTACAATATTCACCTCCATTTAAATAATATATATTTAAATCTAGGGCGGGATTATCACCCGCCCAATACCTAATAATATAATGAAGGATAATGATGCTGGCATTTTTAAGAGATAGAAAAGTTAGGGGCTATATATTCCAATTTCTTTCTATTGTGATAGTAGTTGCTTTTTTGTGGTATATCGGAGTGAATACTGCACACAATATACAACAAAGAGGCATTAGGACCGGATTTGGCTTTCTTAGTGGTACAGCAGGCTTTGCTATAAATGACACACCTATATCATACAATGAAGGCGATACTTATGCGAGAGTATTTTTAATTGGTATACTAAATACTTTAATAGTATCTTTTGTTTCCATAGTACTTGCTACAATATTAGGTTTAATAATAGGTGTTTTGAGACTTTCTAAAAACTGGCTCGTAAAAAAGCTTGCAGCTGCTTATGTAGATATCTTTAGAAATATACCAATATTATTGCAAATATTGTTCTGGTACAATGTTGTCTTAAGGTCGCTTCCTGATCCTAGAGGCAGTATTGATTTTTTTGGAAAAATATTTATAAATAATCGTGGATTTTATATACCAAGGGCAGCATACAACTCAACTACATTTTCGGTAATAATATCATTCTTTTTAGTAATAGTTTTTTTAGTTTTTCTAAATAAATGGGCAAAAAAAAGACAAGAATTAACCGGTCAGGAATTTCCGGTACTTTTAACAGGTATTGCTTTGTTTATTGTAGTTCCGATAATTGCATTTTTTATAGGCGGTGCAAATTTTGATTTCTCATATCCTCATTTAAACGGATTTAATTTTACAGGTGGTAAGGTTTTTTATCCCGAATTTTTAGCACTCGCATTTGCTATTACTGTATATACCGCAACTTTTATAGCTGAAGCGGTAAGAAGTGGAATCGAAGCAGTAGACAAAGGTCAAAAGGAAGCAGCCGCATCCATTGGACTTACAGGGTATCAATCATTAAAATTAGTTGTTCTTCCTCAAGCAGTGAGGATTGCAATCCCACCTACAATAAATCAGTATCTTAATATCGTTAAAAACTCTTCCTTAGCAACAGCAATCGGATATCCAGGATTGGTAACAATTTTTGCAGGAACTACGCTAAATCAGGTTGGACAGGCTATTGAGATAATTTCGATGACCATGGCAGTATTTTTAACTATAAGCCTTACTATATCATTGGTTTTAAATTGGCTGAATCATAAAATGAAAATTAAGGAAAGATAAAGTGGCTGTATATAATAAAATAGAATCAAGAAAAGCTCCGTCAAATTCAATAGGCTTCTTTCATTGGATAAGAGAAAACCTTTTTTCATCCCCTCTGAATTCAGCCTTGACAATACTTGGAATTGCCATATTGGTGTTAATTATACCGCCATTTATAAAATGGGCGATAGTAGATGCAAATTTTAAAGGTACAACAAGGGCTGCGTGTACAGGTGATGGAGCTTGCTGGGTATTTGTAAAGATGAAGCTAGACATGTTTTTATATGGCTTTTATCCAGAAGCTGAAAAATGGCGTGTAAATTTAACCTATGGACTCTTTTTTGTAGTTATTGCCAGTTTTAGATATTTAAAAGGATCTATGCTAAAACTCTCTATCGCAGCTTTATACTTTATAGTAGCATTTTTTTTAATACATGGAGGATTCTTTGGTTTAACAAATATTCCAACCAATAAGTGGGGTGGATTGATGCTTACTATAGTTATATCGGCTGTTGGTATAGTCTGCTCATTTCCAATAGGTATTATTTTCGCATTTGGTAGAACTTCTGAATTACCTATTATTAAAAGTATTTCTGTTACATATATAGAATTTATTAGAGGAGTTCCGCTTATAACAATTTTATTTATGTCTGCTGTTATTTTACCTCTGTTTTTTCCGGAAGGGGTAAATTTTAATAAATTACTTAGAGCGCTTATAGGTATCACTTTGTTTGAAGCTGCGTATATAGCTGAAATAATTCGTGGCGGTATGCAAGCAATTCCTAAAGGTCAATATGAAGCAGCTGATGCTATAGGGCTTTCATATTGGCAAAAAATGCTACTTGTTATACTGCCACAAGCATTGAAAGTTGCGATTCCAAATCTCGTAGGTACATTTATAGCACTTTTTCAAGATACCACTTTGGTGCTTATAATTGGATTGTTTGATTTGCTTGCTATGGTGCAGCTTACAACAAGTGATTCACACTGGATAGGTTATGAAACAGAAGGATATGTATTTGTAACTATTATATTTTGGGTATTTTGTTATGCGATGTCAATATATAGCAAAACATTAGAAAAAAGATTTAATACGAATCTAAAATAAGGGAAAACATGGAACAACAAGAAGATGTTATCGAAATAAGAAATTTAAATAAATGGTATGGTGAATTTCAAGTTTTAAAAGATATAAACCTTAATGTAAAAAAAGGTGAGATTATAGTAGTAGCCGGGCCTTCTGGAAGTGGTAAATCAACTCTGGTTAGATGCATAAATTATTTAGAACAGTTTCAAGAAGGTACAATTACTGTTAATGATGTTGAGCTTAGTGATGATGTGAAGAAGATAAAAGCTATCAGAGAAGATGTGGCAATGGTATTTCAAAGCTTCAATCTTTTCCCTCATCTGACAATATTGGATAATTTAACATTAGCTCCTATCTGGGTTAAAAAGACGCCAAAGAAAGAAGCAATTGAAACTGCCATGAATTATCTTGAAAGAGTCGGCATTGCCGATCAGGCAAAGAAGTATCCAAATCAACTCTCAGGTGGACAGCAGCAAAGAGTTGCTATTGCAAGGAGTCTTTGTAAAAATCCTTCTATCATGCTTTTTGATGAACCGACAAGTGCACTGGATCCTGAGATGATTTCTGAAGTTTTGGATGTTATGATAGAACTTGCTCATGAGCATAGAACAATGGTGTGTGTAACTCATGAAATGGGCTTCGCAAAAAAAGTGGCTGATAGAGTTATATTTATGGAATCCGGTCAAATCATAGAAGAAAATGATCCTGAAACATTTTTTAATCATCCAGAATCAGAGAGACTCAAACTGTTTTTAAGTCAAATTCTTTCTCACTAAAACTAAAAAGGCATCTTTTGATGTCTTTTTCAAAGCTTTTCGTGTTTCAAAA
>JALWUQ010000088.1 GCA_026993075.1 Campylobacteraceae bacterium
GAGAAAGTAATAAAGAAATGTATGATATTGTCGAATACACAACTCCTTTTATGCCAAAAGACAAACCAAGATATTTGATGGGAGTTGGAACTCCTGAAGATTTAGTTGAGAGTATTGAAAGAGGAGTTGATATGTTTGACTGCGTTATGCCGACAAGAAATGCCAGAAACGGTACGCTTTTTACTTCTTATGGAAAAGTAAATATCAAATCAGCTAAGTACAAACTAAAAGATGAGCCAATAGATAAAGAGTGTAATTGTTACACTTGCCAAAGATATTCTTTGGGTTATTTAAATCATCTTTTTAAAGCAAGAGAATTAACATATTTTAGGTTGGCTTCATTGCATAATTTACATTTTTATCTAAATCTTGTCTCTCAAGCAAGAGATGCTATCTTGAAAAATAAATTTTCATTATTTAAGAATAATTTCTATTCTAAGAGGATATAATTAAAATTATCTTTTAAAAGGAGTATCATGTTTTCAACTATAAAAACTAAATTAATAGTGACTACTTTACTATTTTTTATTACAGGTTCTATATTATTATTGATTTTCATTTCATATAATTCAAATAAAATACTTAAAAACTCTACAACCAATAATATTGAAACTTTAAGCAGTGCTATATTTGTAGGTGTGAGAACAAGCATGAACTCAGGCAATCCAAAAATTGTAAAAGAAACGCTTGATACTATTAAAAAAATAGATGGTATCAATGAAGTTACGATATCAAAATCAAAAGGTGTTATAAAAACTTTTGGACTAAAAGATACATTTACAACAAATCCAAATATTCTAAAAGTATTTCAAGATAAAAAGCAAAAGATAATTGAGCACAATAATGGTGTACATACTTTAGAATTATTAAAACCATTGATTGCTACAAGTGAATGTATAAAATGTCATGTTTTAAATAAAAAAGGCGATGTTTTGGGCGTAATGGATCTGAGTTTGTCTTTGAAAAAAAGTGATAAAGAAATCAAAGATTTTAATTATATTATAATAATAAGTTTGATTGTGGCATCTTTGCTTGCTGTGGTGGGATTTTTGCTTTTTTTCAAAAAAGAGATATTGAAACCATTATATTTTTTATCTTCAAGAGTTAAAAGTATCGCAACAGGCGATGGAGATCTGACAAAAAGGTTAAATTTTGTTAAAAAAGATGAACTCGCAGAAGCTGGTAAATGGCTTGATGTATTTATAGGCAAGGTACAAGTATCTGTCTCAGAGGCTAAAAATGTAAGTGGAAAAAACCTTGTGTTATCTGATAAATTAAATAAAAATTCAAATGAAGTATTGGATAAATTACAAGAAAATGTATTAATGATAAAAGAAGTAAATGATATGGGCTCAACAATGAAAGGTATCTTAAGTGATACTGTAACAAGTGCAAGACAAAGTAAAGATGATGTTGAGGAAGCTGATAAAAAATTACAAAAAGTAAGAAACAGTATAAACCATATAGCTGAAAAGATGCAAACAGAATCACAATCAGGGGTAGATCTTGCCAATAGAATAAATGAGTTAAATAAAACCGCTGAAGATACAAAACAAGTATTGAGTAAAATATCTGATATATCTGATCAAACAAATCTTCTGGCATTAAATGCTGCTATTGAAGCCGCTAGAGCAGGTGAGCATGGAAGAGGTTTTGCTGTAGTGGCTGATGAAGTTAGAAAGTTGGCAGAACAGACACAAAAATCACTTCTTGAGATTGATGCTACGACTAATTTAATGGTAGAAGAGATAGTAAATGCTAGTGAAGTTATAAGCAAGAATGCTAAAAGTATCGAAGATTTGAGTAATGATGCCAATTTGACAAATGAAGAAGTGGATAAAACCTCGTTGATAGTAAGAAAAGCACAAGAAGGATCTGAAAAATCATTGATAGAATCAATAGAGTTAGCAGAAAATGTGGAAGAAATTTTATCCAAGATAAGTATTGTACACAAATCATCAAATGAGAGTATAAAAGTAGTTGATGATATAAAAGAAGTTTCTGAGCAAGTTGAAAATACTGCGAAAGATTTAAATAATAAATTGAATAGTTTTAAAACAAGTTAGATTAAGGTAATTATAGCCTTAATCTAACTGATTTTTCGTGAGCAGTTAAGCCTTCTTTATTGGCTAAAATTGCACAAGCTTCACCGATATCTTTTATCCCATTATCACTTATACTTATGACTGAAGATTTTTTTATAAAGTTATCAACACTTAAAGGAGAATAAAATTTCGCAGTCCCACCTGTTGGAAGTGTATGGTTTGGTCCTGCGATATAGTCTCCAATAGGCTCTGGTGTGTTTTTTCCAAGAAAGATTGCTCCGGCATGTTTTATTAAAGGTAGTATTTCAAAAGCTTTTTCACACATGATTTCAAGATGTTCCGGTGCAATTTTATTCATAAGGGCAATAGCTTGAGAAAGTGTGTCAACTATTATGATTGCTCCTCTATTTTCAATAGATTTTCTTGCAATTTCTTCCCTATCCAAAGTTTTTAAAAATGAATATATATGATCTTTTGTGGAAATAGCAATATTTTTATCGGTTGTAATCATAATAGAACTTGCCATCTCATCATGTTCTGCTTGTGAGAGCAGATCTATCGCTAAAAGTTTTGAATCTGCTTTATTATCAGCAATAATACCAATTTCACTAGGACCTGCTATCATATCTATATTTACCTCACCAAAAACTAACTTTTTAGCAGTAGCTACAAAAATATTACCCGGACCTGTGATAACATCAACTTTTGGTATGTTTTGTGTCCCGTAAGCCATAGCGCCTATTGCACTGGCGCCACCTACTTTAAAAGCTTTTTTAATGCCACAGATATGCATAGCTGACAGCAAAAGATTATTTATCTCATTATTTGGTGTTGGTGTACAGACTATTATATCTTCAACTCCAGCCACTATTGCGGGTATTGCATTCATAAGAAGAGAACTTGGGTATGCTGCTTTTCCTCCTGGTATATATAATCCGGCGATATCAACTGGTGAAACTTTTTGTCCTGTTATATTTCCATTTTTCTCATAATCAAACCAGGATTTTGGTAATTGTTTTTTATGAAAATCGCTAATTCTATCATAAGCCAAATGAAGAGCATTTTTTAAATCATCTTCTAAAATATCATAGGCTTGCTTCATAGCATTGACAGATATTTTTAAATCTTCATCATCTGTTGGTGTCCAGTTGTCAAATCTTTTAATATGCTTTTTGACAGCAATATTTTTATTTTCTTTTATTTCATCAAGAAGAGTTTTTACAGTTTCAGATACATTGTCAATATCCATTTTTCCTCTTTCTAAAAGTAAGTCAAAATTTTCTTTAAAGTCATTGTCATTTATATTAAATATTTTCACCGCATTTCCTCTTATATCTTAATTTCATAGATTCATTCCCTTGTATTCCACCTTGATGAATATAAATAATATTTTCATCATTATTATAATTATTGTTTTCTAAGTATTCAATCATACTTTTAAATCCTATTGGATCATAAAGCAAGTCAAATTGAATTTTTGTCTGTTTTCCTAATTTTATCCAAAATTTGTATAATTCACAATTTAATTTCCCAAAATGATACTTTTTTATTGATAATATTTTGGGATGTTTGCTTGGGTCTTTTTCAAGCATTAAGAATTGTTTTTTTAAGTATCTTTCTCCTCCTACACAAGCTACTGTAAAAACTTGAGTGTTATCTTTGAAATCATTTATACATTGTTGCAGATAAAGAGCAGTTGTCCCCGTACCGGAGGGCAAAAAAATTTTTAAATTTTTAAATTTTTTATTTTTTTTAAATTCTATAATCTCTTGTGATAGTTTATTTATACCGTATCTTGAAGTTTCGCATCTTCCCCCTTCAGGAATGAAGAGAGTACTTCCAATCTTTTCTGTTTTTGAGAGCAAATTTCTATTGTTTAGCAAAAGGCTGTATTTGCAAGTTTTAAAAAGATAAATCTTCATACCGTTATCGACAGCATATTTATAATTACCCACAGGGTTTAACTGTAAAAATTTAGGAATATGATCTGTATAATATTCAAAATCTATATTTTTATCTTTACACAAAACCGAGAGTGAATACATTGCATTTGATTGATTAGACCCAAATGAGACAATTTTTGTAATGCCACATAAGCCGTTATCAAGAAAGTATAAAAATTTTCTTGCCTTATTACCAGAAAAATCGGTACTTAAAAGATCATCTCTTTTTATAAATATATCAAAATCTAAATAATTTATCTTTTGAATTGGAGAATTTTCAATTTTTATCAATACAGCCTAAATCCTTAAAAGCACCCACCAATCTTTCTTTCATTGATATTTCACCAGCTCTTAAAAGTTTTCTCGGATCATAATAGCTTTTATTTGGCTTATCTTCACCTTCAGGATTTCCTATTTGAGATTTTAAATAATCACGATTTTGATGTATATATTTTGTAACTCCATTACAAAATGCCCATTGTGTGTCTGTGTCTATATTCATTTTAACAACACCATAATTAACAGCTTCTGTAATCTCTTGTTTTGTAGAACCACTTCCTCCATGAAAAACAAAGTTAACTGGCTTATTATCTGTTTTAAACTTTTTCTCTATATATCTTTGAGAATTATCTAAAATTTTTGGAGTAAGTACAACATTGCCCGGCTTATAAACGCCGTGAACATTTCCAAAAGAAGCGGCTATTGTAAATTTATCACTGATTTGGCTGAGTCTCTCATAAGCTATAGCCACATCTTCAGGCTGAGTGTAAAGCTTGGAATTATCAATATCGCTATGATCAATACCATCTTCTTCACCACCTGTAACTCCAAGTTCAATCTCTAAAGTCATATCAATCGCACTCATTCTTTTTAAATATCTTTCACAAGTTGCAATATTTTCTTCCAAAGATTCAACGGATAAATCAATCATGTGTGAACTAAACAAAGGTTTACCAAGTTTGTTGAAATGTTCAGAGCCTGCATCTAACAAAGCATCAATCCAAGGTAATAATTTTCTATTTGCGTGATCTGTATGTAAAACAACAGGAATTCCGTATGCTTCTGCAATGGTATGGATATACATCGCACCGCCAATGGCACCTAAAATGGAGGCTTTTGAAGAATTTAGAGATTTTCCTGCGAAAAAACCTGCACCACCATTTGAAAATTGTATGATTATTGGCGAATTAACTTCTCTTGCAGATTCCAATGCAGCGTTTATTGAGTTTGTTCCTACAACATTAACCGCTGGAAGGGCAAACTTTTGCTCTTTTGCAAGAGCAAAAAGTTTTTGCAAATTCTCTCCAGAAACTATGCCTGTATCTATCAAATCCAAAACTTTCTTAGCATCCATTTTAGCTCCTAAATTTTTAGAATATTTTCACTTTTGCATGAGCTCTTAACTTTTTAGCTATCGCTCTGACATTTTTTTGAAATTCTACTATTTTTAACTGAGATTTTATCCTATTTTTTACATTTGCAAAAGAAACTTCTTTTCCACCTCTTTTTGCTTCAACATATATAACATGATATCCAAACTGAGTTTTTACAGGAGTTTTTGTGTATTGTCCTTTTTTTAAAGCGAATGCAGCATTTGCAAATGGAGGAACCATTCTGTTTTTAGGAAACCATCCAAGTTGTCCGCCGTTTTTTCCAGTAGGTCCGACAGATTTTGTTTTTGCAAGCTCTATAAATTTCTTTTCAAGTTTTTTTCCACTTAATCCTTTTAATTGTGCTATAACGGCCTCAGCTTGTTTTTTTGTTTTTAAAAGTATATGTCTTGCTTCAACTTCAGGCGGTTGTATAAATTTACTTGGATTTTCGGTGTAAAATTTCTTAGCTTCCTTATCTGTCACTTTTGCTTGATTGTATTTTTCTTTCATCCATGTTTCTAATGCTAAGTCATTTTTTAATTTAGCTAAAGCATTCTTGAAAGCTTGTGTTTTTTCAATACCGTCTTTTATGGCTTTTTTTGCCAAAAGTTTACTGTCAATCGCTTGATTTAATACTTTTTTTTGTGTTATAGCAGGTAGTTTGCTAAAATCAATCCTTGGATTTCTAATAACCATAGCAATATCACTTGCTGTAATATTGGTACCATTGACTGTTGCATAAACCTTTTCAGCCGCTAAACTTGAAGTAGTTAGAACAACTGTTGCGGCAACTACACTTAAAATAATCTTTCTCATATTTATCCTTTTTAAAATTTTTTAAAATTATACATAAAAAAAGTAACTCTAAAGTTAATCAACTCATATTATGATATACATTTTCAACATCATCGTTTTCTTCTAAAACATCTATAAGTCTCTCAACTTTCAAAGCCACTTCATCCTCAACATCTACTTCATTATTTGCAACCAATCCTACTGAGCTTTCAAGAATATTAACATCAAGTTTTTCAATAGCCTGTAAAAGCTCGTTAAAGTCACCTGGCTCTGACTCAAGTAAAATAAAATCATCAAATTCTTTTATATCACTTGCACCATTGTCCATAGCTATTTCCATAATCTCATCATCCAAATCACTTTTTTCAATGGTAATGATACCTTTTTTATCAAACATCCAAGCTACACAGCCACTCTCACCCATGCTTCCGCTATTTTTAGAAAAAGCATGTCTTATGCTTGCAACTGTTCTATTCTTATTATCTGTTAGGCATTCTACCATTATGGCTACCCCGTTTGGCCCATAACCTTCATAAGTTATTTCATCATAATGAACGCCTTGAAGATTGCCTGTTGCTTTATCTATTGCTCGTTGTATATTTGATGCGGGCATGGAAACTGCTTTTGCTCTTTCAACAGCAAGTCTAAGTGCAGCATTTGCTTCAAGGTCTCCACCACCGGATCTGGCTGCTGTGGTAATGTCTTTAATAGCTTTTGTAAAAGTTTTACCTTTTATGGCATCTTGTTTTGCCTTGACATGTTTTATTTTTGACCATTTATTGTGACCGGACATTTACTTCCTTTATAAATTTGGACTGATTATACACAATAAATCTTTAAAATATTGTAAATTTTATAATAAACTTGTTACAATACAATAAAAAAAGAGAAGGAACAATATTGCAAACAAAAAGAGTAAAACAAGCAATCGAGGATATAAAATCAGGTAAAATGGTTATTATGGTGGATGATGAGGATAGAGAAAATGAAGGGGATTTGGTGTATGCTGGAACTTTTTCTACTCCTGAAAAAGTTAATTTTATGGCAAGTTATGCAAAAGGTCTTATATGTGTTTCTGTTTCCAAAGAAATATCAGACAGATTAAATCTTTCACCAATGGTTAGTAACAATGACTCTCAGCATGAGACTGCTTTTACAGTAACCGTTGATGCTAGGGAGTGTACAACAGGAATTTCCGCTTATGAGAGAGACATGACTATAAAAGTACTATCTGATTATAACTCTAAAGCACATGACTTAGTAAGACCAGGACATATTTTTCCACTTATTGCAAAAGAGGGAGGTGTGCTTGTAAGGACCGGCCATACCGAAGGATCTATAGACATATGCAAAATGGCAGGGGTTTCACAAGTAGCAGTTATTTGCGAAATTATGAAAGATAATGGTAGAATGGCTAGACGAAATGATTTGGAAATTTTTGCAAAAGAATATGGTTTAAACATTGTATACATATCAGATTTGGTTGAATATAGATTGCAAAATGAGTCTCTCGTAAGGGAAATAGCTGAAGCGAGAGTTGATTTTTTAGGAAGCGAAGTGAAAAAGATTGATTATATTGACCATAGAGATTCTCACCATATAGTATACCAATTTGGTTTACTGAAAGAAACATCAAATGTCAGATTTCAAAATATAGGTTTAGACATTTCATTATTATCAAATACTAATAAATATAATAATGTAATTAATTCTATAAAATATTTGCAAAAAAATGGGGGCTTGCTTATATTTTTAGAAAAAGAAGAGCATAAAAATCCTTATATGAAAGAATATGGTATAGGAGCTGGAATACTCAAAGATATGGGGGTAAAAAATATAAGATTACTTGTTGGTAAAAAAGGTGTAGAATTTGTAGGTCTTAGTGGTTTTGGTTTAAATGTGGAAAAAGAGATAGAGATTGGCTCATAAGTGAAAATAAGAGTCTATTATGAAGATACTGATGCAGGTGGTATCGTTTATCACAGCAAATATATAAATTTTTGCGAAAGAGCAAGAAGTGAACTTCTTTTTCAAAAAGGATTATCACCTAAAAATGGTAACTCTTTTTTTGTTGTCAGAGATTTAAATGCGAGATTTTATAAAAGTGCAACTCTTGGTGAAATACTTGAAGTTGTTACTAAAATTGATAAAATCAATAAAGTCAGTATGGATTTGATACAAGAAATTTATAATGCAAAACAGACACTAATTTTTAAGATGAATATTAAATTGGTATATATAAAAAATTTAAAACCTTCCAAAATGGATGACAATATTCTTATGATTTTAAAAACATACTTTGAAGGTCCATAACAATCTTTATTTTGCCAAATTATGAGATAAAATAGAAACGACCGAGATTTCAGCTAATTTAATTATTAAAAATATCTATCTCTTTAAAACTTGATTTTGTAGGTTTTACTATGGATATATTGTAATTTACCTGATTATTTATGATATTTTCATTAAATAATCTTTTTGCATTATTATTAAAATATAGTGTATATATATAATCTATCCCAATTGAAGTGGAATAGTTAATCCAATCAAACAAGATATTATTACCTAAAAGTTTATTGATTGCAAGTAAGTTGGTATCACTTTTACCAATAGAATTTGCTATATAAAAATTTTTTCTATCATCATATTGAGTTAAGCTTAGAAGAAGAGGATTGTAATTGATTTGTGTTGAAAAAAGTGCATAAGGCAAAATCCCGTAAAATCTAAATTGTGATGATAAAAGACTTGTTTTTACTAAAGGAGTATTTAAAAAGACAGAACTGTTTGTTAATCTTCTGTTGTATCTTAAAATAGATCTAAAATTACTTTGAGACTGCGGTATAACTTTTTGATAAACTATCCTTTTATCGCTGTTTTGGAGATAACTACTTAGTTTATAACCTATGGAGCTTTCATCTGAAAAAATAGCAATTCTGTCATTTGTCAAAGATAATAATTTGTCAATTTGCTTTTTATAATTGATACCGCCAAAGATAAAATTTGTATTATTTCCGGAAAATTCAATTTTATTTATTGTAGGGATATAAAATATTAAAGAAGTTTTGATTTGTGATAGATTGTTTACACCTTTTATAGTAAAAGGAGCAATTACAAAGCTGTACCCACTTTCTTGTATCTTTTTTACAGACTCCTTTATCAGTGGTAGAGTTTCATTTTTACAGTTAAAAAGTTCGAATTTAAAATTAATATTTCTATCTAAAAGATAAGCAATAATTGAATTGGCTGTACTTATGGCATATCTACCGATAACTTGTTTAGGAATCATTAATGCTATTGATAATTCTTGTGTAGTAACTAATTGTCGAATATTTAAAGACTCTTTTAGTATTTTATAGCTTGAGGAAAGGTTTGCATCTGTATTATTTTTGTCATAGTAAGCTAAAAAAGAAAATACCTTCCCATTTTGAAGAAAAGTTCTCAAGCAAACTGTATCACAATTTTTTACACCAAGATTTATAACATGAGTACCCGGCAATGGCAAGGTTGACAAATATAGACTTTTAGCAAAGATTACCTGACTTGAGATAAAAAATAATAACAATACAATAAATTTCAAAAAAAACTCCATAAATTATATGAATTGATATTATATCCAATTTTTGTTTGATATAACTGACTTTATGCACTTTTTTCTCGAAAACTCCTACTATTCGTAACTTCAAGGGAGTTGTAAGAACTTAAGGTCGGTTATAATAAATTTTTTACTTTTTTCATATCTAAAAAAACGAATTTTTTAGCAGATGGATTTCTTAGTAAATAACTAGGATGAAAAGTAGGTATAATTTTTATATTATTTAATTCGATAATTTCTCCTCTAATCTTTGAAATAGGAGTTTTGTCGCCAGTTAGATATCTGTATGCAGTTGCACCTAATGTTACTATGATTTTAGGATTTATTATATCTATCTCTTTCAATAGATATGGCAGGCACTCATTAGATTCTTCTTGTGTCGGCACTCTATTGTTTGGAGGCCTGCATTTTACAATATTTGATATATAAACTTCCTCTCTTTGTAATTCTAAAACATTTTCTATTATTTTTACCAGCAAATCTCCAGCTCTGCCGACAAAAGGCCTTCCTGTTTCATCTTCACTGACACCCGGGCCTTCTCCTATAAAAAATAAGGAGGAGTTAATATCTCCTTCTCCAAAGACAGTATTTTTTCTTGTTTTTGACAATGTGCAAAGATGACAGTTTAAGACGGTATTTTTCAATTTATTTATTGAATTTGGAAGAGAATTAGATATTTGCATATCTGTCTGTTTGATATTTTTTATATCATTAAAATACTCTAATCCCAATGATTGATAAGTATATAATTCTTTTAGCAATCTTAACTTTTTTAATTCTTTCATTTAGAAATTTCTTTTTAGAGATATTAAGCTTATATAAAATATTAGAATCTAAAGTATGTTTTTAGATTTTAAACTCTATTTAAAATAACGATACTGAACCCTCCATCTTTTTAAAGACAGAGGATATATTTTTATTCTGTTACTTCTACTACTTTTGGATCACTTTCCCAGACACCATGCTTTGTACAATAACTTTGAGCAACCAAAGTCATTTTTTTACCTTGAGGCTTGATTTTAAAAGTTACTTCGGCATGACCTTTTTCACCTTGTCCACCTAAAGTTCCTGCGACAAAATCAGCTCTGGCTAAAAGAGTTTCTTTATTATACAAAGACATATTTGCAATATAATGATCAAAATCATCAGGGTGAGTGTATTCGTTTCCTACTTTTACAGTTACTTCAAATACATCAGAACTTTTAGCTGTATCAGCACAATGGATAAACGGGGAATGTCTGTCAATATAATCTTTTTTTGACTCTCTTTCAACAGTATCTATATCAACATATCTATTTATTTTTGGCATTTTATAACTCCTTTTTTTAATGTGAGTTATTATATCTTTATTATTCTTATATTATTAATATAAATAGGATATAAAATATCCTATTTATATATATTTAAAGAAAAGTAACCTCACTTACATTGTGATCCAATCCAAGTGCATCAGGTGTGATACCCAAAGCTAAACCAATCATTTGTGGCAAGTGAAGTACTGGCATGTTGACATCCCTTCCAATTTCTTTTGATATGTTATGTTGTTGAACATCAAGTCTCAAATGACAAAGAGGGCAGGGAGTTACAACAACATCAGCATCATTATCCATAGCATCAAGCATTGCATCACCTGAGAGTTTGTTCGCAGTTTTTGGGGCTTGAAGCTCAACATGGAAGCCACAGCATTTATTTTTGTGTGCATAGTTTACACTATTGCCTCCCAAAGCAGATATTAATCTCTCCATAGAATTTGGTACATAAGGATTCTCGCCTCCATTATTATTTTTATGAAGAGAGCTTGGTCTGATATTATGGCATCCATAAAATGGAGCAATATTTAAATTTTTCAATGGCTTTGTAACTTTTTCTGCTATGGCATCAACTCCAATATCATCTATAATTGCATATAAGAAGTGCTTAACATCAGAAGTACCTTTATACTCTAGTCCAACTTCAGATAATTTTTGATTTACTTTTGATTTCAACGATTCGTCATTATCAAGTTTTTCTTTTGTTAGAGAAGTATTTAGCTGACAGGTATTGCATATTGTAACCATTGTTAATCCAAGTTTTTCAGCATAACATATATTTCTGGTATTTAGTGTTAGAGATAAAAATTCATCAAAATCTTGCAAATGACCAGCGCCACAACAACTTGCTTCTTCCAGGATTATAAGCTCTATATCAAGTGCTCTAGCCACAGCCATAGTTGACTTTAAGAGTTCCGGGGTGCTTTCCTTTGCAGTACATCCTGTGTATAATGCATATTTTAATTTACTCATATTCTTTCCTTAAAAATCAACTGTTGAACTAATTTCAACGAGTTTTTTAATTTCATCCATATTTTTGGATTTTGGCATATTCCAAGGCATAACTATCTTGCCTTTTTTCCACATAGTGTAAGCTTCGGGCAAATGTTTTAAAACTCCTATGCTTCCTTCGCTGTATCTTACCAATTCTCCTTCATCTAATATTCCATGTTTTTTAATAGAAGATTTAAAGCCAACTGCATGTCTTGTTGCAACATTATTGATTGCTTTGTTATTTTGGAATATTTGATTGTGAAGTTTCCCTATTTTGCTTATAGGTGAGAGATCTTTAGGACAAGCCTCTGCACACTCATAACACTTAACGCAATCCCAAACTCCTGCACCAGGCTCATTTACAATATCCAGCCTTTCATTTTTTGCATTATCTCTTATGTCTGCATTAAATCTAAAAGCTTTTAGTAGGGCTGCTGGTCCAAGATACTCATCGTTTACTTTAACAGAAGGGCAGGCGTAAAAACAATTTCCACATTGAATACAATAATCAGACTCATCTAACAAATCTACCTCTTCTTGCGAAATAATATTTTCATGTTTTGGATGATTGTTTATTTCTGCCACTAAAAATGGTTTTACCTTGGAGTATTTTTGCCAAAAGTTCTTTTTGTTAATCACCATATCTTTAACAGCTCTTTTTTCATCTTGAGGCTCAAGAACTAACTCATTTCCATACATATCAATCAAATTAAAAACATTTTCCGTACAAGAAAGTACAGGTTTTTGATTTACTTTTATAGCACAGCTTCCACAAATTCCATGTCTGCAACTCCTTCTATAACTGAAACTGCCATCAAACTCCCACTTAATTCTATTTAAAATATCTAAAATCACCTCATCTTGTGCAACTTCCATTTCATACTTTAAATAATATGGTAAATGGTCCGTTTCTTGATTAAATCTAAAGACTTTAAATATTACCTTTCTTTTTGTATGTTCTCTCATCCTAAAATCTCCTTTTTAAAAGGTGTAAAATCCTTGACAATTTGATTTGTATCTCTAATTGTATCAATATTGAAATATGATTTTTTAATTTTCATTGTTTCCGCTCCCTAATAAGTTCGTTCTTGTGGCTCAAAAATACCAAGTTGCACATCTTTGTATTCCATATTTATCTCACCGTTTTCATTCATAGTAGCATAAGTATGTTTCAAAAAGTTTTTGTCATCTCTTTTTGGATAATCATCCCTAAAATGAGCACCGCGACTCTCTTTTCTTGCTATTGCACCTTCAATTATAAAAAGTGAATAATCAAGCATGTGACCAAGTTCAAGTGCTTCTTGTAAGTCTGTATTATAAATTTTTGATTTATCATCAATTCTAATATTTTTAAATCTTTCTCTAAGATTTTTTAATTTTCTTCTTTGTTTTAGCAGTGACTCCTCAGTTCTAAAAACACCAGCGTTTTTAGTCATACTTTCTTGAAGCTCAGTCCTTAAGACTGGAACTTTTTCATCTCCGCTTGAAGTTAAAATATTATTTATTTCATTGAGCATTCTATCAGCATCTTTCATATCCGGCTTTTTGTGAATTAAAAAGTCTTTATCATTCAAATCAGATACTATTGTCTGCCCTACATGTCTTCCGAAGAATATTGCTTCCAGCAGTGAGTTTGCGCCAAGTCTATTGGCACCATGCACACTTACACAGGCACATTCTCCAGCAGCATAAAGTCCGTGTATTCTATGTTCTTGATTTAGTTTTGCTCTTCCATCATTATCTACTGGTATTCCTCCCATTGAGTAATGAGCGGTTGCAGCAATCATAATAGGTTCTTGTATCATGTCAAGTCCTAAAAATGTAATTGCTAAATCCCTCAATTCTGGTAATCTTGAGAGTATTTTATCTTTTCCTAAATGAGTTAAATCCAAATATACAGCATCTTTGTTAGGACCAATTCCTCTTCCTTCTAAAATCTCTTTTGTAATAGCTCTGCTAACTAGATCTCTTGGTGCCAATTCCATCTTTTCAGGTGCATATTTTTCCATAAATCTTTCACCTTCGCTGTTAAAAAGTCTTCCACCTTCTCCTCTTGCAGCTTCACTTATAAGTATACCTGTACCAGCTAAACCTGTTGGATGAAATTGTACAAATTCCATATCTTTAAGAGGTAATCCATGTCTTGCATAGATAGATAATCCATCGCCTGTATTGGCATGAGCATTTGAATTGATTTTATAAGCTCTTGCATACCCTCCAGTTGCTAACATTACAGCTTTCGCATTAAATATAGCTGGTTCTAAGGTTTTAAGGTTATATGCAACAACACCATAGACATTTTTATCTTCTTGAATTATATCAGCCACATACCATTCATCCCAATATTCAACTCCATCACGATCTGCTTGTTCAAATATAGTTTGGAGTAAAGTGAGACCAGTCCGGTCTTTTGCGTAACAAGCTCTTGGGAAAGATTGACCTCCAAAAGGTCTTTGAGCAATATCTCCATTTTTCTCCCTGCTAAATACAACACCCATGCCCTCAACCCATCTTATAGTTTCCGGCGCACCTTCGCACATCAGTTTAACAGCATCCTGGTCAGCCAAATAATCACTTCCTTTTATAGTATCAAACATATGCGAATCTATACTGTCTTTATCTTTTAAAGCAGCATTTATGCCGCCTTGAGCCGCACCCGAATGACTTCTTAGGGGATGAAGTTTACTTATTACTGCAACATGTTTTCCATGACTTTCTAACTCTCTAGCCGCAGCAAGCCCAGCAAGTCCAGCTCCAACAATAATTGCATCAAAACGGTGAATTGGTATATTCATGGGATATTTCCTCCAATAAATTTTCTTAAAACGAGTTACATTATACAAACACTTTCTTTAAAAAGTACAAAAAGTAACATTTTTTAATACAAAAATAATGCATTTGTTACATTTATACACAAAATAATCAATACAAAATTGTGTTATAATACTATTTGTATATTTATATAAAGGTAAAGTTTGAATAAAGAAGATTATTTTATATCACTTTTCAATAATAAATTTCTCGGCGATGATGGTGCTGTAATAAAGAATCAGGTTATATCGAAAGATCTTTTTTGCGAAGGAATACATTTTAAAAGAGAGTGGATGAGTTTGAGAGAGATTGCCATAAAAAGTATTCTCGTTAATGTCTCTGATGCTGTCGTAATGAATGCAAAGCCAAAATATGCGCTTTTGGGCATAATGTTACCGAAAGATTTTTCATTTGCAAATATGAGAGAGCTTAAAAGTGGATTTGATTTTGCCTGTTCAAACTATAATATAACAATAATAGGAGGAGATACAGTAGCTGGTGATAAACTTGATATATCTATTACTTTAATTTCAAAAACAAAAAATCCAATAAGAAGAAAAGGAATGAAAAAGGGTGATTATCTGGCATATACCGGTGATATTGGCAATGTGAGAAAAGATTTAAAAAAATTATTAAAAGGTTTAAAAGTAAACAAAAAGTCTAAATTTACAGAACCAAAATTAAAAGATAAATTCTTTTATAAAGCTTCAAAGTACATTAGTAGTGCCTTGGATATTTCAGATGGATTATCCAAAGATCTCTCAAGACTCTCAAGTACAAATAAAGTTGGGTTTAAATTTAAGAAAAATTTTAGCAAAGAAGAATTTTGTAGTGGGGAAGAATATGAGATTCTTTTTTCATTTGATAAAAGAGATAAGCAAAAAATCTTATCTCTTGGAAAATTGACAAAAACACCTATAAATATCTTTGCCACAGCAAAAAGAGGAAGCTTTAAAAGCAGATGTAAAGGAAATCATTTTTAAGCCAATCCCTCAACCGCCTCCAACTTTTGGAAATATGGAAAAAGTATCACCATCTTTTAATATATAGTCTTTTTTAACATGTCTACCATTTACCATTAAAACACCTATTGGTAAATCATCTTCATCTATTCCTATATCGCTTACTATATCCGCAGCACTTATATCCTGAGGGTAAATCTTTTGATCTACTTTAAATCTACCCTCTCTGTAATGTGCAAAAAGCTTAACAGTAATGTTAATGCTATTTTTCATCAAGATAGCCCCATACACTATCAAGTTCTTCATTTGTAAAATCCCAAACAACATTGTGAGGAGGAAGTTGTTCATACTTCATAAATTCAGGAAGTCTATCATCGCTATTTGTAAGACCTGCTTTTTTATTAAATTCTCTTTCTATTTTTATTATATTTTCACCTAAACTAGTTACATCTTCAGCTGTTAAATTTATACCAAATCTGGCATTTATCATATCTATTAGTGCCGGTAAACATTTAGGATCATCAAGTGCGGGAAAAGCTACAAAGATACACATTCCTGTACTGTCAACTGCTGCTGAGGCAATTTGCAGATTTCTGGATAATTCCAACTGTCCGTCTTTTTTGAGCGGATCTATGTATCCTCCACTATTTAATATATTTGTAGCGACTGCATAACCTGCTGTATGATCTGCTCCCATTGGTGTAGTAGCATAAGTTACACCTTGACCTTTAACAGCTCGTGGTTCATAAGCAGGAATTCCTTGGTTTTTAACAACAGGAACCCTTACAAGTCCATAGAGTTTGCCAAGATTACCGGCACCGCTTCCAATAATTCTTCCAAGCGGAGTACCTTTTGCCAATTCATATTTTAGTATTTCATAAGCTCTCTCACCATCACCGTATTCAATAATCCCAGCATCAACGGCAAGACTTAAAGTTACTCCTGTTTCTATGGCATCAACCCCTATATCATCCATCAAAGCATCGATTTTAGCTATCATATCTAAATCTTTGATACCGAGATTTGCTCCAAATGCCCAAATCATTTCATACTCAAACCCGGAAGTTAAGTAATTTCCATCTTTATCATCATATACTTGAGAGCATTGTATGACACACCCTGCATGACATCCATGAGTGGTTTTCCCGCCCCTTTCTTTTATATTTTCCGCCATAGTTTCACCAGAAATATTTTCAGCAAATTCAAAATTACCGCTTCTAAAATTTCTAGTTGGCAAAGCTCCAGCTTCATTAATAATATTTACTAGTACATCTGTGCCAAAAGCAGGAAGACCTTCACCGCTTATAGGGTTGTCTTTTAATGCTTTTGTAAAAATTTTACTTGCTTCTTTAAATTTTTCAGGATCAGCTATGGTTGCTTCTTTGTACTTTTCGGCATCAACTGTTATACATTTTATCTTTTTAGAACCCATAACAGCACCCATTCCGCCTCTGCCATGACTTCTAAACTTGCCTTGAGGATCTTTTACTGAAATATTAGAAACCAACATTTTCATTTCGCCGGGACGGCCTATGGTCATAACAGCGACTTTTTTATTATATTTTTCTAGCATAGCATCTAAAACAGCATAATTATCTTTTCCAACAAGTTCTGGCACTGCTTCAATCTCTACTTTTTCTTTTGTAACATGCAAATGATAAAAGGTCGAGTCATCTTCAGGAATACCTTCTATGATAAGAGCCTTAACTCCGAGTTTTGCAAATATTCCTGCACTTGTTCCACCGACATTACTTTCTTTTATACCACCTGTTAACGGACTTTTGGCTCCAAGTGAGTTTCTACCTGAATTTGCAGCAGTTGTACCTGAGAGAAGTCCTGGTGCAAATACCATTTTATTATTTGGTCCAAGCGGATGACATTCAGGATCTACCTCGGCCGCTACGATAGTAGAAGTCAATCCTCTGCCTCCCAATCCCTTCCACTCCTGCGGAACATCTTCTATTTTATAACTTAAGTCTTTCATGTTGACTCTGTAAATTTTATCTGACATGATATCTCCTTATTTATTATTTGCAATTATTTTAGCACTTTTTACTGTGAAATAGCAAGAAAAATTATAAAATTATATTATGCTTTTTTTGCATATTAATATTTAACACAATATATACATCTTTGGGTGTAAAAAGTTTATGATATTATGGGTGTCTGTATTGTGCAGTGGTCTCTTTAAGTATAAAGTCAATATAATTTCAGGTTAGTTATAAAAAAATAAAATTATGGAAAAAGATGATGGATAGATTATATTATACAAATCATTCTCCAATAGATGTTCATTTTAGTAAAAACAGTAGAGATTTTATTGTAGAAGAAGTTCCTTTGTATGAATTTAGCGGGGTTGGCGAACATCTTGTCTTAAAAGTTAGAAAAAAGGATATGACCACTTGGGAGATGGTTCAAAAATTTAGTGAATTTTTAGGATGTAAAGTTAGAGATATCGGGTATGCGGGGTTAAAAGATAAAGATGGATTGACTTCCCAATTTATTTCAATCTATAAAAAATATGAACAAAAGCTTGAAAATTTAGGTGATATAAAGATAAAAATATTACAAAAATATTACCATAGCAATAAATTAAGAATCGGACATTTAAAAGGTAATAATTTTTATTTAAGATTAAAAAAGGTCAATCCAGTTAATGCTCAAAAACTTGAAGAAGCATTGAATATAATACAAAAAGAGGGTATGGCAAATTATTTTGGATACCAAAGATTTGGTCGTGATAAAAATAATTATGAAATAGGAAAAGATATACTTTTTGGGAAAAAAAGAGAAAGAGACAGAAAAAAGAGAAAATTTTTTATCAGTGCATATCAAAGTCATATTTTCAACTTATGGCTAAGCAAAAGAGTTGAAATGAGTAAACTTTTTAATTCATTTAATTTAAAAGAACTTGATGATTTGTTTGATTATCCTAAAATTATTTTAAACAATATCATAAAGCAAAAAACTTTTTTTAAAATATTACCGGGAGATATAGGGCATCATTATCCCTATGGGAAAGCTTTTGAATGTGGTGATTTGAGTGTAGAATCTAAAAGATTTGAAAATAAAGAGATTACAATAACAGGTTTTTTACCAGGTTCAAAATCTACAAGTGCAGTTGATTTAGCAGGTATCATAGAAAAAGATTTTATACAAGAGAGCGAAGCTGTGATGGATAAAATGCAAGGTTCAAGAAGATTTGCCTGGATATTTCCTGAAATTTTAAATTATAAATATAAAAAAGAAGAAGCTTGGTTTGAGTTTTCTTTTTTCTTGCCAAAAGGCTCTTATGCCACTGTTTTGCTTGAAGAAATATTGCATAAAAAAATTCAGGATTTTTAAAATATTTATTTTTATGATATAATATCTAACTTTGTGATATTGAGGTTATACTGTGTTGATTTTGACAAATGACAATTTTTTAAATGATATGATTATATGTACATATTTTTCTACAATAAATGTAAAAAATCCGGTACATTGCAACTGTATCTTTAAAAGAAAATGCAGTATTATTTTAAAAATTACAAAAAATCTTGGAAAACCTCATTGTAATTGTGAAAATTACAGTTTTCGGCGAACGGGTATCTCTCCTCCAAAACTCCTTGTAGCATAATAAAATAATCAAAAACTTTTTATAAATAATTAAACAAGGATATAACTATGGCTAAAAATTGGGTTACAGGCTTTCCTAGAATTGGAGAGCAAAGAGAGCTTAAGAAGGCATTAGAGTCTTATTGGGCGGAAAAAAGCGGATTTGATGAAGCTGAAAAAACTTCTAAAATTTTAAAACAAAGACATTGGCAGTATCAACAAGATGCAGGTGTGGAGCATATAAGTTGTAATGATTTTTCATTGTATGATAATATGCTTGATATGAGTGTATCCTTAGGAGCGATACCGTCAAGATTTCAAGATATAAAAAATGAACATGAGCTTTACTTTGCCATGGCAAGAGGAAGCAAGAATGCTACTGCAATGTCAATGACAAAATGGTTCAATACAAATTATCACTATATAGTGCCGGAACTTTCTATAAAAGATAAATATAAATTAAATATTAAAAAGATAAAAAATGAATATCTTGAAGCAAGAGAATTCGGTATAAAGCCTAAGATAAACCTTATAGGAATTATCACATATATTGCTCTTTCAAAAGCGATAGATTTTGAAGATAAATTTCAAATTTTTGATAAAATTTTACCTATATATGAAGAGCTTCTGCAAGAAATTTCAAAATTTGATAAAGAAGTTATTGTTCAATTTGACGAGCCATATTTTGCCAAAGATTGTACTTCAAAAGAGTTATCACTTTTAAAAATTGCTTATGATAGACTAAGTAGTGTTTCAAAGCATATAAAAATAGCTGTTGTTACTTACTTTGAGCATTCAAGTGAAGCTACTCTTGTTTTGGTAAATACAGGCATTTGGGCAATAGGGCTTGATTTTGTGTATGGTTCGAAAAATATAAATGTACTTCCTGAGATAGCAAAAAACAATAAAGTGTTAATAGCTGGAGTTATAGACGGGCGAAATATTTGGATAAGCGATATAGAAAAAAAAGTTTCACTGCTAAATGAAATATCTTCACAGATAAACAAAGATAGGCTTATAGTCTCAACTTCTTGCTCGCTTTTACATGTGCCTTTTACACTCAAATATGAAGATAAACTTGATAATGAGATAAAAAGCTGGATTGCATTTGCAGTAGAAAAAATTGGTGAATTAAATCTTATTTCAAATTTATTTTTTAATGGTATGAATGCTTTGAATGATGAAGATAAAAAGCAGTTAGCCGCAAACAAAAGAGCTTTGCATTTTAGAAAAGTTTCCAAAAAAATTCATAATGAAGAGGTGAAAGCAAGGATAAGCACTATAAATTCAAGTAATAGAGAATTGCCTTACAGTGAAAGAATAAAAATACAAAAAAAAGTTTTAAATCTTCCTGTTTTGCCGACAACTACAATAGGTTCATTTCCTCAAACAGTTGAACTTAGAAAAGCAAGAAGAGAGTATAAAAATGGTGATATATCAAAAGAATCTTATGAGAAAGAGATTAAAAACTATATAGATGAATGTATTGAATTTCAAGAGAGTATAGGGCTTGATGTGTTAGTTCACGGTGAACCTGAAAGAAATGACATGGTTGAATATTTTGGCGAAATGCTTGATGGTTTTGCCTTTTCAAAAAATGGCTGGGTGCAAAGCTATGGTAGCAGATGTGTTAAGCCTCCACTTATCTTTGGAGATGTCAGCAGGCCGCTTGCTATGACAGTAGAGTGGATCAAGTATGCCAAAAGTAAAACAAAGCAAATCGTCAAAGGTATGTTAACCGGTCCTGTAACCATCCTTAACTGGTCATTTGTAAGAGATGACCAGCCAAAAGAAGTTACTTCTATGCAAATCGCTTTATCTATAGCTGATGAGATAAATGATTTGCAAAATGCCGGTGTAAAAATAATACAAGTTGATGAGGCAGCCTTTAAAGAAGGATATCCTCTTAGAAATGAAAATATAAAATCGTATGAAAAATGGGCGGTTGAGAGCTTTAAAATCTCTACCTCTGTTGCAAAAAATAAAACACAAATCCATACCCACATGTGTTATAGTGATTTTAATGATATCATGCAAACAATCGAAGCTATGGATGCCGATGTTATCACAATCGAAACTTCAAGAAGTGGTAACAGGCTTTTGAAAGTTTTCAAAGAGGTCGGATATAAAAAAGAGATTGGACCGGGAGTTTATGATATACACTCACCGAGAATCCCAAGTGTAGATGAGATAAAAGAGCAAATAGTAAAATTACTTGAAGTGTTGCCAAAAGAGCAACTATGGATAAATCCTGATTGTGGTTTAAAAACTAGAAAATGGAATGAAGTTAAACCAAGTTTAAAAAATATGGTAGAAGCAGTAAAAAGTAATAGATAAATTTTTCGGCTACGGATAAAATCGTAGCCGGATGCCTAACTGAATTTTAGAGATCTTTTATCTCTAATTCTTTCTTGGCAGTTTCAGTTTTAAAAAAGTTGCACCATTTTTTAACTTTTTTTTGATCTTTATCGGCTATGTATACTTCTACATATCTTTTTTCACCTACAAATTTTGGGAGTGAAGAAAACTCAATATTAGGTGGCAAAGCTTCCATGATACTTATAAGTTCATTTTCGCTTGAAGTTACTATAAAGTTACAAAAATATTTTTTTTCATTTTTAGGATAAAATCTATCCAATGCTTCTACTATCATGTGCTGTGACATTTGTGGAAAACCAGGAACAAAGAAAAACCTTTCATCTATCCCAAATCCAGGAACTTTATTGACTGTATTTTTAAGCAATATAGCATTTTTTGGAAGATTTGCCATATTGACTCTGTATGGATAAGCATCTTCTTTAAACTGCTCTTTTATAAGTGCAAGTGCCTTTTTGTTTTGTTCTGTTTCTCCATTAGTAAAAATATCAGCTGCTGCCTTTCTTGTGAAGTCATCAGGAGTAGCACCAATACCACCAAAACTAAACATCACAGAATTTGGATCTTTTTTAACAAGACTAAATACATCTTTCATAAAAGAAGGATCATCTTTTATGACAAAGTTTGCTTTTTGCTCCCATCCTCTTGCCAAAAGCTCATCATTTAAGAATTTAAAATGCTTATCCTGTCTTCTTCCGTTAAAAAGTTCTGTTCCTATGATTACGCTGTAAAAAGATGGGTTTTTTATCATTTTTTCCTCTATATTAGTTTGTTATAGCAATTTTTATATAGTTTTCCATTTCAGATACAATTTCTTCTATACTTCTTTCGCCATTTATCTTTTTTAAAAGTCCAAGTTCTGTATAAAAAGATTGTATTTTTTTCAATGGTTCCATATAAACTTTCATACGGTTATAAAAAACTTCCGCATTATCATCATCTCCTCTTGCTCTGCCTAAGACTCTCTCTTTAGCAATCTCTTCACTAACTTCAACTTCGATAACTGAGACTAACTTAACATTTTTTTCATTTTTCAATATTTCATTGAGTGCATTCATTTGTTCCACACTTCTTGGAAAACCATCTATCAAAATAACATCTTTGGGAGCATTTTTAATAGCTTGGACTATTGTATTGATAACTATATTAAGTGGTACTAGATTGCCTTTTGAAGTAAAGCTTTCTATTGTCTTTCCAAGCTCGCTCTCACTTGCTACCTCAGCTCTTAGCAAGTCGCCTGTTGAATAGTGGATAATTGTGTCACTATTGTTTTTAGCTATTATCCCAGCATCTGTTGTTTTTCCACTTCCTGGAGCTCCTATGATCAAAAAAAGTTGTTTCATTGTAAATTTCTCCTTTTTAAAATTATGCAACAAGTCTAATCTTTATTTTCCATTACTGTTTTTCTAACTCTAAGCCCCAACTCTTTGAGTTGTTCATTATTTACAATGCTTGGTGCCTGTGTTAAAAGACATTGAGCTTTTTGAGTTTTTGGAAATGCTATAACATCTCTTATACCCTCTGCTTTGCTTAAAAGCATGATTAGTCTGTCAAATCCTATAGCAAAGCCACCGTGAGGAGGAGCACCAAATTTTAATGCTTCAAGTAAAAATCCAAATTTTTCATTGGCTTCTTCTTCTGAAATCCCCAAGAGTTTAAATATCTCATTTTGTATTTCTTCTTTGTGTATTCTTATGCTCCCGCCACCTAATTCAACACCGTTTAACACGATATCATAAGCTATAGAGCTTATCTCTTCTATATTCTCTTTATTTAAATCTTTTGGCATTGTAAAAGGATGATGAAGTGCCTTAACAGACCCTCCTTCAACTTCAAACATAGGAAAGTCAACAACCCATATAAAGTTAAATTCATCTTTGGGAATAATATCCATAAGTTCAGCTAAATAAATCCTAAATCTACCCATATAATCTAAAACAACTTTTTTATCTCCGGCTCCAAAAAATACAACATCACCGACTTTAAGCTTACTTGCTTTTATGATTTCATTTAAATCATCTTCACTAAAAAATTTTGTCAACGGTCCTTTAAGGCCATCTTCTTTCATTTGGAAATAACCAAGACCTTTAGCTCCAAATTTTCTAACATATTCTTCAAAACCTTTCATTTGTCTTTTTGAAAATATGTTATCTCCGTTTGGAACTTTAAGTGCTTTTATACGGTTGTGGGCTTTATCTTTTGCAATTGAGCTAAATATCTCATTTGTACTATTTTCAAAAATATCTATAACATCAACCATTGATAAATCATATCTAAGATCCGGCTTATCACTGCCATATTTTTCCATAGCTTCATCATAAGTTATTCTATCAAAGCTTTTAGGCACATCATGACCACAAGCTTTAAATATACTATAAAGCAAGTGTTCGGCAACTTTTATGACATCTTCTTGTTTGCAAAAACTAAGTTCAACATCTATCTGGGTAAATTCAGGTTGTCTATCAGCTCTTAAATCCTCGTCTCTAAAACATTTTGCTATTTGAAAATACTTGTCAAATCCACCTATCATCAATAATTGTTTAAAGAGTTGAGGAGATTGAGGAAGAGCGTAAAACTCCCCATTATGTACACGGCTAGGCACCAAATAGTCTCTAGCTCCCTCAGGAGTTGATTTTGTTAGAACTGGGGTATCAACTTCCAAAAAACCTAGTTCATCCAAGGCATTTCTTGCTGCTATTGAAGCTTTGCTTCTTAATTTGAAAATATTAAAATTTTTTTTGGTTCTAAGCTCAAGGTATCTATATTTTAATCTTATCTCTTCATTTACTCTCTCATCTCCTAAATCAAATGGCATGGGAAGGGATTTATTTTCTATTATTAAATTGTCAACAACAACTTCAATCTTACCTGTTTTTAGATTTGGATTTTCTAGTCCTTCACCTCTGTATCTTACCTTTCCGCTCGCTTTTAAAACGAATTCATCTCTGATGCTGTCAGCTATTTTCCAAGATTTTTCATTGTCTTTAGGGTCGCAAACAAGTTGTATAAGTCCTGTTTTATCCCTTAAATCTATAAAAACCACTCCGCCATGGTCTCTTCTGCTGTTTACCCATCCGCAAAGTCTTATTTCTTTGCCAATATCTTTTTCGCTAACCTCGGTGTTATAATGAGTTCTCAATATCTTTTCCTCGTTTTATCAAAATTAAGTCGTGATTATATCCAAAAATAGTTAAATACAAGTTTATGTATCTTGTAATGATGTTACCAATTCTTGATAAGTTGTTTTGTGATCTTCTAAAAAATCAGATAATAGCTTATATGAAGCATTCATGCCGCCTGTTTTCTCAACTTCAACTAATTGTTTATATATAGGCTCAATTGTCTCGATGGCTTTTTTTGGAGGTTTTCTTCTAACTGAGTAGTATCCCAAAATATTTCCATTCGTATCAACTGAAGCTGTTATATTGGCAAATACCCAATAAAATCCACCGTCTTTTCTTAAATTTTTAACAAATCCGAAAAATTCTTTTTTTTCTTTGATTAAATCCCATAAAAGTTTAAAAGCAATTCGAGGCATATCAGGATGTCTTATGATATTGTGATTTGCTCCTATAAGCTCGCTTTCACTATACATGCACATATCCATAAATATTTTATTGCAATATGTTATAAAACCTTTTTTATCGGTTTTTGAAACTATAAAATCATTTTCACCCATAACTTTTTCATCATTAATCAATACTTTAGGTGCATCAAGTTTACTCAGCCTTTTACTGCTCATAAACACTCCTTTAAAAAACTTTTGCTATTATACAGAAAATAATTTTAATTATAAAGGTATAAGGTGCAAATTGTAAATATACATGAAAAAATTACAAAAATTACAAAAGTAGGTTTGATTTTAAGACCAAACAGTTACAATTTACAGCCATATTATGATAAAATAAAGAAAAAATTTGATGAACATAATGCCGAACTGTTGATATTTAAAAAAAGTGCCAAATTATTAGGCATAAACGGGGTTGACTTTGATTATATGTGTAGAAACAGTGATTTGCTTATTTGTGTCGGAGGAGACGGCACCCTTATATCTATCAGCAGAGAAAGTTATATTTATGATAAACCAATACTTGCTATAAATGCCGGAAAACTTGGATTTTTAACTGATATTAATTTTGATGAAATAGAATCCTTTATAGACAAACTTTTTTTAGGTGATTACAGAATAGATAAAAGAATGGTTTTGAATGTATTTTTTCATACGAAAAATAGTAAAAAAAGTGCAGTAGCCTTTAATGATATAGTTTTTTCAAGGCAAATGATAGGCGGAATGATAAATTTAAAAGGATATATTGACGGAGTTTTGTTTAATAACTATTATGGAGATGGGCTGATAGTCTCAACTCCTACAGGCTCAACCGCATACAATCTCTCAAGCGGTGGACCGGTAGTTTATCCTTTAACAGAAGCTTTAATATTAACTCCTCTTTGTTCTCACTCTTTAACTCAAAGACCTCTTATATTACCGGTTGATTTTCAAGTAGAATTAAAAAGTAAAGATGATGTTTCTATCTCATTAGATGGACAAGAGAATTTTAATATGAAAGATTATGAAAGTGTGGAGTTTAAAATTGCTCCAAGGGGGGTAAAATTGATACATAGAACTGAAAGAAACTATTTTAAAGTTTTAAGAGAAAAATTAAATTGGGGTGATGTTTGATAGAGAGATTTTACCTAAAAGATTATCTAAGTTTTAAAGAAGTTGATTTGGAATTTGATAATGGCTTAATACTTTTTAGCGGAGCTAGTGGGGCAGGGAAGTCTATACTTTTGGATGCGATACTTGGAGTTTTTGCACTTAAAGATTTAAAAGCTTCCCTGGCAGAGGTCAGTGTTGATAATGTACTTGATATAGATGACTATGGTATAGAAAATGATGAGCCCAATATCTTTAGGTTCAGCAAAGGAAAAAGTGCCAGATATTTTATAAATCAAAGTCAGATTTCTAAAAAAAGTATCAAAGAGATATCTAAAAAAATTATTGATTATCTTTCATTAAGAGAATACAAAGAGTTTAAAGATGAAAAGATTTTAAAAATATTAGATGAAATTATTCGAAAAGATAATATGAATTATGATGCAATCCTTAATGATTATAAAAAATATTTTACAGAATTTAAAGAAGCAGCAAGCAAGCTCAATACAATAGAAAATGAAGAGAAAAAAGTCGAAGAATTAAAGGAATTTGCACTATATGAAATAGAAAAAATTGAAGAAATTTCTCCAAAAATTGGTGAATATGAAGAGCTTTTAAATACAAAAAAAGCTTTATCAAAAAAGGAAAAAATTACTGAAACTATACAAAAAGCCAATTTATTATTTGAATATGAGGGTTATGCCAACGAAGCACTGAGCCTATTGGAGATAGATAATTCATTTATCAGTGAAAGTCTTAATGAACTTAGAGTTCATTTTGAAAATGCAATAGAAAAATTGAATGAGATAGATGAAGAAGAAATTGAAAATATATTAGACAGGATAGAAAAACTTTCTTCGTTAAAGCAAAGATACGGCTCTATTGAAGATAGTTTGGAATATCTTAAAAAGAAAAAAAGAGAAGTTGAGCATTATCAAAATATCAAGTATGAAAAAGATGAATTAAAACAACTATATGAAGCTTTACAAAACAGATGTAAAGATTTATCTAAAAAGATTTCCAATAAAAGAAAAGTTGCGATAAAAAAATTGAATAAAATGATAAATTTATATCTTAAAATGTTGTACCTTGAGGATATAACAATATCGTTACAAGAAAAAAACTTTGATATTACAGGTAGAGATAAAATATATATTGATCTTTGGGGGATAAATATTGATAAGATAAGTACAGGAGAATTTAATAGAGTAAGACTTGCTTTTTTAAGCTCTTTTAATGATGTTATAAATCAAAACACAAATAACATATTGATTCTTGATGAGGTTGATGCAAACTTAAGTGGAAAAGAATCAATGTCAATAGCAAAATTATTGAAAAAACTCTCAGTTAATTATCAAATTTTTGCTATTTCTCATCAGCCACAATTAACATCGACAGCAAATATGCATTTTTTAGTCTACAAAGAGGATGGAATCAGTAAAATTAAAGAATTAAAAACAGAAGAATTAAAAATAAATGAATTAGCAAGGATGATAAGCGGAGAAAAGATAGGTGAGGAAGCGATAGATTTTGCAAAAAGTTTAAGGAAAAAAGATGATTATTGATACTCATTGTCATTTAGATGATTTAAGATACAGTGATGATTTGGATATTGTTATAGAAAAAGCGAAAAAAAACGGAGTTTTGGGATTTGTGATACCGGGAGCTGATATAAATGACTTGAAAAGAGCTAAAAGTATTGCCCATAAATACTCAGAAGTTTTCTATGCGGCAGGAGTTCATCCATATAATATAAAAGAGTATGATGAACATATCTTAAAAGAATATTTAAAAGATGATAAGTGTATCGCTGTCGGTGAGTGCGGACTTGATTATTTTCGACTTCCCAAACTTGACTTAGATAAAGATGAAGAAAAAAATAATCAAAAAAGTATATTTAAAAAGCAAATTGAGCTTTCTTTTGAATTTAAAAAACCTTTGATAGTTCATATCAGGGATGCTAACTTAGATAGTTTTGAAATTATAAAAAGCTATGGAAGCTTTAGTCAGCTTGGCATACTTCACTGCTTTAATGCAAGTGAGATGCTACTTGAGCTTGCAGACAGTGGATTTTATTTTGGAATAGGAGGAGTATTGACTTTTAAAAATGCTAAGAAATTGGTAGAAGTTTTACCCAAGATTCCATTAGATAGAATAATTTTAGAAACTGATGCGCCATATCTGACTCCACATCCATACAGAGGTAAAAGAAATGAGCCAATTTATACTACTTTAGTTGCTAAAAAAATGGCTGAAATTTTAAATTTAAGTTATGAGCAAATATGTGATATAACAACAAAAAATGCAAAAAGAGTTTTTAAAGAGTTTTTATAGTAAAATATTAGAATTTGTTTTTGAAAGGGTATAAATTTGATTAAAATTTTTTTAGCTTTATTGTTATGCTTTCAAGCATCTTGGGCTTTTTTGACTGTTGAAAATGACTACACAAAAGAGGTCAGAGTATTAAGAAGTTTGGATATAAGCGATAGTTTTTTAAAAGACCCTGTTTTTATATCAATGAATAGTAATCTCGAAAAGTACAGAACAAAACACTTTCTAAAAGTTTTGCAAGATGGGCATACTTTTATTCCAGTATTGAGAAATATGTTAGCAAAAGCAAAAATTCCCAAAGCTTTTTTATATCTAGCAATGGTCGAATCAAGCTTTTCCGCAAAAGCAAAGTCAAAAACAAAGGCAGTTGGTCTTTGGCAATTTATGCCAAGAACTGCAAAAATAATGGGTTTGAAAATAAATAGATATATTGATCAAAGAAGAGATCCTATAAAGTCAACAAAAGTAGCCATAAAGTATTTAAAATTTCTTCACAAAAGATTTGGCAAATGGTATTTGGCTGCTTTGGCATATAATTGTGGCGAAGGAAAGTTGAGTAGAGTTATTAAAAAACTCGGTACAGATAATTTAAGTGTACTTATAAATAATAAGAAAAAGTATTTGCCAAGAGAGAGCAGGCTCTATCTTAGAAAAATCATAATGATGGCAAATTTATCTAATAATGAAGATTTTATTTCAGAAAATAAAATGGAACATTTAATGAATAGAGGAAATACTTTTTTTCTTAAACCTGTAAAAGTAAATGGCGGTGTCTCTTTGGCAAGTATAGCCCAAAGTGTACATTTATCACCGAGTGAGTTAAAAGAATATAACCCTCAGTTAAGGTATTATTTTACCCCACCGTTTAATAAAAAATATACAATATATTTACCATATTCAAAATATTCTCTCTTTAAAAGTAATTTTAAACAAAAAAACAGTAATAAAAAATTCTATGTTTATAATGTAAAAAAAGGCGATAGTTTGTATCTTATAGGCAAGAGATTTGGGGTATCTTATAAAATTATACGGGATTTTAATCATTTAAAAAGTAATTTATTAAGTTTAAATAAGAGATTAATTATACCATCTATTAGACCAGCATATATAAAATATATAATAAAAAGAGGTGATACACTATCTTTTATATCAAAAAAATTTAGAGTAAAAATAAAAAAAATTATGGAAGCAAATAATATGAAAAATTCTTTTTTGAGGCCGGGAGTTAAGATTGTTATACCAAATTAGAAATTTTAGTTTAATCATTTTTATAATCTTCACTATAGCAGGGTGCTCTTCAAAAAACTATTATAATGGAGGTTTTGTATACAACAGACCATTAAGTCATCATATAAATAATTCTGCAAGTATACAACACGCTACAATGAGACCTTATGTGGTAAATGGCAAAACCTATTATCCAACTGTCGTTCAAACCGGAAATGTATATAGAGGTATTGCAAGTTGGTATGGTCCTAATTTTCATGGCAAGAAGACTTCAAATGGTGAATATTACGATATGTATGCTCTTACTGCTGCAAATAAAACATTACCAATGAACACGATTGTAAAAGTTACAAATTTATTAAACGGCAAAAGTGTTGTGGTCAGAATAAATGATAGAGGGCCTTTTGTAAAAAATAGAATCATCGATTTATCATATGCAGCTGCAAAAAGATTGGATGTCATATCAAAAGGTACTGCTCCTGTTAGATTGGAAGTTTTAGGATTTAATGGTATAATTACGGCAAAAAGTGCTAAAAAACAATCCGTACAAATAAATAATTTTTCTGTACAAATTGCTTCTTTTAGAAGAATCCAGGGTTCAAGAATATATAAAAATAGATACAACAATTATCTAAACAGATATAAAACTTCTATAATAAAAGGTATATATCAAGGAAGACCAATATATAGAGTTTGGCTAAATGGCTTTAAAAGTGAAGAAGAGGCAAGAGATTTTATCAAAAGAGGTGATTTTGGTGGCGCCTTTATAGTTAGGAGATAATTTTGACAGAAATAAAAAGAGAAACAAAAGAGACTAATATAGTTTTAAAATTGGATATGAAAACAAAAGGCAAATGCAATATTATCACAGGAATTGGCTTTTTTGATCACATGCTAGAATCATTTTGTAAGCACTCATTAATTGATTTGGAATTAGATTGCAAAGGTGATACCTATGTTGATTTTCATCATAGCGTAGAAGATGTTGGGATAGTGATTGGAAAAGCTTTATATAAAGAATTGTATCCTCTTAAAGATATAGAAAGATTTGCTGATGCTACTATAGTTATGGATGAAGCTTCTGTAAAATGTAGTATTGATTTATCAAATAGGCCATTTTTAGTATATGATGTTCCAATTTTTGGAAAAATTGGCGATTTTGATGCGGAATTGATAGAAGAATTTTTTAGAGCTTTAGTGTTTAATGCATCAATAAATGCACATATAATAAAAGAAAGAGGCAGCAATAAGCACCATATTGCAGAAGCTGCATTTAAATCTTTTGCTATATCTCTAAGACGAGCATTGAAAAAAAATCAAAAAACTGGTATTCCAAGTACAAAAGGTGTACTATGAGTCTTAAACTTGTAGTTTTTGATGTAGATGGGTGCATGACTAATGGTGATATACTTTATGATGATTCAAATAAAGAAATTAAAGTATTTAATGTAAAAGATGGATTAGGAATAGTTTCTTTGAAAAAATTAGGTATAAAAACTGCTATAATAACCGGTAGAAACTCAAAAGTAGTTTCTATTAGAGCTAAAGAATTGGGCATTGATTATTTATATCAAGGAGTTAGAAAAAAGATAGATAAGTTGGATCTTATACTAAAAGAAGAGAGTATAAAATATAGTGAAACAGCATATATAGGAGATGATATAAATGATGTTTGTATATTGGAAAAAGTTGGTTTTTCTTTTGCTCCAAATAATGCAACAAAATATGCAAAAGATGCTTCAAAAATTAAGTTAAAAAGCAATGGTGGCGATGGAGCGATAAGAGAGATGGTTGAAATACTCTTTGAATACAATAATTTAACTGAGAGGTTTTTGAAACTTTGGGAATAAAATTTTTTTCTTTTTTTATAATATTTTTTTTCTTATCTTCTGTTTTTATAATTTATCAAAAAGAAAAAACACTAAAACCTGATAAAAATCAAGCAAAAGCTCTTATGGAATTCAAAGATATTAAAACATACAATATCACATATAATGGCATTGATGGGAAGTTACAGGCAAAAAGTGCAAAACGATATAAATACAAAGATATATTTTATGGCATACATTCAAGCAGAAATAGAATAAACGCTAAAGAGCAAATATGGGCAAATAAAGGAATTTTAGAAAACAACATATTAAACTTATACGGAAATGTTCTTTACAAAAGCGATTTAAACAGAACTCTTTCTAGTAATACAGTAACTTATAATTTAAAAAAAGATATACTTTCAAGTAAGACAGCTTTTAAATCTACATTTGATAATAGCACTCTTATTGGAAGTTCTTTCATATATTATAAGAAGCAAAAGAGATTAATTGCTAAAAATATAAAAGCACAAATACATACGGAGAGATAATGAAATATATATTGTTGGGTTTACTGCTTACAGTAAGTTTTATGCAAGGAAAAAGCCAAAGCGTTACAGTAACATCAAAATCTTTTGAGGCCAATGAGATAAAACAAATATCGAGATTTATTGGAAATGTAAAAGTTGTGAAAGGATATGATACGATTACAGCAAATAAGCTTGTAATACATTTTGACAAAAAGAGAAAGCCCATAGAGTACATAGCTACTGGAAATGCGAAATTTAAATTGATACTAAATAAAAAACATTATTCCGGGAAAGCAAATGAAATTATATACGATCCTAATAAAAAAATTTATCATTTTATAGGTAATGCCTTTTTGCAAGATTTAAACAGCAGTAAAAAAATATATGGTGATGATATACAAATAGACCAACTTAATGGAAAATATGATGTTAAAAGTGATGGCAAAAAGCCTGTAAAATTTATTTTTAAAGTTAAAGATAATACAAAGTGATAAGAGTGGTTGAAGCAAAATTTTTAACTTCTTGTACTTCGGAAGAAAATATGATAAGTGAAGGTATGAGCGAGATTGCATTTTTGGGAAGAAGCAATGTCGGTAAAAGTTCATTTATAAATCTCCTTACAAATAAAAAGAATTTGGCAAAAAGCTCTGGAACACCCGGAAAGACAAGACTTATAAATTTTTTTGATATAGTGTATAAAAATGAAGATAAGAAATATTTAACAAGATTTGTGGATTTACCTGGTTTTGGATACGCAAAAGTTTCAAAAAGTTTGCAAGAACAATGGAGTAAAAGCTTAAATTATTTTATAGTAAATAGAATTTCCATAAGAGTATTTATTCATCTTATAGATGCAAGACACCCAAATCAAAAAATTGACAATGATGTTAGAGAATTTCTAAAAAGTATAAAAAAAGATGATCAAAAAGTAATTGAAATATTTACTAAAACAGATAAGCTAAATCAAAAAGAATTATCAAGATTAAAAAAAGATTTCAAAGATTGCATTTTCGTCTCAAATCTTAAAAAAACTGGAGTAAATAAAGCAAATAAAGCCATCTTTGGTTATTTGTTTAATTGAAATATGAATATTATATATGAAAAACCCGTATTAAGTGATATAGATGATATGCAGGATTTAGTACGATTTGATGTTGAAAACGGTACTATTTTATTTAGAAGTGATGATGAGATCGCTACTAATATAAGATCATATACAGTTGCAAAAATTGATGGAAAAATCATAGGTTTTTGTGCATTGCATATATTTTCAAAAAAATTAGCAGAAATAAGAAGCATCATAATTGATAAAAATTTTAGAGGTATGTATATAGGACAAAACCTTATTAAAAGAATGATTTTTGAAGGTAAAAAACTAAAAGTTGAAGAAATTTTTGCATTGACTTATGAAAGAGATTTTTTTCAAAAAATGGATTTTACAGAAATAGATAAAACAAAACTTCCTGAACAAAAAATTTGGAAGGACTGCATCAAATGCAAATATTTTCCGGTATGCAACGAGATAGCATTTATAAAAAAAATTTAAAATATTTTATAATTTTTATACTATTGATAATTTATGAATCAATAAGCTCTATTTATTTATTTTTTACTCCACTTTTTGGTGTTTCTTTTTACTTCATATTGACCAATATAAATAAAAAAAACTGTATATTTCCTGTTACATTGGCATTTATATATATATTTATTTTTGAAATAGATAAAGGCTTTATACCATTTTCTTTTATTATATTTTTCATAATATATTATTTTTTTATTTTTCATAAAATTAATAATTTTTTTAGTGAAAAAAATTATAGAATTTTTTTTCATATTATTAATGCTTATATCGGTTATTATTTTGTAAATTTGATTTTAGATTATTTATTTAATTTTGCAATTCCATCTTTAAATTTTATATATTTATTATATATAGTATCAGATATATTGGTAGCGGTTCTGATATGAGAGAAAAAATTGCCATAAGCTTTTTTGTTGCTATTTTGCTTATTTTATTAACAAGAGTTTACTATATATCAGTAAAATCGCATGTTTTGTACGCACAAATAGCAAAAAATAATATAACTAAAACTGAAGATATATCTCCTCAAAGAGGTATAATAAGAGATAGAAATGCAATTGCACTTGCTGTAAATAAGTTAGGTTTTAGTATTGCATTGGCTCCACATTTAAGAGGAAAATCAAAATTTGCTATATTCAATAAAGAAATAAGTAAAATTTCAAAATACTTTCCAAAGTATAAAAAAGAGTATTTGAAAAAAGAGTATTTGAAAAAAGACTCACCTTATGTTCATAAATATGTTAAAGTAATCAGTTTTCTATCTTATGATAAATTGATACCGTATTTTTCAGAAATATCACTTGATCCATATATAAAAATTGCATCTGCATCAAAAAGATATTATCCTTATGGTAAACTTTTATCTCACATTATAGGATATGTATCAAAAGCCAATATAAGAGATATAAGGCATGATAAGGTAGCTAGTTTAACTGGTTTTATCGGAAAAACTGCTATAGAAAAATATTATAATAAAGTTCTTGAGGGGACACCCGGTATTAAAATCACAGAAGTATCCGCATACAATAAAGAAGTAAAAGTTTTAAAAAAAGTTATGCCTACTAAGAAAAATATTACACTAAATATAGATGTTAGACTTGAAGAATACATATCAAAGTTATTTAAAGGAAAAACAGGTGCTATTATCGTTATGAATGCAAAAACAGGTGCTATCATAGCTGCTGACTCATACCCAGGATTTGATCCAAATGAGTTTGTAAATGGCATAAGTTACAAAGAGTGGAAAAAAATATCTACAGATTTTAACCATCCATTTACAAATAAGTTGATAAATGGACTATATCCTCCCGGCTCTATCGTAAAGCCTGGAGTTGCACTATCGTTTTTAGACAGTAGATATATCAATAAAAATACAATATTTTTTGATCCGGGATTTATAGAATTAGGAGGCAGAAAGTTTAGATGCTGGAAAAAAGATGGACATGGTAAAGTAAATATAATAAAAGCGATACGAGAGAGTTGTGATGTTTATTTTTATAAAGGAAGCTTAAAAGTTGGAATTGACAGAATGTCTAAAACTCTTACAAGATTTGGATTTGGACAAAGAACAGGAGTTGATTTGCCAAATGAATCAGTAGGTATATTACCATCAAGAAAATGGAAACTTAAAAAATATGGAAAACCATGGTTTCAAGGCGAAACAGTAATAAGTGCGATAGGGCAGGGTTATTTTTTGGTAACTCCTATGCAAATAGCTAAATATACGGCTATATTGGCAACAGGTAAATCTGTAACCCCACATTTTATTTATAAAATTGGAAATAAAAAAATACTTTATCAAGAAAAACCATTATTTAGCAAAAAAGAAAATAGATATTTAAGAACTATTAGAAAAGGTATGTACGAAGTTGCAAATTCACCTCATGGTACTGCGATGTATTATCTTCATAGGTGTAAAGTAACATTGGCAGCTAAAACAGGAACTGCCCAAATAGTAGGGATCCCTCAAGAAGAAAAAAAAAGAATGAAAGAGGATGAATTGACATATTTTAAAAGATCACAAGCTTGGCTTACAACATATGGCCCATATAAAAATCCTCAGTATGTCGTTACTGTGCTTGTAGAACACGGAGGACATGGAGGCTCAGCCGCAGGTCCAATGGTATCAAAAATTTTTAATAAACTCTTGAAATTGGGTTATATCAAAAATTAATGAGGCAAATAAATAGTGTGTTCAATAACCAATGCCATCATAGCCAGCAAAACGATACCAGCAGATTTTGAGTAAAGTCTGTTTGCCATAATAAAAACCAACATCATTGAAAGAATAAGAACTGCAGCAATATCAAATAAATTTTTTAATGGATTTATATGTAAAGGATTTATTAACGAGGACGCACCTAATACCATAGTAAAATTTGCAACATTTGAGCCAATTATATTGCCGATTGCCATATCTGCATTTCCTTTTTTTGCAGCTTTAATACTAACAACAAGTTCCGGAAGACTTGTTCCAAATGCTATCAACAGAAGTGCAATATTCCATTCGCTGACTCCAAGATTTCTTGCTATATTTGAAGCACTTTCAATAGTAAAATTTGCACCCCCTATAACTAATACAAATCCAGTTATAAGTAAAATAATAGTTTTGAGCCAGTTAAATTTTTCTTTTATTAGTGAGTGATTTATCTCTTTTGTTAACTCCTTGACATCATTAACTAAAAAAATAAGATAAGCTATCATGACAAGCAAAAATAAAAATCCGTCAAACCGGCTAATACTGCCATTAAAAATCATAACAATAAATATAAAAACCGGAAACAAAGCCCATGCACTATCTTTTTTAAATAAATCTCTTTTTGGAGATATATTTTTGGCTATTAAGAAAACAAGTCCCAAAACCAATGATATATTAAATATAACACTGCCTATAACATTTGCTACTGCCATATCACTTTTATGATAATAACTTGCGGTCATAGAAGCAGCCATCTCTGGTAGGCTTGTACCAAAGGCAACAAGTGAAGCTCCTATAACAAATGATGAAATATTAAAGTGTAGTGCAATCCTTTCAGATTCATTAACAATAAAATCTGCACCATATATCAAAGAAGCAAGAGATAAGACAAATACAATATATTCCATCATTGATTTCTTATAATAAGACTTTTAGGAAGTGAAAACTTTTTTATTATATACTCTTCTTTTTTTCTCATCTCACCATTGTCTACCTCATGATCATAGCCCAATAAATGTAATAATCCGTGTAAAAACAAAAGTGTAAATTCATCATTCTTGTTATGTTTGTATATATTAGCATTTTCTTTTACTTTGTCAATATTTATAACTATTGATCCCAAAGGTGAATGTGGATATTTTTGAAGAGGAAAACTAAGGACATCTGTACTTTTATCTATATTTCTAAAATTTCTATTAAACTCTTGAATCTCTTTTGAATCTGTAAGAATTAGCTCAATCTGTTCGCTACATAAAGAATTTAAAATATTTTTACAATTATCCAAATCCATAACATCATGTACTCTATTATCAAAATCGATCAAATTACCACCTTATGCCAAATTACTTTATTTTATCCATCTTTATATAAAAGATGGATAAAAAATGAGCTAAGTGTGAAATCCATAAAAGCCAGGAAATATAACAACTGATGCCAAGACAAGTATCTGTAATGTTATAAAAGGAATAACACCCTTGTAAATGTCTGTTGTTCTTACGCTAGGTGGCGCTACTCCTTTGAGATAAAACAGTGAAAAACCAAACGGAGGTGTTAAAAATGATGTTTGTAAATTTAGTGCTATTAAGATTGCAAACCATAGCGGATTTAATCCTATAGTGTGGGCAATTGGTAAAAGTATAGGTACAACTATATAAGAAATTTCTATAAAATCGATAAAAAATCCCAAAAACATAATTGCCAGCATAGAGAGGATTAAAAAACCCCATTTAGCTCCTGGTAGATGAGTCATAAATTGTGCTGTTAAATCATCTGCTCCACTGTATACAAAAACCATAGAAAATGCTGTTGCTCCAATTAATATTGCAAAAACCATTGCTGTTATCTTAATCGTGCCAAGTGATGATTCTTGAATCATTTTAATATTTAGTTTTCCATAACCAAAGGCTAAAAGCATTGCTCCTACTGATCCTACAGAGGCTGATTCGGTAGGAGTTGCAATTCCTGCAAAGATAGATCCTAAAACTAAAATAATTAAAACCAAAGGAGGTATAATACTTATAAGAGCTTTTTTTATATTTTGTGCTTTTGTTATACTTTCATCTATTTCAACTGCTGGAGCTACATCTTTATCCAAATAAGCAACAATAAGTATATAAATAACATAAACGGCAACAAGTACAAGTCCAGGAAAAAAAGCAAATTTAAATAAATCACCGACAGGAAGTTGAAAAACATCACCTAAAACAATAAGAACTATTGAAGGAGGTATTATCTGCCCCAATGTTCCTGCTGCACATATTGTACCGGTACTCAGCTTTTTTGAATAACCGTGTTTTAGCATGATAGGAAGAGAAATAACTCCCATAGCAACAACACTTGCTCCTACAACTCCTGTTGATGCGGCGAGTAAAGCTCCTATTAAAACTGTACTGACTGCCAACCCACCTCTAACTTTTCCAAAAAGAACACCCATTGATTCAAGTAATCTTGTAGCAAGATCAGACTTTTGTAAAACTATACCCATATATATAAAAAGTGGTACAGCCATAAGAATTTTGTTTGTCATAATAGAATAAATTCTAAAAGGCATCATAGCAAACATAGATAAAAATTCATCTGTAAAATCTGCCATGCTCCAGCCTGAAAAAAAATGTAGTATAGTCCAATGATCTGGAACAATATTTAAAAAAGCGGCAATTGCCCCAAAAAACATTGCAACCGCACCAAAAGTAAAAGCGACTGGATACCCTACTACTAAAAGTATTAACGCTGCCGCAAACATTATAAGGCCAGTCACGATAATGCTCCTTCTGGATCTTCTTGAGGTAAATCCTCATAGCCTCTATATATATTTATATTCTTAATAATATAGTGAAATGCTTCTATTAGTAATATTGAAAAAGACAGTGGAATCATAGCTTTTATCATCCATAAATGTTTTAATCCTCCAGGATCACTGGAGACTTCATTGGTTGTATAAGAATCCATGACAAAAGGAATAGAGCCATATATAATCAAAATAATAAATGGAAGCAAGAATATTATAGTACCGATTATATTTATCATAGCCTTTGTTTTGATACTAAGCCTATCATAAACAAAATCCACTCTAACATGGGCATCCTCTTTTAGTGAATAAGATACCCCAAAAAGTATCACTATTGAAAAAAAATGCCACTCCATTTCTTGCATAGCTATGGAACTGTTATGAAATACATATCTCATAATAACATCATAAAAAACATTAAGTATCATAAGAAGTAGCATAACGACTAAAATATTGCCCAGTATATCAATAAATTTATTGAGTATTTTTTCTATAGTTATTAGCATTATTAATCTCTTTGATTTATTTTGGTTGGCCGGTTAATACCGGCCAAAGTGGAAAGATTATTTTCCAGCTCCAACTTCTTTTGAAGCTTTCAAATAGTAGTATTCGCTCATCATTGTCCAAACTCTAGCTTTTTTCAAATAAGCTTGATAATCTGTCCAAATCTCTTTAAATAATTTATTTTTTTGTGCATAAGAATTCATAACTTCATCTGTAGCTTTTTTCATAGCTTTTAAAACAGGTATAGGGAATGATTTAACTTTTATATTAGGATATTGTTTCTTCATTTTTTGCCAAGCTGTTACACTTTTTGCAAAATTTTCTATAAACATATCAGCTGCTGCTGCTTTCATAGCAGTTGTAAGCATAACTTTATATTTTTTTGGAAGCTTATTAAAAGCCTTTTTATTTACCAAAAATTGCATTTCACTTGCTGGTTCATGCCATCCGGTATAATAATAAGGTGCAACTTTATAAAAACCCATTTTAATATCCATTGCCGGTCCAACCCACTCTAAAGCATCGATTGTACCACGATCAAGTGAAGTATAAAGTTCACCTGCAGGAATATTTACAACATTTACGCCAAGTCTTGCCATAACCTTTCCGGCAAATCCGGGAATTCTCATCTTGAGACCTTTTAAGTCTTTTACACTTTTAATCTCTTTTCTAAACCAACCACCCATTTGAACTCCTGTGTTACCAGCTGGGAAGCTGTAAACTCCAAATTTATCATAAACTTTTTTCATATATTTCATACCGTTTCCATAGTAGAACCAGGCATATTGTTCAGCAGTCGTCATACCCCAAGGAACTGTTGTAAACCATACAGTATTTGGGTCTTTACCTATCCAGTAATAAGAACCGCTATTTCCCATTTGATATGAACCACTTTTTACCATATCGAGTACACCAAGAGCAGCTTTTGTTTTTTCAGAACCTTCTACTCTTATGATAAATTTACCATGACTCATCTCTTTCATCCATTTTGCAACTTCAAGAGCAGGAGAAGCAAGAGGGGTTAAATTTGATGGCCAGCTAAGTGCCATTCTCCACCTAATTGTTTTTGCCGATGCGGGTAAAGCAATTAGCAAAAAAGCACTGAGAAGCATTAAAATCTTAAAACTTTTCTTCATATTTTTCCTTTATAATAAATTTTAATTATTGTATAGGAATAAACTTTAAAATCTAATAAAATGCGGCAATAACGGCATAACTTAAGAAAAGCATCAAGTGGGAAAGTCCTTCAAAATAATTTGTTTCACCATCATCTGTAGTTTTCCAAGCTAAAATCACAGTAAATATCAATGCTCCAACTTGAAGTGAATTAAAATTTAATGTTAAATTTATGTTTACCATATAACCTAAGAAAAGAAGAATTGGAACAGTCAAAAGTATTGAAACAGTCGATGCCCCCATTGCTATATTGATAACCCTTTGGATTTGATCATTTTTGGCTGCTTTTATGGCTGTAAAAATTTCTGGAGTTACACTTATGATAGCTATAAGCAAACCTGCAATTCCAGTGGATATACCATAACTTTTAAAAAGCGGAAGACTGGTGGTTGCAAAAATTTCTGCCATTACGCCAATAATAAAAATCAAAATAAACATAGATAAAAAATTAAACATTTTCGGTAGTTTGTCAAATATATATATACTACTGTGATCCTCTTCTGTATCACCATTTTCCAAGTGTTCTTTTATCATTTTTTTATATCTGAAAATTCTGCTTCTTGCAGTTGATTTAAAAAAATGTGTATGTGTTTTTGTTTGAAATATTAAAATAACTATATAAAATAAAAGCAGTATAAAAGCAATAGTCAAGCTTGCCTGCTTGATGATTTCGCCACCATGTCTTGTGTAATCCAATATACCAGGAACTAAAAGAGTAAGTGATGAAACATAAAGTATAGTTGTGTAAGTACTTGAAGTATCTTCATTGTGTTGTTGTTCTTTAAAAGATAAACCACCTATAAAAACAGATAATCCCAAAAGTACATTCATATCAACCAAAACTGCTGAAATTATACCTCCTTTTACTGTTTCAATGGCATCTGGGTTTTGTGTGCTTTGCAAAAGAATACTAAAAAGCAATATAATTTCTACAACTACTGCTGAAATTGTAAGTAAAAAACTTCCATAAGGCTCACTTATTTTATGGGCTAAAATCTCAGCAATTTCTGAAACTGTTATAGAAAGTAACCCGATGGATAATGCAGAAAATATAGTGTCTAATCCACCTATTTGAATATGATTAAAATATAATGCAAAAACCGCAGTTATTATGCCTAAGACTAAATCCCAATATTCTCTTATATAGCTATTGCTACTCGAGTCGGGTTCTTCACTCATTTTTTGTGTCCTTCTTGGTTTTAAAATAAAGTTTTTTGTTTTTGTTTTTTTGTGATATAAGCAAATATATCATCTTTTTCCTTTTTTAAAATAAGATAAAAATTATAATTATTATCTTTAATTTTAAAAATATCATTCATATTGTCATAATTAATAATTTCAAAAATATTATCTGTAAAAATATTATTTTTTGGTAACATTAAACAACTTTTTGCATATCTTGCATAAGTATTTAGATATATCATCTCTTTACTTATTAGACTTAAATCTTTTTCTATCAGTAGCACTTTATTAGTTGACCCAAAGTCTTTAATATTTAAGTTTTTATCTATAAATACTGGTTCAAAATGCTCTTGTAAATAAATATCTGTAATAGAGTAGGCTATATTGTTTATTTGTAAAAAGTTTATAGCATTATTTAAAAAATGAAGGAATATTTTAGGAATTTTAATATTTTTATAGAAAATATCATTTATTATAAAATCAGATTCAAAAAGTGAATACTTTACTAAATTTATATGATTTTTATCACTTTTTTTTATAGATGTGATGTCAGGGTTAATGCTACTTGTAAAATCTTTGTTATTTGAAATAAAAATAGAGCTATTATCAGCATTCATCATTTTTGAAAAATTATCGAATAAACTTTTATCCAAGAAAATTACATTTTTATCATTGATCAACTGTTTTAATATCTGAAAAACTATATCATGACAATAAAAAATCTTTAAAGATACCTGAATGGTTTTATATCTTAGATATCTAATAATAGTTTTTTCAATATTTGCAACTTTTATCCAGGCAATTTCTTTATCAATAATATCAAAATTTTCTGAAAATATAATTGCGTAAGCTCCATTGTTTATAGCATTATGTAAATCATCTTTATTGAGGCACAAAAAAGCATCTGCTCTTTTAACTTTTTTTGCATCTATTCTGATTTGATCAATAAAAGAAACAGACGGTAAATTTAGTAGTTTACCGTCAATTACTTTAATTAAGTTTTCTATTCTCATCCAACAGAGGAGCCATTAGACACATCTTTCTCGGGTCTTATCAGCGTTAGAGTATCTTTATCTTTTACAGCCAAAAGCATTCCTTCACTTTTTTTAGAAAAAATTCTTGCGGGTTTTAAGTTTGAAACAACACATATTTGAGTATTTAATAAATTTTCAGGCGAATAAAACTGCTTTATACCAGCTACAATTTGTCTGGGTTTTTCTTCATTTAAGTCTACTTGAAGAATTAAAAGTTTGTCACTGCCTTCAATCTCCTTAGCTTCAATTACAGTTCCAATTTTTAGCTTTGTTTGGAAAAATTGTTCTATTGTTATAATGCCATCATTTTCAATTTTTTCTTTTTCTTTTTTTGGCTCAACTTTAGGTTCGGGCGAAGTCATAAGCATTTTTTCTATTTTTGGAAAAAGTGGAGGTAGTTTTTCTAAAATTATCTCATCAAGCAGCTCATTATTTTCAATATATTTTTTATATGTCATATTATTTATATCAAATCCAAAAACAGTAGCTATTTTTAACGAAGTTTTGGGCATTACAGGGTAGAGTAATATAGAAACTTTTGCTAACAAATTGGCAATCAAAGCAACCAAAGCCATAGCTTCTTCATCTTTTTCTTCTTTCATTTTTGTCCAGGGTTCATATATGGCGATAGATTGATTTGCAATACTTAAGACTTTCCATAAACCTTCCAAATATCTATTTAACTGCATTTCAAATATATTTTCTTGTAAAGAGTCAATAATTTCTTCGCACTCTTTTAATTCTTTTTTATGATATTTTAATACATCTTTTGAATTTACAGTAAATTTGAAATACTTTCCGCTCATTCCTAAAACTCTATTTACCAAGTTTCCCAAATCATTGCTAAGATCAGAATTTATCCTATCTACAAGTGCTTTTTGAGAAAAGTCTCCATCTTGACCAAAAGGAACTTCCCTGAGCATAAAATATCTGAAATTTTCAAGTCCGTAAGCATTGGCAACTTCTCTTGGATCTACAACATTACCTTTTGATTTACTCATCTTCTCACCATTTCTAGTCCACCATCCATGAGCTGCTATATGTTTTGGAAGAGGCAAATCCAAACTCATCAAAAAGGCAGGCCAGTAAATAGCATGAAATCTCAATATATCCTTTCCCACAACTTGCACAGTTGCCGGCCAAAACTTCATAAGTTCCCCGTCATCAGCATATCCAAGAGCGGTGATATAATTGAGTAGAGCATCCAGCCATACATACATTACATGTTTTGGATCATTTATACTTTTAGGAAGCTTAACCCCCCAGTCAAAACTTGTTCTCGTAACAGAAAGATCTCTCAAGCCTTGTTTTACAAAGCTAATAACTTCATTTTTCTTACCTTTTGGAAGAACACAGTTTTCTTTTTCTTCATACCATTTTAAAAGCTTATCTTCGTATTTTGAAAGTTTAAAAAAATAACTCTCTTCTTTTACTATACTTGTAGTCTTACCACAATCGGGACAAAATTCATTTTCTATAAGTTGATTTTGCGTAAAAAATGATTCACAGCTTACACAATAGTGTCCTTCGTACATGTCCTTATAAATATCACCTTTTTCATACATAACCTCAAAAGCTTTTTGTACGCCTTTTTTGTGGCTTTCATCAGTCGTTCTTATAAATTTATCATAACTTATATCAAATTCATCCCATAGATTCTTAAAATATCCACTAATCTCATCAGCATATTGTTTTGCACTTTTTCCTCTTTTTTTTGCAGCTTCTTCTATCTTTTGTCCATGTTCATCGGTTCCGGTTAAAAAATATGTCTCAAGACCTATAAGTCTTGAATATCTTGCTATTGTATCGCATATTATAGTTGTATAGGCATGACCTATATGAGGTATATCATTTACATAATAAATTGGAGTTGTTATATAAGCTCTTTTGCATTTATTTTCCATTGTTTAATCGCCTTTTTTTAAAATTCAAATCCACCGCTTTGTCCTTTATTCATACTGTTGTAAACTGCTTTAACATACTCATTTCTTATAGCGCAGCCTATAATTTTATCGCATTTTAAGCAACTTTTTATATTATTTTTAATCTGACATTCTTTTAATGCCTTTTCTTTTTCCATAACTTCTATATCATAATCATTTAACTCTTTTTTATCTGCTGAGTACAAATTCAAAGCTCATCTTTATATGATTTTTTAACAAACTCTATCTCTTCATTGGAGCCAAAAAAACAAGGTGTTGTATCATGTATATGAGTGGGAATCAAATCCAAAAGTCTTTTTTTGCCATCTATCGCCTTGCCTCCGGCTTTTTCATATATAAAAGCAAATGGAAATACTTCAAACAACATTCTAAGTTTTCCTTTTGGTTTGTCAATAGTTCCGGGATACGAAAAAAGTCCGCCACCTTTTAAGAGTATTTGATGAAGATCAGGAACCATTCCTCCGGAATATCTTAGTCTGTATCCTCTGCTAAAAAGCGTATCAATCATTTTTTTGTGATATGCTCTCCAATACTGCTGAGTGCCTCCGGGAGCATTTAATTTACCTTTTTCATTTAGCATTATTCGATTTAAAAATTTAAATTTATTATTTGATCCAAGTTTATACATTTCTACAGTATCTCTGGCAATCACCATTTCAACTCTTGGTCCGTATATTACATATACAGCAGCCTTTAGATTTTCACCGCTTATCCCATCTTCATAAATTCCAAAAATCGAACCTACACTTAGATTGACATCAGCTAAACTTGAGCCATCAAGAGGATCATAAGCAATGGTATATTTTCCATCTGGATTGATAGTAAGAATATGCTCTTTTTCTTCACTTATAATTTCTTTTAAAGTATATACTTTGCTTAATTCTTCCTCAACAATGAGATCAGATTTAATATCAAGTTTTAACTGTACATCTCCTGTTGCATTTATGGTATCGCTATAAGAGACATCTTCTTCTATGAAAGCACTTTTTATCCTTATGGCGATTTTTTCTATCGCTTCTATAACTTCAATCATTATATTCTCCATTATTTAAAATCCACTCTATTATCAAATCAATATTATTTAAATCTAGTATATCTATATTTTTTGGTATTTTATAATGATTTAAATCTACAGAATCATCACAAGCTATAGCATTAATATATGGAAAATAATCCATATCAATACTGTTTCTAAAAATTCCTATTCTAGGCAGTTTTAAATATTTCAATCCTTCCACGATTAAAATATCATAATCCCCAAAAAGTTTTGATACATCTTCTATTGATTTATTTTCTTTAAAAAACATTGTTGTTCTATTTGGTGAAACAACCGCCACACTGGCTCCTGTATTTGAGAATTTCCAGCTATCTTTGCCTTCAACATCAAAATGAGCCTTGTCTCCTGGATCATTTTTAATGATGGCAACTTTATATTTTTTATTGAGTTTATTTGCAATCTTGACAATAGCAGTTGTTTTTCCACTGTTTGAGGGACCAGTAAAAGCGATAGAAATTTTTTTCAAAATTTATCCTTAAAATTTAGTTGGCTGTATTTTACAATAAAAGTTTTTATTATTTAATAAAACTGTTATAGATTTTTTCATATAATTAACCATAAATTACTTTTAGTGAAAACTAAAGTTACACAAAAAGAGTAGCATGACTAAAAAAACATTTTTACCAAGTATTATTTTTTCTATTTTATTTCTAACAGGATGTACGCACAAAATCCCCTTAAGTCAATTAAATAAAGAAAAAATGCATGAACTTAGCATAGTAAATACAAGAAAAGGGGAGATTGTCAGTTCACAAGAAACCAAAGCTATTATTGTGGCAACATATCTAAATCCAATCAATGTAGATTTTATAAATAATAAAGAAGATGTATTTTTAGTGGGAGTATATATAAGTAACGATACTGGTGCTAAAATAAAAAGTTCTGCCGACCCTTTTTATAAATTTTCTCTAAATGGAGATACTGATATAACTGATATCCAAAAATTAAATTTACATAGTAAATACTTAAAGTTAGTTCCTTTAATCAATAAATGGGCAGAGTATTATTTGGTAAAATTTCCCGCAAAAAAATCAAGGATTTTAACACTTACTTTTGAGAATAAAGATTATGGGAAGGCTGTATTAACTTTTGAAAAAGCGATTTGATATTGATATGTTCACCCAAAAGATTACTATAAATCAGATAATTTGCCATAACTTTCTTTCCATATCTTCTACTTTGGGCGTATGGAATAAGCTCCATGCTTAAATATGGCTCAAACTTTCCTTTTTGAAAAAATCCATTTTTTAGCATTCTCTTTGTAAAGCCGATACCTCCATTATATGCATAAGCTATAAAAAGTGGTTGTTTTAACTTTCTTTGCAGGTACTTTATGTGTCTATATGAAAAATTGTATGCAATTTTAGGTTTGAACATATCATCAAGTTTAAAATCTTTTATTTTTTCCTGTTTTGCTATGGCTTTGGCTAAAAATGGCATAAATTGCATCATTCCTAATGCATAAGATGAGGATATCGAAGTAGGTATAAATCGGCTTTCCTGTCTTGCTATAGCAAGAATAAGTGCTTTTTTATCATCTGAATATGAATTTAAATATTTTTTATATGGTTGTATGAAATAATTATATCTTTTATAATTGACTCTTTCTAACGCAAATGCTTTAAATGGAAGTTCATCGCAACTTTTAAAACTTTTTGCTATTTTTGTCTTGTTGGAATCTTTATTGTTTAACTTATCAAGAATATTTAACCATTCAAAAGGATTTTCAATATTTATTTTAGGTTTTGTATTTACACAAGTTAAATTGTTTACTATATTTTTTGGCTGAACTCCAAGTTTATGCAGAGCATATAAAGAATAAATGTTTATATCGAAACTTTTTGAAAGAGTATACAAAAACTCTAAATTATTAGAAATTAGATATTTCCAAAAAAGTACCTTATCTTTATCAAATCTGAAATAATATTTTTTATTTGCAATATCCAAATATTGTAAAGCTTTTTTATTTTCATTAAATTTTAGTGAATTCATAGCAAGAAAAAAATTACTTTGAGCACTCAAATTTGAACCATTTATATCAAGTAATGATTTTTGCAGATTTTTTAGTTTTAAATTTGTAACAATTAGCTTAATGGTTTTATTAAATTTTTGATTTTTTGAATATAACAGTATTTTATTATGTTTTATTGTCTTATTTAGCCATTTTTGGCGATATTTCGAGCCTACATTATTGAAAATATTAAAAAAAATATCTTTTTTTGCTTTTAATAACATTTTAAAAGGTGTATTGCTTGATAAAATTTTTAAAGATTTATCTAGTTTTTTGTATTTGTCTTTTATTATATGTTCTATAATACCCAATTTTTCTTTCGATAGTTTTGTTCCATCATAAATACTAAAACCTATCTTAATACAATCAGCATCTTGTTTTAAAAACTCATTTGGTTTCAACATATAACACTTTAGAACCTTTTTATAAACTTTTTTATTTATTTTCCTCGCAAATCTTATAAAAAGTTTTTTATTCATACTTTTTACTTCGCTTATTAGAGAAAATGCATTGTTTGAGCTTATATTTTGATCCAAATATCTCCATATATAATAATCTTTATATATACTTTTTGGCTTTGATTGCAAAAACTTATAAGTTATCACTTTTGAAAAGGATAGATTGGAAATAACCAATAGACAAATAGCTATTTTTATAAAAAAAAATTGTCTATTGTTTTGTTCTGGCATCTATAAAGTTCTAAGTATGTTTGAAAGAAGTAATTCCACAAATTGAAGAGCTAATATAAGAATTACAGGAGAGAGATCAATCCCACCAATTACAGTTGGTATATATCTTCTTATGTAAACATAAACCGGCTCAGTTAGTCTGTTTAAGGTCTGCACTATTGGATTGTAAGGATCAGGTCTTACCCAGGTTATCAAAGCAGCTATGATAACAACCCACACATACAGGCTTATCACCATACTTAACATTTGTATTATGGTTATAAGTACAACCATTCTAACTCCTTATTATTTCAAGTAAATTTATTCTTTGTATATAAATTTTACTTGTTGTATCTGTAATATAAATCGTATTTTATCTTAAATATTCTTAAGAATAGCTCTAAAATATAGATATAACAATATACATAAAAATTTAAGTAAAAAGTGATTATAATACAAGCAATATTTAAAAGGTTTTATATGATGAATATAAAGGAAATACCATTTTTCTCCAAGTTTAATGATATTGAAATAGCCAAACTTGATATTTCATCAAGTATTAACTATTTTGATAAAACAGAAATTATATATTATGAAGGTGAGGAGCCAAAATACTTATATGTGCTTCTTGAAGGTAGTACCAATATATATAAAACAAATTCCAAGGGAAAGCAGCTTTATATACATACAATAAATGCTATTGATTTTCTTGGAGAAGTTGCAATTTTTAAAAAAATTCCTTATCCGGCAACTGCAGAATGTGAAAGAAAATGTAAAGTTTTAAAAATTGATTATTTTAATTTGGATGATGATTTTTGTAAAAAACTATTTTTTTGTCAGAAATTATTAGAATCTTTATATAAGCGTATACTGATTTTAATGAATGTGATTGATGATGGGTTTTTAACATCCAAAGAGAGGGTTATAAAATTTATTTTAGAAAATGTAAATGATTTTTACAATGCCAAATATACAGATATTGCAAAAAAACTAAATATGACGCCTGAAACTCTTTCAAGAGTATTAAATAAACTTAAAGAGGCTGGCTATATAAGTATTGAGGAAAATCATAAAATTAAAATTATCTCAAAAGAAAATTTGATTAAACTAAGTGAGTAATTTATGTATTTAAAAGATATAGCACTATTTAGTAACTTAAATAAAGAAAATCTTGAGGCGATAGATAAAATATCAACATTAGTTGAATTAAAAAGTGGAGATATTTTATTTTATGAAGGAGAAATGCCATACTTTTTACATGTCTTGATAAACGGAGTTATTAAGTTATACAAAACAGACTCAAAAGGAAGACAAAAATATATACATCAATTTACTCCTATATCTCTTATAGGTGAGTTAGCAAATTTTGAAAATGTAACTTTTCCGGCTACGGCCGAAGCAGTAACAAAAGTAGAAGTTTTAAAAATAGATTATAAAAGGTTACATGTTAATTTTTTTACAAACCCAAATATATCTTTCAGCATTATAAAATCATTATCGCAAAAAATAAAAATTTTATCAAATTTTATTCATCAGGAAATGATATTATCAACCGAAGCTAAAGTGGTAAAGCTTATTGTTGAGCATAGTGAAATATTTGAAAAATTAAAAAATACAGATATAGCTGCAATAACTAATATTACTCCAGAAACATTATCAAGAATTTTGACAAAGCTTAAAAAATTAAATTATATTAAGTTTAATGATAAACATGAGTTAGAAATTTTAGATAAAGAATCTTTAACTAAAATGTTTACTTAATAATTAACCTTGCACATATACTTAAGGTCGGTTAAAAATATTCTAAAAACAAACCACCGATTAAAGATAACAATATAGTTAAAATAACTGTAAAAAGATTAAAATAGAAACTACTTAATGTATTATTTTTATCGAAAAATTCAACTATTTTTATAGCTGGATAAATTGAAAAGAAAAGCAATACTATCGAAAAAACTAACAATAAAACTATCTCATTCACTCTAAAATCTCCTTTTTAAAGACATCAAAATCATATTTTTTTGGATAAATAAGCAGATATAATCTTTTTTTTGATTATACAATAATACTATTAAATATTTGAATATATTATTAACTTACTGTCTTTTTTAATAATAATCTATAAAAATTGATTTAAATCAATGTTTTTATTTTATTTATATAATACAATACAAAATATAATTTGAATATTAAAAATTAAACTTAAGGATAATTAAGATGTCAGGACCATTATATGTGCGACCAATTATTGCAGTAAATGATTTCCTTCCCATCTTTTTATCAGCAGCATCTATTTTAATATTTGGATTGTTGTATGCAAGTATAGTCACGCTTGTTAAAATGCAAAAACTAAAAAAAATATATATGTTTTTAGCATACTTTTTTTGGATTTTGCAAGTTTACTGCACATATTTTCTTACGGAAAAAATCCATAGTCAGCCTTTTACAGTTAAAGCGATGATTATAGCGATGGTTGCTTATCTTATAGTACCATATATATATTTCTATTTGATAACTAAATCCGAAGAAAGATATGAAAAATAAAAAAGGAGGACAAATGTCTAAGAAAAAAGTTTCCGTTTGGTCGGATAATCGTTTTTGGCAAAGATCTGCTGCTTGGGTAACAGGATTTGCATCACTTTTGTTGATATGGTTAACATTTAACACAATGGGTCAGATAACAATGGGAACCCAAAAAGATATAAATAATCATATTGATAAAAGAGTCCCCTCAGCAACTGTAATTAACTATGAGATTCAGTATAAAATGAATCCCAGAAGAGGACATGAAGTACCTGTTATAGGTGGCGGTGACGGGAAAGGTAACTCTTTGTTTAAAGTAAAAGAGAAGTTTTTTGGAAGAGATAATTATACTCAAAAAGAAGCTGATGCACTTTTACATTTAGGTAAACTCACCGAACAGGCTAAAAACTGTATGGATTGTCATACACTTCTTGGTAACGGTGGATACTATGCACCTGATCTTACAAAAGCTTGGCTTGATCCTGCTTGGGGAAAAAACGGACCGATGCAGGCGATGACCGGTAAAAGCACAAAAGCAGAGGCAATGGCAGAGTTTCTACAGCACCCTGGCAAATATCCAACGCATGCAAGAATGATGCCAAATCTTCATATAACAGCTAAAGAGGCCAAAGGACTTGTAGCATTTTTGAAGCAAATGTCCTCTATTGATACAAATGGCTTCCCGCGAGGCTTTGGAAAGATTAAAGAAGGAGTAGTTTATGCAAGGTCGAAATAGTTATAAATATGAATCACAAAAATTAGCGAGTTGGTATTTTACGGTTGCTGTCATTCTTTTTGGTGCACAACTTCTCTTAGGCTTAGTTGCAGCTATTCAATTTATTTATCCATCTTTTTTATATGATATATTAGATTTTTCAATTGCAAGAATTATACATATAAATGCATTAGTAGTCTGGATGTTATATGCAATGATTGGTGCGGTATATTATCTTTTACCGGAAGAAACGGGCATAGAGACAGTGGGTATTGGTATGGCAAAACTGTTGTTTTGGATATTGACTCTTGCAGTTGCTGTGGTTGTTCTTGTATTTATCTTTGTTCAAATTGGACCTGGAAAAACAAGTACGATCTGGTTTATTACTGAGGGAAGGGAATATCTTGAAGCACCAAGATGGGCTGATATCGGTATAGTTGTTGTAGTTCTTGGCTTTTTAGCAAATACTTTTTTGACATCTATAAAAGGTAGAAGAACCGGTATTATGACTGTAATTTTGGCAGATATGATAGCACTCGCAGGCTTATATTTAGCAGGTATGTTTTTTACTGATAATATCACAATGGATCAATACTGGTGGTGGTGGGTTATACACCTTTGGGTTGAAGCCACTTGGGAGGTTTATGTCGGTGCATTAGCCGCTTATGGTCTTATAAAAATAGTAAATGCAAATAGACAAGTTGTTGAAATGTGGCTTTGGATAGAAGTTGCAATGCTGTTTGGTTCAGGTATATTAGGTTTGGGTCATCACTATTTCTGGATAGGAACTCCAGAGTATTGGTGGGAAATTGGTGCTTTATTTAGTGCATTGGAGCCAGTACCTTTGATAGGAATGTTTGTTCATGTATTGTATGACTGGGGTAAAGAAAAAGGTATGGCAATGAATGAGGGAAAAGATACAACTTCCAATAATACTCCTGCACTTATGTGGCTTGTTTCAAATGGTTTTGGTAACTTTTTGGGAGCTGGTGTCTGGGGATTTTTCCACACACTTCCGCAAGTAAATATCTATACTCACGGAACTCAGTTCACAGCTGCACACGGTCATCTTGCTTTCTTTGGAGCTTATGCAACTATATTAATCGCAATGTTTTATATAGGAGTTCAAGGTAAGCACGGTATCAAAAAACTTAGATCTACATTTGCCTCAAATATGGCAATATTTCTTTTAACATTTGGAATGCTTGGAATGACTGTAGCATTAACTATCGCTGGATATGAGCAGGTGCTTATCGCAAGAGCCCAACTTGGTGCTACTTGGAATGCATTCTTTTTAGCTCAAAATCAGCAATGGTTTGCACAAGCTATGGATTGGAGATTTTTTATGGGTATTGTAATGACAGTCGGATTTGTTTATCTTGTTAAGGATTTATTGACAATTGCTAAAAATCCTAAAAATGTTTACTAAAAGGAGATTATATGTATCATGCAATGTTTGAACCATTTACAGATGTAAATTGGAGTTTTTTTGGTTGGCTTAATGAAGGTCCTTTGACTTTAAGCCTTTTTTTACATACTATTATCGTTCTTCCAATGTTTTGGATTTATTTCCAAGAAAAAAAGAGATTGGAAAACGAAAATCAGTAAATAATATTGGGTAGGGAATATAAAATTTAAGGAGGAAACATGAAGTTAGTAAAGACGATTAGCATTGCTATAAGTTCGGTAGCAATAGTTGGGTTTATGCAGGCTAACGCATCGGGCATGGATTATGCTAAAGTATATAAACAGCAGTGTCAGGGTTGTCACGGTGCAATGCATCAAGGGGGAGTTGGAGCAAATCTTAAACCAAAGGCATTAAAAAGAGCAAATGCTCAAATGTTAGCTGAGACAATACTCTATGGTAGAGCTGGAACTGCAATGCCAGCGTGGAAAAGTATATTTACAAAAAACGATGCTGCAGGTATGGTTAGTTGGCTTATAGATTGGAAAAATACAGTTAAACTTAAACTGTCTCTTAAAGATGTCAAAAAAACTTGGAAGAAATTGGCAAATAGGGTAGAATTATATAAGAAATATCCAAAACCAGTTGATGTAAAAAGTGTAAAAGATATCACAATAGCAGTAGAAAGAGATGCATCTTTAATAGATTTTATCGATGGAACAACTGGAAAAATTTTGAGCAGGCATAAAGCAGGATATGCTATTCACATTGCTGAAACAAATAAAAGAATTCCAAGATATGCTTATTGTATAAGTAGATCAGGAATACTCACAATGTTTGATTTAAATGCTCCAGGTCAGCCGGCACTTGCTAGTGTTCATGTTGGAGAAAGTAGTCGTGGTATAGCAGCTAGCCCAGATGGAAGATATGTGATGGTAGGAAATTATAATCCTGGTGGTGCAATTTTACTTGATGCTATGACACTAGAGCCTTTAAAAGTGTATCCTACTTCGAGTGTAATAAATACTCAAGGGGATATTGGGCCAAGTAGAGTTGCTTATATAGCTCAAACACCATATAGACCATATTTTACTTTTGCATTAAAAGATGGTGGACATGTTTATGTTGTTGATTATTCAAAACCTGGTTTTCCTATCATAGCTGATATCCCTAATATAGGTAAAATATTACATGATGCTTTTGAAAACGAAGGAGTTGATGAAGGTAGATTTGTTTATGTTGCGTCTCAAGGAAGCAATTTAATGGGTGTAATAGATCTTAAAACATTAAAACTTGCTGCTAAGATTTATACAGGTCCTGGTACTAAACCACACCCTGGTCCTGGAGCTTCTTGGTATAATAACAAATATGGTCAGCTTGAAGCTACAAATAGCATGAATACAGGTGATGTTGTAATATGGAATAAAGACAATGAAGTTGTAAAAAATGTTATAACTGCAGGAGGTGGTTTATTTGTAAATACAGGCGAAAATACTCCATACATTTGGTCTGATTGTGTTCTTGGCGGTCCGCATAATTACAATAAATTATATCTTATAAACAAGCAAACTTTAAAAGTTGATAGAATTATTGAAGTAGGCAAGAAAAAAGGTCATTTAGTAGATGCACATACGGGTAAGATTCTTCAAACTTGGGATGCAACTCAGTATAAAACTGTTAAACATAAGGAGATTAAATCTAAAATTTCTAATGAATATATAGTACCTTATACTGCCAAGCATGGTGTAAGAGTTGCTAAACCTGTTCAACCAAGACTTCTTCATGCTGAACCTGCAAACTTTGGTAAATGGATGACTATAAGTGAATGGACAACAGGTCGTATAGGTATTTACAATGCAAAAACTGGTAAATTTATAAAGTATATTTACAATCTTACAACACCAACTTTTACATATTCAATTTCTCATAGAGAAAAAGTTCCTGGTGCTTAGGATATATTACCTGCCATTTTTGGCAGGTAATATCTTTTCTTACTTGGTAAGCAGATGAGAATAATTTTTTTTGTTTCTCTAATCTTTTCATTGGGATATTCAGTATATCTTTCAAATAAATCTTGTAAAGAGTGTCATAAAAAAATTTATATGGAGTATCAATACTCTTACCACTCAAAGGGTTATTTCAATGATATACTACACCGAAAAATTGCAGATAAAATAAGTACAAAAAAATATGACTGTGCTATTTGCCATATGCCCGCAGCAAATAACATAAGAGATATTATAGATGGGGTAGATAGACCAAATAGTGCAAATGTAACTAACAGTGATGCTGTATCTTGTTTTTTTTGTCATGAAATAGCTTATGTTAAAAAATCACATAGATTTAATATAAATATTTTAACAAAACAAGCCAGCGGTTACAAACCAAGCCTATATGGTAATTTGAAAAACCCCGCCAATAATGCAAAACACTTCTCCTTAGATAATCCTTTGTATGAAAATAATGTTTGCAAAGGATGTCATTCACATAAGAGAAATGAAAACAACTTACTTATTTTTCGGGCTATGAAAGATAGCCAAACTTCAAAAGAGTGTATAAAATGCCATATGCCTTATATTCAAGGTGGCAATGAGGACATAAATGAAAAGGCAAGAAAAGTACATAGAAGTCACTATTTTAATGGTATTTATAGTGATGAAATGAGAAAAAAAAGTGTTAATTTAAAACTTGCTTTTAAGAAAAAGTATCATATAATTATAACTTTAAAAAATAAGATGGGTCATCCTCTTATAATACAATCAGCAAGAGAAATGTTTTTGAGAGTATTAATAAAAAGAGGAAATAAAATTGTTTGGAGTAATAAAAAAGATAAAAATTCATATTTCAAATATGATTATCTAAAAGGAAAAAATGATATTGTTATCCCTTATACCGCAACTTCATATAAGTGGTATAATAATTTAGGAGCGAGAAAAAGTAAAATTTATAATTATTATATAAAAAATTTGAAAAAGGGTGATAAGGTAGATGTATCTTTTTATATTATTATTGCCAGAAAAAAGTGTTTAAATGATATAGGATTAGCTAATAATGGTCTATACAGACCACTTTTAGCTAAAAAGATAGTAAAAATTGTACAGTAAAGGTATAACAATGAGAAAAACAATAATATTTTTAATATTTTTTTCAGTGTATTTGATGGCAAGTGACAATATGGCTATGAAAGTTTTTCAAGGATACTGCTGGGGATGTCATCATCAAACAGCACAAGCCTTTGGACCTTCTTTTAGAAGTATTGCAAACAAAAGAACAAAAGGTGAGATAATCGCTCAGATAAGGGACCCTAAGGATACTTATAAAATGTTGGGGTATAAGATAAATTCAATGCCTGCATTTAATGATTTAAATAATACACAATTAAATGCAATCGTTACATATATATTAAGTTTTAAGGATAAAAAATGAAGAAGGCAGTAATAGTTTTATTGATTTTAATAGTTTCAGTTTTAAATGCAAGAGATAAAATATTTGTAGTAGAGAGAGAAAATTCAACTCTTGCTGTAATTGATCATCATCTTTTAGTAGATGAGATAAAACATATGCATAATTTCAATCATGCCGTTGTTAAATTTAAGGGAAAAGATGGTTATGTTATAACAAGAGATGGATATATAATCAAATTTAATCCCATTAAAGATGTGATAGAAAAAGAGTACAGAACAAGTCCGAGTGCAATTGGATTTATAATAGGCAAAAACTTTGTTGCTGTTGCAAATTATGGTAGCAAAACTGTGGAAGTGGTAAGTAGAAATTTAGTACCGATTCAAAGCATAAAAACAAATAGTAGAAATGTAGGTATCAAATTATATAAAAATTATCTTGTTTTCGAATGCATGGATACGGATGAAATATGGGTTATGAAAAATATACAACCAAAAGCTAAAAAACCTCATTTTGTAATCTATAAAAAATTTAAAAATGTAGGAAAAGTCCCTTTTGATGCTCTAATAGATAAAAATCTTTATGTATCAGGATTTTTTAATTCACCTTTTATAGGTGTATTAAACTTAAATACTATGAAATATAAAACCATACCATTAAATTTGGGAAAAAGAGATAGGGTGCTGAAAGTACCTCATTTTGGGTTTTGGAGCGTTTCAAAAGGATACTTTTTTATTCCTGCCGTGGGTGCTAGAAAAGTTTTTGTATTTACCCATAAGTTTAAGCTTGTAAAAGCTATAAATGTTATAGGCAATCCAGTTTTTACCTCTTTAAGTCCAAATAAAAAATATCTTGCAGTTACCTTTAGCGGTAAAGATTTTCCAAGAGTTCAGATAGTTGATACAAAAACTCTAAAAATTATAAAAAATTTTAAATTTAAGGGTATGGTTTTACATGTAAGATGGTCAACTAATGGTAAATATTTGTATGTTTCAGTTAATGGTGCCAATGAAGTACTGGGTATAAATACACATGGTTGGTGGAAAAACTTCTCATGGCCTGTGCCTAGATCATCAGGAATTTTTATATATAAAACTGGAAATTGATTATGTTAAGAATATCTAATCTTATTGATTCTGTCATTAATGATAAAAAAGAGAGATTACTTGATGGCAATATAATAATATGGAATTTTACAAATCGCTGTAATCTTTCATGCCATCATTGCTACTCTTATGCAGATCCAAGCTCAAAAGATTTTTTAACTACTGAATTTATTCTTGATTCTATTAAAGATTTAAAAAAAGCAAATGTAAAATTTGTTATTTTCAGTGGCGGTGAACCGCTTATAAGAAAAGATATCTTTGAAATTGCTGATGCTATGAGAAAAGAGGGAATAATTACATATCTTTCTACAAATGGTCTTTATGTAAATGAAAAAAATGTTAAAGATATTATAGATAAATTTAATTATATAGGAATAAGCATAGATGGAATTGAGAAAGTCCATGATAAGTTCAGAGGTTTGGACGGAGCTTACAAAAAAAGTATAGCTGCTATAAAATTGATACAACAAAATGGAGGTAATGCAGGCATTAGGTTTACTATGACAAAAGAGACTGAAGATAGTTTTTATGATATATTTAAACTTGCAGAAGATATTGGTGTTGACAAGCTATATCTTTCTCACCTTGTTTATTCTGGAAGAGGACTTGAAAATTTAAAAATTGACATAAGCAAAGAAAAAAGATTAGAATTTGTAAATTTTATAATAGATAAGGCTATGCAGTATCAGCGTGATAATGTCAATATAGATATAGTCACAGGCAATATGGAAATGGATGCGATAATACTGCTTGAGAAATTCTCAAAAATTTACCCGGAATTAGAAAATAAAATGATCAAAAAACTCAGAGACTGGGGTGGCAATAGTGCCGGAAAAAGACTGGGTAATATTGATTTTATTGGTCTTGTCAAACCAGATCCTTTTTTTCCTTTTACAATAGGAGATATGAATGAAGAGAGTTTTGATAAGATTTGGCTCAATAAAGATAATGATATACTAAGAAGACTTAGAAAAAATCCAAGAAGCATTAGTGGGAAATGTACAAATTGTAATGTTATAGATATATGTAATGGTGGCAGTAGGAGTAGAGCTTATGCATTACATAATGATTTGTGGGCAGAGGATCCGTCTTGTTATCTAAATGATTTTCAAAGAGGGATTAAATAATGGGTATGGCATATTTGACTGGATCGGGACCAGGTGATCTAGAACTTTTAACACTCAAAGCAAATAAAATAGTGCAAGAAGCCGATGTTATTATATATGATAGGCTCGCAAATCCTGATATATTAAAAAAAGCAAAAAGTGGATGTAAATTTATTTATGTTGGTAAAGAAGATGGAAAGCACACGATACCTCAGGAGGAAATTAATAAAATAATATATAAAAATACTATTGAAAATGATATTGTAGTAAGGTTAAAAGGCGGCGATCCTTTCGTTTTTGGAAGAGGAGGCGAAGAGGGGAAATATTTACATGACAGAGGTATTGACTTTGAAGTGATACCTGGAGTTACTTCGGCTATAAGTGTACCTGCATACGCAGGTATACCGGTGACTCACAGAGGAGTGGCAGTTTCATTTAAAGTTATAACCGGACACGAAGCACCAGGAAAAGAGCATTCACAAATTGATTGGGATTCGCTAAAAGGTGATGGCACAATCATATTCCTAATGGGTTTACATAATTTGTCCAAAATAAGCAGAAAATTAATACAAATAGGAAAACCGAAAGATTTTCCCATTGCAGTTATAAGTAAAGGTACGACCAAAGAGCAAAAAGTTGTGGTATCTACATTGGAAAATATAGTCAAAGAATCAAAAGATTTAAAAACACCTGCACTCATAATAGTGGGGAATGTTGTTAAATTGAGAAAAGATTTAGATTGGTTCAAATCCCAAAAAAAGAGTGAACAAAATTAATTTGTTTTCTATTTTTTAAATTCAATGTTTTAATGGTCTGATTTTTATCATTATTTATAGACAAAACAGATCCTGTCAACTTAAGATGTTTTTTGCCCCACTGTCTTTCAAGTTGATCAAGCCTTTTAAAAACTATTTCATTACTTGGTTTTTCTTTAGTCTTAGTTTTCTCGTTAATTATAGTCAGACCTCCTAATCTTTTTTCGAGCCTATAAGGAATATAGGCAGATAAAGCATTCATAACCACTTTATTTTTTGTTTTTGGCATAGCATTTTTAAATGCTATAAAACTTAAAAACATAAATACAAATATTAAACCTATAAACATCTTTCTACTCATTGTTTTTTCCTTTTTTTGTCAAAAAAAAGTCTTGCTTTTTCATCTAAATATTTCATCCTTAAAGCTCCTTTTGGAAGTTTTTTCCTATAATTTTTCATATTGACTAAAAAGTTATCAATACCATTAGGCAAAATTTGTTCTATATACTTTCTTAAGTACTTGGCAACAGCTGGTGAAGAACCGGAGGTGGAAACAGATATAGTCAAATCACCTTTTTTTATGTACGAGGGAAAGATAAAATCACAATAATCGACTGAGTCAACAGCATTACATAAAATATGTTTTTTTGAAGCTTCTGTAAAAATATCTTTTTGTATTTTTACTTTATCTACTGCAATTATAACAATATCATAGCCATTTATATTATTTTTTTCATATTTTTTTTCAATAGTGGATAAATTATTTCTAAAAGCGATTGTTTTGATTTCGTCACTGATTTTTATTGCTATTATTGATATATTTTTAGTAAAATCAAGTAAGTGTACAAGCTTATCTTTTGCAATTTTTCCACCTCCTACAATGAGAACTTTTTTATTATCAATTTTAATATATGCAGGAAAATAATTCATTTACAACTCTTTTTTAATTTGATATATTATAACATATTTTTATTTATTAAACTTTGATATTAATCAATGATTTAATTTTGATATTTATATATAATTAATACAAAAGATATGATTATTGGCTAAAAAAGGAGTTTTATGGATGAAGAGTATTATTGTTCCGATATTTATAGTATTAATTATCCTGATAACAATAATCTTTATGCCTGTTTTTTTGCCAAAAAGAGGTCTAAAAAAATTTACAGATAATCAATTAAGGCAAACAGCACTCTCAAGAAATATGTTACCTGTGCCAAAAACTTATAATAAATTATTAAAATTGGTAAATACGAAAGATAATCCAATGACAAAAGACAAGATATTACTTGGAAAAAAACTTTTTAATGATACGATATTATCAAAAGATAACACTATCAGCTGTGCATCTTGTCACATATTAAAAAATGGAGGTGCTGACAACCTTCCAACTGCAATAGGATACAAAGGAAGAGCTAACCCTTTTCATTTAAATACACCAACAGTTTTAAATGCTGCATTGGCAAAAGAATTAAATTGGGATGGAAGTGCAAAAACTGTAGAAATTCAAGCAGATGGTCCATTGCAGGCACATTTTGAAATGAATTCAATACCTAAAACAATAGTACAAAAACTAAAAAGCAATCCATACTACTCAAAAGAATTTAAAAAGATTTTTACAGGAGGGGTTAGTTTTGAAAATGTAAAAAAGGCAATAGGGGCTTACGAAAGAACTCTTCTAACTAGAGGGTCTTATGATAGATTTTTAGAAGGAGACAATAATGCAATAAGTAAAAAAGCAAAAAAAGGATTTGCCCTTTTTATAAATTTGGGTTGCAAAGGTTGTCATACAGGGATGAGTGTAGGTGGTCAGAGTTTACAAAGATTTCCTTTAAGACAGTGTGCCACCATATATGAGACTGATTGTATGTCAGGCAATAGAGTATTTCCATTTAAAAATATTGGTGGTTTTTTGGGTAAAGACAATATGCAACTTTTTCGTGTTCCAATACTAAGAAATATTGCAAGAACCGCACCTTACTTCCATAATGGTATAGTAAAAAAATTAAGTAAAGCAGTAAAAATAATGGCTATTCATCAAATAGGCGTAAATCTTTCCAAAATTCAAATTAGTGAGATAGTGGCATTTTTAAAAACATTAAATGGTAAAATAGTTGATTATAATATAACTTCAAAGGAATAAAATGAGAAATCAAGTGCTATATGAATTGCAAAAAAATTTTCCACTTGTTCAAAGACCATTTGAACAAATCGCAAAAAAACTAAATATGGATGAAGATGAAGTGATAAAAATTGTACAAGAAGAGAAAGAAAATAAGACCATAAGACAAACATCTGCTATTTTTGATACAAGAAGATTGGGATACAGTTCATCATTGGTGGCTTTTAAAGTTGATAACAGTGAGATTGAAGATACAGTTAAAATATTAAATTCTCACCCTGGAATATCACATAATTATGAAAGAAATCATGACTTTAATATCTGGTTTACCCTTGCTGTCTCCCCCGAAAGCTCTTTTGGTTTGGAAGGAACTATAAAATTGCTGGCAAGGTTATGTAATGCAGTAGAATATATAACACTACCTACATTAAAACTTTTTAAAATTTCAGTCAAACTTGATACGACAGGTAAAGCTGCAAAAAAAGAAAAAATTGAAAAGAAAAAATTTATAGAATTAGAGTTAAATGAACTTCATAAAAAAGTTATTAAATATTCACAAGAAGATATAAAGATAGAAAAAGAGCCTTTTAAGGATATGATTGATAAAATTGGTATAAATTATGAAACTTTTTTTAAAACTTTAGATGAACTTAAAAAATGTGGTGCAATGAGAAGATTTGCTACAATCTTAAATCATAGGAAAGCAGGTTTTAGTGCAAATGCCATGGTTGTTTGGGATATAGATGAAGAAAAAGCTGAAAAAATGGGTGAAAAAATGGCAACTTTCAGTGCCGTTAGCCACTGTTATTTAAGACCAAAATATAAAAATTGGCCTTACAATATATTTTCTATGGTACATGGTAAAACAAAAAAAGAGACAAATTTAATAGTAAAAGATATAGAAAATGAAGTAAAATACAATTCTAATCAATATCTTTATTCTTCAAGAGAATTTAAAAAAGTAAGAGTAAAATACTATACCGATGATACAATAAAATGGGAAGATAAGTATAAATAACTAACCTTACGCACTTTTTTCTCGAAAAGTCCTACTTTTCGTAGCTTTAGGGGGTTGTAGGGACTTTGAGTTTCTGCCACTATAACGAGCTTTGTTTATTATAGTGAGTAAGGTCAGTTGTAATTTTAAAATTTAAAGGAGATTTTTATATGAAGGAATTTTTTGAGTTAGAGATAGGGTATATAGTAATTGCACTATTTTTTCTTGCGGTAACTGCTATCGTTACAACAAGAAGTTTTATGCCAAAAGGAGCATTTAAAAAAGGTATGATTGCAGTTGGAATCATTGTTGTGGCATTCATTTTATTTCATTATTATTCTACAGTAAGTAGGATGGAAATGATTGCAAAAGAGTTTAATAGTGGCAAAACGATACTTTGTGAAAATAGAGAAATGTTAAATGGCCCTAATGCAATCATTATTTTAAAAAAAGCTGGTTGGAGCTTAAAAAACGGTATATTTACAAATCCTGAGTTTCATAGAGATTTTTATAGTGCAAGGTGTGCAGTAGATTTAAAATGATTGATCTAAAAATAAAAAAGAATTTAAAAAAAATTGAAATTTTTAATTGTTTAAATGAAGATGAATTTGATTTATTGGCATCTATTTCCAAATTAAAAATATATAGTTCACAAAATACTATTTTTTATGAGAAAGAAAAGCTTGACTTTATATATTTTTTGATAAATGGTGAGGTTAAGTTATATAAAATTGATAGATTTAACAGTGAGGTATTTTTAAATAAATTAGAAAAAAATTCTTTTATATATACTGTATCAAATATGTGCGGAGACAGTGAATATGGAGCCTTTTATAGTGTGGAGGCATTAAGTGATTGTGAAGTATTACTGATAGATGTAAAAAAATTTAAGTCTCTTTTTTTAACAAAATATGAAATTCTAATGAGAATTTTAGAAGAATCATATAAATCTATATTGCAATTACAATATATTTTAAATAGAGACATAGTATTTGATGCAATGGCAAAAGTTGCATATATGCTCTCAAACAACTTGGATTCATTCAATAAAATGAAAAAGCATGAAATTGCATATTATCTGCATATTCAGCCGGAAACACTCTCTAGAATCTTAAAAAAATTAAGCAGAAATGAGTTTATCAAATCAGAAAACGGTAAAATTATTATCTGTAATATTGATAAATTAAAAAAAATATACGAATAGGACTTATGTAAAATGTTGAATAAGATAAGCAGTAAAATAAATTTTATAGGCGGGGCATTATCGTTTGTTGTAATTATGAATGTGATACTGACAATATACTTAACTAGAAAACAAGAAGGCGATTCTTATATCGTAAATATAGCCGGACGCCAGAGAATGTTATCTCAAAAGATAACAAAAGAGATATTTTACACAAAAAGTACCGGGAGCTTTGATTTTGAAACCTTAAACAGTGATATGAAAATTTTTCAAAAGAATTTATATATATTGATTGACGGAAATAAAAAATTAAATGTTTATAAGCCCCCAAATAAAGAAATTCAAGATAAACTAAAACAGGTTTTAAATATATGGGTACCTTTTCAAGGTAAAATCAAAAAACTTGAACAATATACAAATGATATCAAAAAAAGTAAAGAAATCATGATGAATAAATTTAATGAAATTTTAAAGATTTCAGATAAGGTAGTAAAAGCTATGGTAGATTATAATTTACCGGGTAGTTATATTGATCTTTCCGGCAGACAAAGAATGCTATCTCAAAGAATGGGGCTTTATTTTATAAGATATCTTGATACTTCAAATCAAAATGATTTTTATATATACAATAAATCAATGAAACTTTATAATAATACAATAATTAAATTTGTAAATAATAATAAAATAAAAAGCAATAAAAATTTATATAAAATAGTTTCTTTAAATTATAAATATTGGAAAAATTTTCAAATTTATATAAGAAACTTAATGGAAAAAGAAAATAAAATACAAAATACAATCAAATATATTCATGAAAACAATATAAAGCTTTTAAAAAATATGAATGACGCGGTTTGGCTATACACAAGTTATAGTGAATCGAAAAATAATTTTATTAAGAATTTCTTGTATATTTCCGGCGTGTTGGCATTATTAATTATTTTATATACTTATATGATTGCAAAAAATTTAGAAAAACATGTCTTAAACTTTGTAAGTAGAGCAAAAGAATTATCAAATAAAGACCCAATCTCTGAAAATGGTGAGTTGACTATAGATTTTTGTGGTGAAGATGAATTAAAAGAAGTATCAACACATATTAATAAATTTGCCAATAAAGTAAAAAATGCTTATAATTATTCCAATGAAGCTTTAAAAAGAGCTGAATTAGCAGCAAAAGAATTACAAATAATCGCTGATGATATTGAAATGGCAATAGATGATTCTGGTGTAAAAGATAAGAAAAATTTTGGTAAAAATATAGATGCAACTGAAGATATAGCCATAGAATCTGCCGAAAGTTTACTTCATGTTTCTAATATGATTAAAAGGTTAAAAGAGAATCTTTCTGATATTTTAGACTCATATTCAAAATAATCATAAATTTATAATTTAATTTCTTGACTTAAGTCATAGATTTTTGAATTCTTATAATGATAAAATTGCTTCATATCATTTTATAAGGAGAGAATATGGCACTTTCAAGAAGAGATTTTCTTAAAAGTTCGGCCGCAGCAAGTGCTGCCGCAGCTATTGGGATGAGTATTCCAAGCGATGTAGAAGCTGCAGCAACTCAGGCTCAAAGTGGCTGGAGATGGGATAAAGCAGCTTGTCGTTTTTGTGGAACAGGTTGTGGTATTATGTTGGCTACAAAAGGGGAAGGGTTAAATAGAAAAATTGTTGCTGTAAAAGGTGATCCTGCTGCTCCAGTTAATAGGGGACTAAATTGCATCAAGGGTTACTTTAATGCCAAAATTATGTATGGTGCTGACAGATTAACCACACCACTACTTAGAGTAAATGAAAAAGGCGAATTTGACAAATATGGTGAATTTAAGCCTATTAGTTGGAAAAGAGCTTTCGATGAAATGGAAAAACATATCAGATATGCTCTTAAAAAGAATGGTCCAGAAGCCGTAGCAGTTTTTGCAAGTGGTCAATACACAATCACAGAGGGTTATGCAGCTCAAAAAGTTATGAAAGCCGGTTTTAGAAGCAATGCTTTTGATCCAAATGCAAGGCACTGCATGGCATCAGCTGTTGTCGGATTTTATCAAACATTTGGTATTGATGAGCCAAGTGGTTGCTATGATGATATTGAACTTACAGATACCATTATCGCATGGGGTTCAAATATGGCTGAAATGCACCCGATACTGTGGTCAAGATGTACAGATAGAAAATTAAGTGATCCAAATCATGTAAAAGTCGTAAGCATTCAAACTTATACAAACAGAACTTGTGATTTAGCTGATGATACTATCATCTTTAGACCCCAAACGGATATGTTGATGTGGAACTATATAGCAAGAGAAATAGTTTACAATCATCCTGAATCCATTGACTGGGATTTTGTAAAAAAACATATTATTTTTGCTGCTGGTCCTGTCAATTTAGGATATGGCATGAGAAGAAAAGGTGAGCCATCTCTGACTCCTGTTAGAGCAAACGGCAGTGCCGGAAGATACGATGCAAAAGAGATGCAAACTATCAACAAAGAAATGAGTAAAACAGTCGGACAAAGAGAAGGTCCAGCACTTGAGCCTTACGGATACAAAGCTGGTGATACCATGAAAAATACTCCTGGAACTTTAAAGCACTGGGAGATAAGTTTTGAAGAGTATAAAAAGTCACTTGCACCTTATACACTTGATTATGTTGCAACTGTTTCAAAAGGTGATCCTGATGAAGATATAAACAGTTTTAAAGCAAAACTTCAAAGATTAGCAAATCATTACATTGAAAAAGGGAGAAAAGTAGTAAGCTTTTGGACAATGGGCATGAATCAACATACTCGTGGAAGCTGGGTAAATACACTCTCATATAATGTTCACTTTTTATTAAACAAACAAGCAAAACCCGGCAATGGTGCTTATTCATTAACAGGCCAGCCAAGTGCTTGTGGAACTGCTAGAGAAGTTGGAACATTTACCCATAGACTTCCTGCGGATTTGATGGTAAAAGTTAAAAAACATAGAGTTATTGCTGAAAAAAGATGGCATATACCGGAAAATACTTTAAATCCAGTTGGAAATCAACATATTATGAAAATTCACAGAGACATAGAAGACAGATTTGTTAAATTTGCATGGGTTAATGTTTGCAATGCATATCAAGACAGTGCAAGTGCGAAACATTGGATAAAAGCGGCAAGAGAAGTAAAAGATTTATTTTTGGTTACAAGTGATGGATATCCTGGAATTTCTGCTATGGTTTCAGATATGGTATTGCCAAGTGCAATGATATATGAAAAATGGGGAGCTTATGGAAATGCCGAGAGACGAAGCCAATGGTGGAGACAGCAGGTTCTTCCTGTGGGAAATGCCATGAGCGATACCTGGCAATGGGTTGAGCTTTCAAAAAGATTTACAGTAGATGATTTATGGGGTCCATATACTCTAAGAAACGGTAAAAAACTACCTGATGTCAGAGGAGCTGCCAGAGCTATGGGATATAGAGGCGATACGACAATGTATGAAATCCTTTTTGCAAACGAAAGAGGAAAATCTTATAAAGCCGACAGAGTTAATGATCCAATCCAGCGAGGATATGATGATAGTGAAGTATTTGGAGATGAAAGAAATGTAGTCGGAAGTGACGGCAAAGTATTTAAAGGATACGGTTTCTTTATTCATAAATACCTTTGGGAAGAGTATGCTGACTTTGGAAGAGGTCATGGTCACGACTTGGCACCTTTTGATGTATATCAAAGAGTAAGAGGATTAAGATGGCCGGTAGTAAACGGTAAAGAGACTCTTTGGAGATTTAATGCCGATTATGACCCTTATGTTAAGCATTTTGCAGGACCAAATGTACAATTTGCATTTTATGGACCTATTGCAAAAGCACTTCCTCATGGTGATTTAAGAGGCGTGAGAGTTAAAAAGAAAACATCACTCAAAAATAAAGCCAAAATATTTGCCAGACCTTATATGGATCCTCCTGAAATGCCGGATAATGAGTATGATACATGGCTATGTACAGGTAGGTTATTGGAGCAATGGCACAGTGGGACTATGACTATGAGAGTACCAGAACTTTTCCGTGCAACTCCTGAAGCATTATGTTTTATGAATCCTAAAACTGCTGAGTCCAAAGGCTTAAAAAGAGGTGATTTGGCTTGGATTGAAAGCAGAAGAGGCAAAGTAAAAGCAAGAATTGAAACAAGAGGAAGGAATAGACCTCCAAGAGGTTTGGTATTTATCCCTTGGTTTGATGAAAAAGTTTTTATCAATAAAGTTTGTTTGGATGCAACTTGTCCTATGTCAAAACAAACAGATTATAAAAAATGTGCAGTAAAAATTTATAAAGTATAAAAAAAGGAAAAAATTTGAGCCAAAATCATCAAAAAGTAAAATCATACAAGCAACCACTAAGCAAAAGCAGAAGAGAGTTCCTCTCTATAACTAGAAGCTTAGGATTGGCTGTACTTGGCGGTCTTACTTGGAGTGCATATGTAGATGAAGCAAAAGCAAATAAACTTTTACTTCGTCCACCGGCGGCACTTAAAGAGAGTGATTTTTTAAAAACTTGTATAAAATGTGGTTTATGTGTGGAAGCTTGCCGAAACAGAGATGGAAATATCATCTATAATGAAAAAGGCAAAAGGATAGGAACAAAAGATCCAACCCTCAGGCTTGCAAAACCAGGAGACAACAAACCTCTTGGTACACCATTTTTTATAGCAAGAAAAAATCCTTGTTTTATGTGTGATGATATACCTTGTGTACCAGCATGTCCTAGTGGTGCACTCAATATAACAAGCGTAACAAACAAAAAGACAAATAAATTAGATATCAATATGGCAAAAATGGGTCTAGCTGTTATACAAAAAGAGAGCTGTATTGCTTATTGGGGTCTTCAGTGTGATGCTTGTTACAGAGCTTGCCCACTTATGGGAAAAGCTTTGACAATTGATATGCAAATGAACAAAAGAACAGGAAAACATGCATTTTTGCTTCCTGTTGTACATAGTGATTTTTGTACTGGTTGTGGACTTTGTGAGCATGCTTGTATTGTTGAAAAAGCTGCTATTTTTGTACTGCCTCGAGAGATTTCGATGGGGAAAGTTGGGACTCATTATGTAAAAGGTTGGAGTCCAAAAGATCAGCAAAGATTAAAAGAAGCCAAACCCATACATACAATAGATAAAAGAAGTGAAAGAAAAGCTATAGATAAGTTAAATGACTTAAACTTAAAAGGATTGTTAAATGATTAGCAATAATAAATTTTTAATAGCAAGAAGAATTGTTCAAATATCAATACTTCTACTTTTCTTCACAGGAAATTATTATGGATGGAAAATACTTACGGGCAATCTCAGTACTTCATTTCTCTTTGGCAAAATTCCTCTTAGTGATCCTTATGCTGTACTTCAAATGTTTGTAGCTGGAGCTGTAATTTCGTCAAATCTCCTCATAGGAGCAGCAATAATCTTGCTATTTTATGCTGTAATTGGCGGTAGAGCTTTTTGTTCTTGGGTATGCCCTGTTAATATTATAACTGATGCTGCAAATTGGACTAGAAGAAAATTTGGTTTTGATATGGTTTCAAAAAGACAACCCTCAACCAGAAATTTGAGATATTGGATTATTATAATCAGCTTGATTATCTCATTTTTTTTAGGTTTGGCGGCTTTTGAGTTTGTATCACCAATATCTATGGTTCATAGAGGTTTAGTTTTCGGGATGGGTTTTGGATGGGCTACTATCGCAGTATTGTATTTATTTGATTTATTTGTATTAAAAAATGGCTGGTGTGGGCATTTGTGTCCACTTGGTGGATTTTACTCAATAATCGGTAAATTCAGATTACTTAAGGTTAGGCATAATACTCAAGCTTGTACGGGATGTATGAAATGCAAAGTTGTCTGTCCCGAAGTAGAGGTTTTGCATATGATTGATAAAGAGTCTATACCCGTAACTTCAGGTGAATGTACAAATTGTGGAAGATGCATTGATGTATGTGATGATAATGCTCTTGGATTTTTTTTAAAAATTGAAAACAATAATGAAAAAGGAGAGAAAAATAATGAAAAAAATTAGTAAAATTGCTCTTAGTCTTGCTGCGGCAGGACTGTTTGTCATAGGATGTGCTACAACGAGTGGAGGAGATATTAGTGCTACTTCTTTAAGCTTGAGAAAAGCCAGCGTATTTAGTGAAAAAGGGATAACTCCGGAAAATGCTACATTTACAAAAGCAGCACCGGGAACTGCAAAAACAATAGACAGATCTTTTGTTAATGCACCTCCTTTAATCCCGCATAGCGTAGTTGGTCTTGTACCGATAACAAAAAATAATAATGCATGTTTGGGATGCCATATGCCTGAGGTTGCAAAAAGTGTACATGCAACTCCAATACCAAAGTCTCACTTTATGAATTGGAGACCAACTTATGTTATTGGAAAAAAAGGTAAGCTTTCTTTAGACGGTCATGTGGTAGTAAAAACAGACGGCAATAAGGTATATGCATCTTCTACTCACGGTAAATTGTATCCCGGAAGATATAACTGTACTCAGTGTCATATCCCTCAATCAAATGCAAAACCATTGGTTAAAAATACTTTTAAACCGGATTTTATAACTACTAAAGAGTTAAAAAGATCTAATTTAATCAACAACTATGATGTTGGAGTAAATACAATCAAATGATACAAAGAAGAGAGTTGTTTAGCTCTCTTGCATCTTCTTTTAAAAAAGAAAAGCAAGAGAGCTTTGATATAAGACCACCATACAGCAATGATAAATTTACTTTTGAAAAAGAGTGTTTTAAATGTAGTGGAGTTTGTAAAAATGTATGTGATGAAAATATCATAGTTATAAAAGATGATAAAACACCTGTATTGGATTTTACAAAAGGAGGATGCACTTACTGTGATGAATGTGCAAAAGTATGTAATTTTGGTGTTTTGGATATAAAAAATAAAAAATATATTAATGCAAAAGTAGTTATAAATATGCTAAAATGTCTTAGTTGGAATAAGACAATGTGTTTTAGTTGTAAAGAATTATGCTTAGACAATGCTATCAGTTTTTTTGGACTGTTTAGACCGGAGATCAGATATGGCAAATGTACAAATTGCGGATTTTGCGTGAAAGTTTGTCCGACAAATGCAATAGAGGTAAAAAAATGGCAGTAAAATTCATATCAAATATTAAAGAAAATGGCTTGGGAGGCTGGTGTATTGAGCTTATAGATACAGTTGGTAAAAGAAAAGTTGTATGCAATAATATAAAAGAGTATGAAGATGCGATCGAACAGATGGGAAACGATTACGGTAGTGAGATCGAAGTTACTTGGCAGAAAGATGATAATGTAACAATTTTGCATATGGAGGAGGTAAGAATAGAAATCTCAAAATACCAAAAAATGTTTGACAATGAGGCTCTTAAGTGAAAAGATATTTACTTTTATTTGTATTTTTTCTTACTGTTTTGCAAGCTAAGAATTTAACTTCGATCTATACTTTAAAAGCTAACGGTGATATTATAGATATGATGATAAGTTCAGGTAAAATTTATGTAACCACAGACAGTAGTAGTGTTAATATATTTGACATAAAAACAAAAAAACTTGTTAAAAATATAAAATTTAAAAAATTAAAAGATTTTTTAGGTGATATATCGGACATAAGAATATATTCAGTAGATAAAATTGCAAATAAATTATTATTTGCAACACAAGGAGAAGAAGGGTACAGTAGAATTTATATATATGAAAACGGAAAAAATAAACTCTTATTTGATAAAAAAGAAAAGTTACCTATATTAAAAGCAGAGTTTATTTCACAAAATAGAATTATTTTTGCAACTCTAAGTTCAGAAGTTATTCTATATAGTTTAAAAAATAAAAAAATTATATATAAAAAACAAGTATCTGGATCAAAATTCTCTGATTTTGTACTAAATAAAGCTAAAACGAAAATGGTTTTAGTAGATGAAAGTGGAAATGCAAAACTCATAAATACAAAAAATGGTGAAATTATTAGAATTTTTAAAGGTCAAAATTTAGATAATGTTTATCAAGTTGATTATAAAAATCATGTCATTGCAACTGCTGGAAAAGACAGGCGATGTGTTGTATATAAAGATGATAGCTCTTATGCATATTATAAAATAAGTAATTTTCTTATATACAGTGTCGGACTTAGTCCAAGTGGTAAACTTTGTGGATATTCAAGTGATGAGAAAAATAATATTACAGTATTTAATACTCAAACACAAGAAAATCTTTATAAATTAACAGGTAATAAAAGTCCAATATCAAATATAATTTTTGTAAATGAAAACAGTTTATTTACATCAAATAAAAATAAAATAAAATTTTGGAGATTAAAATGAATATATCAAGCATAGTAGTACAAACTTTGCCGGAAAATTTAAATAGTGTGATTAATGATTTGAAGGAGTGTGAGGTCTGTGATTATCATTTTCACGATGATAAAGGTAAGATAATCATTACAATAGAAGGTGAAAATGTTGGAGAAGAGTTGGAAAAATTAAGAATTATCGAAGCGATAGACAATATTATATCAGCTGATATGCAAATGAGCTATAGTGAGGATGAGTTAGACAGACATATAAAAGTTTTAAATAATTCTGATGCGGTTCCAAAAGTCTTAAAAGGTGATACAACTAAGATTGACCCATCAACCGTTGTTTATAATGGAGATTTGAGAAAAAAAAATATTTATGAATTTGCCGAGCAAACAAAAGCTTGAATCCAAAAAAAGATAAATTATAGTATAATACTTTGAAATTTTAAATGAAGGTATTGATTGAATATTTTTAAACCTACTGTAACAAATATTGTCTCAAGAATTTTTGGCAAGATTGCAAATTTTGAGTTTTTTTTTCCGATACAATATGTGATTAATTTTACTTATGTAAAGAGTATGAAAGTTGATTTGAGCGAATTTGATACGATAGATTCTTATAAAAGTTTAAACAAATTATTTACGAGAGAATTAAAAATAAGAAGAGATATAGATAAGAGCGAAAATTCTTTTATATCACCTTGTGATTCTTTAATAACCGAACTTGGAGATATATTTATAAGTCGAACTATACAAATAAAGGGGTTTTATTATAAAATAGATGAACTTTTAACAAATAAGTTTGAAGATAAAAAAATTTATAAAATATATAATGGCAGTTTTATAAATTTTTATCTCTCACCTAAAGATTACCACAGATATCATTGTCCTGTTGATATGCAAATACTAAAAGCAGTACATGTTCCTGGAACACTTTATCCTGTAAATCTTAAATATTTAAATAAAGTATTAGATTTATTCATAAAGAATGAAAGAGTAATAGTGGAATGCAAAACAAAAAGAAATCAATTATTTTTTATGGTTTTTGTCGGTGCTTTAAATGTTGGTAAAATAAAATTTAACTTTGATGATAGAATTTCTACAAATTCTGGTAAAAAAGATATAACTACATATACCTATGGAGATACTCATCTTAAAAAAGGTGATGAATTAGGTAAGTTTGAAATGGGTTCAACCATAGTTATATTTTTTGAAAAAGATATGGTTGAACTTACCCAGAAAAAAATGAAAAAGGTAAAATTTGGAGATATGATAGCTAAAATAAAGAGTTAAACATTAAACCTAAAGTGCATCACATCACCGTCAGCTACAATGTAATCCTTGCCCTCAAGTCTCATTTTGCCTGCTTCTTTTGCTTTTATCTCTCCGCCACAGGTAACAAAATCATTATAGCTTATAACTTCTGCTCTGATAAATCCTTTTTCAAAATCATTGTGAATTACAGAAGCTGCTTTTGGAGCTTTCCAGCCATTTTTTATAGTCCAAGCTCTAACTTCCACAACACCGGCTGTAAAGTAACTTATTAGACCCAATTTCTCAAAAGATACTCTAATGATTTTATTAAGTCCTGATTCTTCAATACCAAGTTCGCTTAAAAACTCTTTAGCCTCATCTTCTTCTAAACCCACAAGCTCCTCTTCAATCTTGGCACAGAGCTTTATAACTTCTGCACCTACTTTTTTTGCATGAGTTGCGACTTCTTTTATATATTTATTATCTTCTATGAGAGAATTTTCATCAACATTTGCTCCATAAATTATCTCTTTGTTAGATAAAAATCTTAACTCTTTATCAAGAAGCACAAACTCTTCATCATCTTTTTTTGCAAAGGTACTAACTGGCTGTATTTCGTTTAAATGATTAAGTAGTTCCATTGAAATTTCTAAAGATTTTTTTGCACTTTTATCAGACTTGGCTTGACGGTTTAACTTTTCAATTTTCTTTTCAAGCTGCTCAATATCTGCAAATATAAGTTCACTTTCAATTATTTCAATATCTCTTAAAGGATTTATACTGTTTTCAACATGAGTTATATTTTCATCATCAAAACATCTTACTATATGAAGTATGACTTCAACTTCTCTTATATTTGATAAAAACTTATTTCCAAGTCCCTCTCCCTTGCTTGCACCTTTTACCAATCCGGCAATATCAACAAAATCAATAGTTGAATACTGTATTTTATTTGGCTTTACTATCTTTGCCAATTCTTCAAGTCTTTGATCAGGAACAGGAACAACTGCTTTATTTGGCTCTATTGTGCAAAAAGGATAGTTGGCACTCTCAGCATTTTGAGCCTTTGTCAAGGCATTAAAAGTAGTTGATTTTCCAACATTTGGAAGCCCTACTATACCTACGCTAACTCCCATTATTTATCCTCGTCATGAACATTGCTTTGTTTGTAAGCAAAATCTTTAAGCCAATATACGCACATTCTAACACCAGCACCACTTGCACCTGATTGGTTATATCCCCACTCTTTTTCTCTATATGCAGGTCCTGCTATATCAAGATGAAGCCATTTATCCTTGTATTCATCCTTAATAAAATTATCAAGAAAAATTCCAGCAGTTATCGCTCCACCATATCTTGAACTTGATATATTTGATATATCTGCAATATCACTTTTTAAAAGTTTTTTTAAGTATTTATTAAATGGTAAAGAGCCTGATAGCTCGCCACTTTTTAGACTACTTTGTATCATAGAATGTTTAAGAGTTGAGTTATTGCCCATAATACCCACAGTGTACTCTCCAAGAGCAACAACACAAGCTCCTGTTAAAGTAGCTAAATCCACCAAATAATCAGGCTCAAGCTCCTGCGCATAATCAAGACAATCGGCAAGTACAAGTCTTCCCTCGGCATCTGTATTTCTTACTTCAATAGTTTTCTTGTTTCTCGCTATTAACACATCATCAGGTTTATAAGCATTTCCACCTATCATATTTTCAGCCGCACCTATTATCGAGTGAACCTCAAAAGGAAGCTCAAGCCTGCTTGCTGCTTTTATTATATTTATTGCTGCAGCTGCTCCACTTTTATCAGATTTCATAGTTACCATATATTCGCTTGGTTTTAAGCTAAGTCCACCACTATCATAAGTTAATCCTTTTCCGACAAATACAAATCTTTTAGTAGAAATTTTCGGTTTATAGCTCAAATGTATAAGTCTTGGTTTGTTTGAACTTGCTCTTGCTACTGCTAAAAATGCTCCCATGTTTTCAGAATTTAAAAATTCTTCATCTCCGACAAAACACTCCACATTTTTTAAATCTTTTGCCATATCTTTTGCATAATCTGCTAATTTTGCAGGAGTCATATCAAATGGAGTGATATTGATTATATCTTTAGCATCATTTGTCGCATCTGCTATAATTATAGCTTCATTTACAGCTTTTTTTGTTGAGTCTAAATTATAAATTTTACCATTATAATCTTCAGTAGAAATTTTTATATTTTTAATATATAGATTGCTTTTTTTACTTTTGTATTTATCAAATTTATATGTTCCTAAAATTACACCCTCTACTAATGCTCTTGCATTAATAGGAGGACATTTTTGTGTATATAGACCTATTTTTACACTACTGTATTTCATTTTTTCAAGAACTTTAAATGCATTAGAAACAGAGCATCTCACCTCATCACTTTCAAATGATTTACATCCATAGTAAAGAATATTCTTATGAGGCAAAAATAAACTTTCTTCACTTTTCCCGCTAAAACCGTATTTTTCAAATTCATCCCCACCTTCTATCCATCTGTGAGTTAAATTTTTATTAACAATAAGCACAATTTCGCAATCAGCCTCTATCTCTTTTATTTTTTTATCAAAAACTTCAAAATTCATCTATGTCCTTTATATTTTGTTTTTTTTGTTACTTTATGAAAGTAATACCATACACTTCCTGCAATAATCGCTCCAAGCGGTAGTGCAATATACCAATAAGTTCTGGCTAAATGTAATATTTTTAAGATTTCATCCCCAAATATGTATGCAAGCATAATAGTTGCAAATGCCCAAATCATAGCTGCTATTAAATTTACAATCGCAAATGTTTTACCGCTGTATCTTGTGGTTCCCATAGCCATCGGCAGTATAGTTCTGAGTCCATATAAGTATCTTTGCATAAAGACAATCATCCATCCATATCTATTTAGAAGTAGATTTGCTAAAGCAAATTTCCTTCTATGATTTTTTAAAGTTTTGTTAATATATTTTTTATTATATCTTCCTATATAAAAATATATCTGATCTCCAGTAAAGCCACCTAATCCAGCGACAATAATGGAAGTTGTCAAGTCTAAATCACCGGTATGACTTAATACTCCTGCCATAACAAGCCCTGTCTCACCTTCTAAGATACTCCATACAAAAAGTATAATATACCCATACTCTATCAGCCATTTTATAAATAATTGTTCCAAAAAAATCCTTGATTGTTTATTTTAATCAAAATGCAAAATATCTTTTGCCTGTATCATATCTTTGTCTCCTCTTCCTGATACATTAATGATAAGGAGAGAATTTTTCAATTTTTCTTTTTCAATTTTTTTAAGATATGCTATAGCATGGGAGCTTTCAAAAGCAGGAATAATACCCTCTTTTTGCGAAAGCCATACAAAAGCTTCAAGTGCTTCTTTATCTGTTATACTGTCATAATAAACTTCACCCAATTCTTTCAGATAAGAATGTTCAGGGCCGATACCCGGATAGTCAAGACCCGCAGAGATGGAATAAGCTTCTTGTATCTGACCATCGCTGTCTTGCAAAAGATAACTGAGTTGGCCATGTAAAATGCCGGGGCTTCCTTTTTCAAGTGAGGCACCGTGTTTGTTAGTATCTAAGCCAAGTCCACCGGCTTCTATACCAATGCATTTCACACCATCTTCATTTAGAAAATGATTAAATATACCCATTGCATTGCTCCCACCGCCGATACAGGCAATCACATAATCAGGTAATTTTCGTTCAGCTTTTAGTATTTGTGCTTTGGCTTCATATCCTATGATTGATTGAAAGTCTCTTACCATCATAGGATAAGGATGTGGACCCGCAACAGTTCCAATAATATAAAAGGTATCTCTTGCATTCGTTACCCAATATCTAATAGCATCATTCATAGCATCTTTTAAAGTTTTACTTCCGCTTTTTACACTATGTACCTTGGCTCCCAAGAGTTTCATTCTAAAGACATTAAGCTCTTGCCTGTGAACATCTTTTTCACCCATAAATACTTCACATTCAAGTCCAAGAAGTGCAGCAACAGTAGCAGTTGCTACTCCATGTTGCCCGGCACCCGTTTCGGCAATAACTCTTTTTTTACCAAGTTTTTTTGCTATAAGTCCCTGGGCAATGACACTATTTATCTTATGAGCTCCCGTATGATTTAAATCTTCTCTTTTTAGATAAATTTTTGCACCGATTTCATCACTGAGATTTTGAGCATAAGTAAGAGGGGATGGTCTTCCTACATAATCTTTTAAATATTGATTAACTTCTTTCCAAAAATCCTTATCAAATCTTAAATCTTTGTAAGTTTCATTAAGACTTAAAAGTACAGGCATCAAAGTTTCAGGTACAAATCTTCCTCCAAATTTTCCAAAATGACCATTGCTATCTGGATCAAAAGATGATATTTTTGGAATATACATTATGATATCTCCAAAACAGAATATATATCGGTGTGCTTATCTAACAAATCAGTACCATTTAAAAAGGTTAAATCTATAATAAAACATGCATTGCTACAATTTGCTCCAGATTTATTGATTAAGTCTATTGCCGCTTTTGCCGTACCGCCTGTTGCAATAAGATCATCAATCAGTAAAACATTTGGATTATCATCTTTTCCATCAAATGCATCTATATGAATCTCAACTTCATCAAATCCATACTCCAATGCATATTTTTCTGAGATAGTTGTGTATGGCAGTTTTCCTTTTTTTCTAATTGGCACAAAGCTGGATTTCAATCTATAAGCCAAAGCTGCACCAAATATAAATCCCCGACTCTCTATACCGGCAACAAACTCTATATCTTTATCTTTGTAATAATTGTATAAATGATCAATCAAAAAAGAAAAAGCGTTGCTGTCTTTTAGGAGTGTAGTTATATCTTTAAAAACAATTCCAGGTTGAGGAAAGTCTGCTACATCTCTAATCTTACTCAATAAATACTGTTTTTCATTATCATTTAGTAAATTCATTTATAAACCTTTAAAATCTATATGTTACAATAAAGCTTCAATTTTGCCTTGCAACTCTTTTATCTTGTTTCTTAATTTATCATTCTCGATTCTTGATTGAGCATTTCTTTGTCTGAGAGATTTTATATCATTTTTAACTTTTGTAAGCTCATCGCTGAGTATATCAATATTACCTAATGCTCTTTGCAACTGAACCTGATATTTTCTCACAACTATCTCAGCATCGCCCAAAGTATTTTTTGTTATTCTTGTCATCTTTTGTTCTCTTTTAAATAAAGAACGAAAGTAAAACATCATAACCATCAAATACAAAGCAATACATATTAAAACAGTATATACAAACCAGGTTGCAAGCATTACAACTCTATCTTTTGAACTCTGTTGGCATGTCTGCCACCTTCAAAAGAAGTATCGCACCATGCCTTTAAAATAGAGCTTACAACTCCAAGACCCACAACCCTCTCACCAAAGCACAAAACATTTGCGTCGTTATGGGCTCTTGCCATAGTTGCAGTATATGCATCATGACAAAGAGCTGCTCTTATACCTTTGTGTTTGTTTGCACTCAAACTCATACCAATGCCAGTCCCACATATCAAAACACCCTGACTTCCCTTATCTTTCAAGACCGCTTCACTTAATTTATGAGCAAAATCCGGATAGTCAACTCTTTCTTTAGAGTTTGTCCCCAAATTGACAACCTCATTACCAAAATCTTCAAGTATTTTAATAACACTGTCTTTTATATCAAATCCGGCATGATCACATGCTATATAAAATTTCAAGTTAATCCTTTTTAAAAATCTTTGTCACAAATTGTCCTTATATATTATACCGAAAACTATTTTAATAATAAATCTTTTATATACATTGCCGGATAGAAAAAGAATTTTTCCAAAGGCGTTGCTATAAATATTAGCAATATTATCATTCCATATCTTTCAATCTTGTTGTAAAAATCTGCAATTTTATGAAATCCTAATTTTCTTGAAAAAAATTCAACCGCATGCGAGCCATCAAGCGGAGGAATAGGGTAGAGATTAAAAATGCCAAGTACAACATTGTATACAATAAGCATATAGAGCAAATTACCCACAAAAGAGCTGGATATATTGAAATAAGGAAATATAAATGAAGCTGTGACTGCTAATAAAAAGTTATATGTAATGCCTGCCAAACTAACAGCTATTGCACCATTGTATCCACCATTTCTTAAAACTGTCTGCATATTGATTGGAACCGGTTTTGCCCAACCAAACATAAAAGGAGCACCTGTAAAAAAAAGTAATGCAGGTAATATAATAGTTCCTACTAAATCAATATGAACTATTGGATTTATACTAAGCCTTCCAGCATCCTTAGCAGTATTGTCACCATATTTATAAGCAACAAGACCATGCATTATCTCATGACCGATAATAGCAATCATTAAAGCTAAAATAGAAGCTATTATCTGTATATAACTCATATTTCCTATCAATTTAAACTCACAGACTTATCAATAAATTTTTTATTTAAAGAGAGTTCATTTACACTTCTTCCTATTCTGTCCCATCTGATCTTATAGTTTTTATCCCAGGAAAAATAGATAAACCAAGGCTTTCCAACTATATCACGATATGGCACAGTTCCCCAAAATCTACTGTCATTTGAGTGGTCCCTATTATCACCCATCATAAAAAATCTTCCTTTGGGCACTTTATAATAAAAAGCATTAAAAATAAAATTTTTATTTTTTGGAAGTGAATTAATCATCATAGGTTGCATTGCAAGCTGTCCCGCGTTAAGATATAGTACCATTTCCCTAAAAAGATTTACATTAGGGTCATATTGGATTCCTGGAAACTTAAGCATATAAGGATTCAATACCCATAATTTACCCAATATTTTATATATCCTTTGCGGAGGATAATGTTTTTTTATCCAGGCATTACCTTCAGCAAAATGAATATATAGTTTCTTCTCTTGATATATTATTTCATCGCCACCTGTTGCGACACATCTTTTTACATAATGAACTTTTATATTTTTAGGGTACCTGAAAACTACAATATCACCTCTTTTGGGCTTATCTCCATCAATCAAATGTCCATCTCCTCTAAAATCAGGAAGAACCTCCCATTCAAGCCAAGGTATATGAGGTATCGGTATCCCATAGGAGAATTTCTTTACAAATAGATGATCTCCGATAAGTAAAGTTCTTTTCATAGAGCCACTTGGTATAACAAATGCCTGCGCAATGAAAAATATAACAAGTAAAACAATTATAATTGTACCTGTCCAACTATTGGAAAAATTATATAGTTTTCTTAGTTTATTATCTGATTTTTTCAAAATGTTCCTTATTTGTTTTTATAATTTTGTAGCTTTTAAAGTATTGGATAACAACATTGCGATAGTCATAGGTCCGACACCTCCTGGAACAGGTGTAATGTAGGAGCATTTTTTTGAGACATTTTCAAAATCAACATCTCCAGAAATTTTTCCATTTTCAAGCCTATTGATACCAATATCTATAACAATAGCATCATCTTTTACCATATCTTCCGTGATAAGACCGGCTTTTCCTACGCCGATTATCACAATATCTGCTCTTTTGGTATGGTTTTTCAAATTTTTAGTATAAATATGACAAATATCAACAGTTGCATTGGCATTTAGTAAAAGTGCAAGCATTGGTTTTCCAACTATATTGCTAGCTCCTACAATACAAACATTTTTTCCTTCCAAATTTATCTTGTATTCTTCAAAAATTTTCATAATTCCAAGAGGAGTACACGGTACAAAAGAATCCAAATTTAAAACAAGTCTCCCAATATTAAAAGGATGAAAACCGTCAACATCCTTTTTTGGATCTATTGCTTCAAGTATTTTTGTCTGATTTATATGTGAAGGCAGAGGAAGTTGAACCAAAATACCATTTATATTACTGTTTTCATTCATAAGTTTTATAGTATTTAAAATAGTCTCTTCTTTTATATTTTCAGGCATTTCATGAACAACTGAATAAATACCTACTTCCTTGCAAGCTTCAGCCTTTTTTCTTACATAAACTTGGCTTGCTGCATCATCACCAATCATAATAACTGCAAGACCCGGTGTTATTGAAGCTTGCTTGAAAAGATCAACTTCTTTTTTTATCTCACTTTGAATTTCTAAAGCTAATTTTTTGCCATTTAATAAAATCATATAGAACCTTAAATATTTTATCGATATAATACCAAAGTTGAAATTATATGAGGATAAAATGAGAATTACTTTTTGGTTTTTAATGTTTGCTTTATCATTATCATTAAATGCGAATGACTCTTTTATGACAAATATGGAATATGCTAAAATGTTATACAAAAATCCAAGAGGCATAGGGTGCAACAAATGTCATGGCGACAAAGGACAAGGAAGCACGATAGCCAAGTATAAAGAAAAGGGTATTGTAAAATATTTAAAAGCACCTGCGATTAATGATTTATCAAAAAAGGATTTTTTTAACTCTTTTAATGCAGAGCACAAAATAATGCCAAAATATTTTTTAACTTTTAGCGAAATCAATACTTTATATTTTTATATACAAAAAAAGAAAAAAAGAGGAAAAAAATGAATATAAAAAATTCAAACTTAGCTTTTCAAGAAGCAAAAAAAGTTATACCAGGAGGTGTCGACTCACCGGTAAGAGCCTTTAAAAGCGTTGGTGGTATCCCTTTGTTTGTAGATAGAGCCAAAGGTGCATATCTGCTTGATATTGATGATAATAAATATATAGACTTTGTTCAAAGTTGGGGTCCGCTTATATTTGGTCATTGTGATGCAGCTATAGAAGAAGCCGTTATAGAAGCAGTAAAGAAAGGGCTTAGCTTTGGGGCGCCTACAACTGTAGAAACATTGCTCGCTCAAGAAATTTGTGATATGTTTGACAATATTGATAAAATAAGGTTTGTAAGCAGTGGAACTGAAGCGGTTATGAGTGCCATAAGACTCGCAAGGGGTTATACGAAAAAAGATGATATTGTAAAATTTGAAGGATGTTATCACGGGCATAGTGATTCATTATTGGTGCAAGCAGGAAGCGGAGCGGTAACATTTGGTACACCAAGCTCTCCTGGAGTACCAAGTGACTTTACCAAACACACCCTTTTGGCAAAATATAATGATATACAAAGTGTAAAAAAATGTTTTGAAACTTCAAATGATATAGCTTGTGTTATCATAGAGCCGATTGCCGGCAACATGGGGCTAGTTCCTGCAGATATTGAATTTTTAGATAGATTAAGAAAATTGTGTGATAAAAATGGAGCTTTATTGATATTTGATGAAGTTATGAGTGGCTTTAGAGCAAATCTCAAGGGGGCTTCTGGCATAGTAAATATTGCAGCTGATATCATCACTTTCGGTAAAGTTATCGGCGGAGGAATGCCGGTGGGCGCCTTTGCAAGCAGAAATGAAATTATGGATAAATTAAGTCCTGACGGTCCTGTATATCAAGCAGGAACACTTAGCGGAAATCCAGTAGCTATGAGTGCAGGTTTGGCAAGCTTGAAGAAATTAAAACAAAATCCATTAATATATAAAGAATTAGAACAAAAAGCAAATAAATTGATGAATGCTTTTCAAAAAATAGCAGAAAAAAATCATATACCATTACAAATAAATGTCAGAGGGAGTATGTTTGGATTTTTTTTCAATGATAAAAAAGTTTTAAATTTTGATGATGCACTAAAAAGCGATACAGAAATGTTTGCTAAGTTTCATTCTAAAATGATTGATAATGGTGTTTATTTTGCCTGCAGTCAATTTGAGACAGGATTTATATCAACTGTAATAAATGATGAAATGATAAACAAAACAATAGAAATAGCAGAAAAAATTTTTAAAGAGTTAAAGTAAAAATATGGATAAAAAACCAAAATATGGTAAGATTATAGAAGGAGCTGAACAGTTATCGCTTGGCATTTCAATGGTTGTTGCAGTTATCATAGGTGTAGGTATCGGTATAGGACTTAAAAATCTTTTTGGCAAAGGATGGCTGCTGTGGATAGGTGTTTTCATAGGAGTAGCAGCAGCGATACTCAATGTTTACAAAGCTTATAAAAAACAAGTAAAAGAGCTTGATAAATTAAAAGATGATGTTAGATATAAAGATTATAAGTATGATGAAGATGATGAAGATTAGAAAGCAAATTATTATTTATTTTATTTTGGATTTTATTTTGATTTTATTCTCACTGTATAAAGGTACTATGTGGCTTTTAAATACTCAGATCGCCTTTGCAAGTGCTCTTTTAATCATACTATTATCTTTTTTATCATACATTAAAAATATAAATAAACAGGTAAAAGTTTTAGCAGACAAGATAGATGCAAGAGACTATATAGATGAACTTGATGATCCTTATGAGTTGTACAATGAAAGTGATACCAAAGAAAAGCCAAATAAGGCTAAGATTTCTGTAAAAAATTTATCAAAAAGCAGAAGTGCAGCTTTTTCACTATATAGAATTCTTGGCTATATTGTTTTAATAATCGGATTTTTAATGCTCGTAAAATTAAAAAGTATTATAATTATAGCCTATATACTTGGTATTTCCATCATCCCTTTGGGAACAATTCTTTCATCATTAACCAGTAAAAGCTAAGTATCTACCAATGGTGATTCTATTCTTACTTTATTTTCTTTAATATTTATTGATATATTGGAAATCGAAGCAAGCTCTTTCAATAAAAAGTCATCTTTTTCATTTCGCTTATCTCCTGTAACTTCTAAAAAAAAGATAGGATATTTTTTATTTTCATATATCACATATTCTCCGGTGATTAGATTGAGTTTAGTGGTTATTGTATTTGAATTTTCATATGAAAAAAATATTTTATTTAAGAGCTTTAAAAAAGTATCAATTTTTAAATAAATCTCAGGAAAAGTTGGATCTAATATTTTCTTATGAATTTTCTTTTTTTGAGTTGAAAAAGAACTAATTGCCAAATCGATAACAGAATATATATTTACTTTTACATTATCTTCTTTGCTTAAATTAAAAGATATTGAAGGCTTTTTATATAATTTTACACCAATTTTTTCATCATCTTTATAGCCGACTGTCAAAGCAAAAAAGCTGTACTTGCCGATATTTATATCAACTATTGTTGTTTTATATCCAAATCCAAAATTTGCATACGATGTTATCATCTCAAATAATTCTTTATTGCTTACATCTCCTAATAAAAACTGTGCTTCACTGTTGACATATAAAATCTTCCCATCTTTGTCAAAAATAATAAAAGGATTATAATCGTGCTCACACCACTCTTCAAATAAATCCATAGGCAATCTCACTTTTTTAATGATATAATAGCAAATATATGGTAAAATTTTACTATGAACATGTATAGATTAAGTGATAATTCCACTTTGGATAATTATATTCTTGCAAAAGAGTTAATGAATCTTGCCGGTATTTCGCCAAATGCTTTTAGGTATTGGAAAGAATGTGTTGCTACAAAATATTATAAAAGCAGAGTAGTTTATATCCATAAAAAGTACATCCATAAAAAGTATATCCATCTTGCAAAAGAGTGCCATTGTCTTGATGGACTTATCCAGTCAGCTTCATTTTGCAGATATACAAACCTCTCATCATCACACTTAACAAAAAGTAATAATTCTCCAATATATAATTTATTTAATATTGAAACTATAGAAAATATAAAATTTGTGAATTTAAAAAAATTTTTGCAAAAATTTCAACTCAACAGCTCATACACCATTTATATTGAAAAATGCAAGTATTTTGCACCTTTGGAAAAGAAGATAAGATTAACACAAAACCTATGTTTGGGGTATTACTGAATCTATATATTTATCAATAAATTCCAATTCTCTTCTTTTTATCTCCACGGCTATATCTCTTCCTTTAAAATTATTTTTTAAGACATCAAGAGCATTTACATCTGTTTTAAATTTATTTTTAAAAATACCCAATTCAATTGCCCTTTTTTTAATATTGGGATTATAATTCTCAAGCCATGAGTTGATGGGTATTTTTAGGGAAGTCTCAAGTAAAAATCTGTCATTTATGCTTTTTGGCAGTTTTGGCTGGAGTTTATATATTTTTTCATACTCTTTAGGTGCATTTAGTAGTTTTAACCACTTATTTATATCTTCATCTAAAAATTTTGACAAAATATATAAAAAATAATACTGATAATACTTTGATACAAAATTTTTTTGATGTAAAATAAGCTCTTTGGTAATTTTATAAAAATCTTTACAAGCAATATCTATTTTAAAAAGTTTTCTCATAATTGCAACTCTAATGAAATAATAAAAGCCATAATGAAGGTATCTTGCTTTAAAAAGTTTTTCCAATTCCCAAAATATTCTCTCTTTACTCAAATCTTTTAAGTCAATTTGTTGCATTAACGAGATAGATTTTTCATCACACTTAAATCCAAATCTCGCACTAAACTGCACGGCTCTAAAAACTCTCAAACTATCTTCTTTAAAACTTCTATCATCAACTATTTTTATAATTTTATTTTCTATATCTGTTTTTCCACCCCAAAAATCAAGTAAACCGGTATTAAAAATATTTAACATCAAAGCATTCATGGTAAAATCTCTTCTTTTTGATGCTTCCTTTTCATCAAATGTAATTTGAACATCAAATGCTCTGTGTCCGATTCCGGTTTTTTTTTCAACCCTTGGCAATGAAATATCTATATTTTTCCATTTGTAAACAAAAAAATTTTTACCGACTCCAATAGCTCCAAAATCTCTTAAAATTTTATCAAACTTGGCAGGCTCTATATCATAAACTTCAATATCCAAATCTTTAATAGAGTTATTTAGATAAATATCTCTTACCGCCCCACCTACTAAATAAGCTCTTTTTGTATATTTTAAAAGATATTTTTTTAGTATTTTAAAGTTATGAAAATCTTTTTCACTAAGCTTATCTTCAATTTGCATTTTCTTTCAATCTATCATCTATTGTTGCCAAAAGATACTCTAAAAAATTTAGAGTAAGGTCAACTTTTGCTTCAATATTTTTATTGTTTGGAGACTTAAAGCCTTCAAAAAGCACTAAAACCCTTTCTCTTAAATTGTTTAAAAAAATTTCTTCTTTTGTATCTACATGATTATTTTGAAGTTTTTTGTCTATTTTATTTAAATACTCTTCATGTTCATTCGATACAAGATTATCAGGCATTTCTGGCTTATCACTGTCTATCTCAGCCAATGTAGAAAGAACTATATCTTTTAATTCCATAATTTCAATAACCACCTTTCAAATTCTAAAAATTCAACTTTGCAATCCATATTGATAAAAAATTCTTTCATTTCTTCATTTGTGCCATCAAAATTTTTCCTAATCCCAGAGAGCCTTTTTATAGCTATTTTTGCTTCTTTGTTATTTGAATTAACCTTTAGTATATCTTTATAAATTTCCAATGCTTCTTCTTTTAAACCTTGAAGTTCATAGATTGATGCAAGTGTTAGTGTTTTCACTTAAATCATTCCCCGATATTCTCAGCTATTACAGAACCCATCTCATGAGTTTTACATATTTTTTTGGCACCATATTCCGATAGATCAGAGGTTCTGTATCCATCTTTTAGAGTTTTAGCTATCGCTTTATCTATCAAAGAGGAAGCTTTGATTTCATTTAGCGAGTACTTTAAAAGCATACTTGCACTTGCTATTGTAGCTATCGGATTGGCTATTGCTTGACCTGCTATATCGGGAGCTGATCCGTGAATAGGCTCATAAACTCCTACTTTTCCTCCTATTGATGCCGAAGGTAAAAGACCGATGGAGCCACTTATCATGCTTGCCTCATCACTTAAAATATCACCAAAAATATTGCCGGTTAAGATAACATCAAACTGTTTTGGATTTCTTACAAGCTGCATAGCAGCATTATCCACATACATATGAGACAATTCAACTTCAGGATACTCTTTCGCCAACTCTTTCACGCTATCTCTCCATAATTGGCTAACCTCCAATACATTTGCTTTATCAACCGAGCAGACTCTTTTGTCTCTTTTCATAGCAATTTCAAAAGCAATCTTAGCTATTCTTGTTATCTCATCTTTTGAATAAACCATAGTGTTGTAAGCTTTATTTTCAAGTTTTTCTCTGGGCTTGCCAAAATAAATACCTCCAGTTAACTCTCTAACAACCATCAAATCAACACCGCTAACAATCTCTTCTTTCAAGGTGCTAGCGCCGGATAATTCATGATATATTTTAATAGGTCTAAGATTGGCAAATACTTCAAGTTCGCTTCTAAGTCTTAAAAGCCCACTCTCCGGTCTTAGTTGCCTTGGAAGATTATCCCACTGGTATCCTCCGATTGAGCCAAACAATACAGCATCTGAGTTTAATGCACCTTTTAAAGTTTTATCAGGAAGAGGATTGCCGGTTTGTTCATAAGCACAACCGCCCATAAGATATTCATTATAATTAAACTTAATATCAAGTTTTTTACCCACGGCATTCATAACCTTTATCGCTTCATCTACTATTTCAGGACCGATTCCATCACCTTTTATAACTGCTATTTTATAACTTTTCATCCAATAATCTCCTTTTTATTAAAGCAAGCTTCAGCAAAAATTCCTCTTTAGTATTGCTTTGCCCTGACGGGCAAGAGAAACATTCATGATTTTTATTTTTATTTGTGTTTTTGAAAAACATGAATGTTTCACCTAATAATCTCCTTTTTACTAAAGCAAGCTTCAGCAAAAATTCCTCTTTAGTATTGCTTTGCCCTGACGGGCAAGAGAAACATTCATGATTTTTATTTTTATTTGTGTTTTTGAAAAACATGAATGTTTCATTACATTTTCTTTTTTGCATAATTCATAAGTCCGCCGATTGAGAGCAATTCTTGCATAAATGGAGGAATCGGGGAAAATTTATAAACTTTTTTCATACTTGTATCTTCAATTTTTCCATTTTGCATATCTATTTTTATAAAATCACCTTCACTTATCTCACTACTGTCTCCAAGCTCAAATATTGGCAACCCCATATTAAAAGCATTTCTGTAGAAAATCCTTGCAAATGATTTGGCGACCACAGCTGAAACTCCAGCAGCTTTAAGAGCTATGGGAGCATGCTCGCGACTACTACCGCAGCCAAAATTTTCTCCTGCAACTATAATATCACCCGAATTTAGTTTTTTTACAAACTCAGGATCCGCATCCTCCATAACATGTTTTGCCAACTCAACAGGATCTGATGTATTAAGATATCTTGCTGCTATTATCAAATCTGTATCAATATTATCACCAAATTTCCAAACTTTTCCGGTTATTGTACTCATAACAATCTTCCTTATAATATTTTAAGAGTATAATTTTATCTAAAATTGCGTATAATTAAGTTTAAATGCATATCAAGATACAATGTGTAAGGTCACTTGTAAACATATTAACATAAAAATAAAAGGTAATATATGTCAAGTTTTCAGCATCAATATGACTTGATAATCATCGGGGGAGGGGCTACTGGCAGTGGTATAGCTCTTGATGCAACTTTAAGAGGATTAAAAGCCATAGTTTTAGAGCAAAATGATTTTAGTGAAGGTACCAGTAGTAGAAGTACAAAACTTGTTCATGGTGGTGTAAGGTATCTTGAAAATGCAGTAAAACATATAGATAAAGAGCAATACAGCTTAGTCAAAGAAGGGTTAAGAGAAAGATATAAAATCCTGAAAAATGCACCACATATAGCACACAAAATCACTCTTTTAACACCGCTTTATCATTGGTATGAAGTTCCCTATATTTATGCAGGTCTTGTGCTTTATGATATTATTTCCGGTAAATACAGGATTGGAAATAGTTCTATAGTTTCTAAAAAAAATACACTCCTGTCAAATCCATCATTGAAAAGCAAAGGCTTAAAAGCTGCAGTTCAATACTATGATGGTGCTTTTAATGACGCAAGAATGACGATAGCCTTACTCCAGTCTGCGGAAGAAAAGGGTGCTATTGTTAGAAATTATTCAAAAGTGCAAAATTTTATATATAAAGATGATAAAATTATCGGTGTCAAAATTTTTGATAAAATAGACAATAAATATGAAATACTATATGCAAAATCAATTATCAATGCTACTGGGGTATTTGCCGACAATATAAGAGAAATGGCACAACCAAATATAAAAAAGATAATGAGGCCAAGCAGTGGAATACATATAATTCTTGATAAAAAATATCTACCTTCAAACAACGGACTTATGATTCCCAAAACAAAAGATGGCAGAGTCCTTTTTATACTGCCGTATCTTGGAAAATGTTTAATTGGAACTACTGATAACGAATCCAAAGTGGAAGAACATCCTAAAGTTTTGGAAAGTGACATCAAATACCTTTTAAAACACATTAATTACTATTTTAATATAAAAATAACTCAAGAAGATATAATTTCTTCTTTTTGTGGGCTTAGACCATTAGTTGACATAAACCATAGTGAAAGCAGTGCACAACTTGCAAGAGAGCATATTATCGAAAAACTTGATTGTGGACTTATCAGTATAGTCGGAGGAAAATTTACAACATATAGAAGTATGGCAGAAGAAACGGTAGATTATGTATTTAAAAATGTTAATATCAAACAAACTGGCATAAAATGCACTACTCATAAATACAAATTAATTGGTAGTAGAAAAAATTTAAAACAAATCAAAGAACAACTTATAAAGGATACAAAAAAAACTTCATTGATCAATAAATTAATATCATTTTATGGCGACAGAACAGAAAAAATTATAGAAATTGCAAACAAGGAAAACTCTTACGAGCAAATATCTATCGATGAATACGATATCATTAAAGCAGAATTAATATATACGATTAGATACGAATATGTAAAAAAGCCTATGGATTTCATAGAAAGAAGAAGATCTCTTGCTCTTATCGACAAAAAAGGAGCAAAAAAAATATTGGATAAAGTTTTATCAATAATGAAGAATGAATTAAGCTGGAATGAGGCAAAATATGTTAATGAAAAAAAAGAAGCCCTTGAGTTGCTTGAAAGAGCTTTGTAGTAAACCAAATTGTAATACAATTTGAAAATTTAATTTTAAAGGATAACATCATGAGAAAAACTTCTTTTATTGTATCAATAGCCATCAGCATGAGCATAGCTTCATCACTTATGGCCAATCAAACTCTTAGAATTATAACCTGGAAGAGTTACACTCCTCCTAAATTAGTACAAAAATTTACCAAAGAAACAGGTATAAAAGTTGAAATAACTTATTCAAATAATGAAGAAATGATTGCAAAGCTCAGAGCAACAAGAGGTGGAGGTTTTGACCTTGCTCAGCCTAGCCAAGATAGAATATATGCAGTGCAGGCAAGATTTAAAGTTTATCAGCCGATGGATTACTCTAAAATCAAAACATCTGAGTTTATCCCTTCCATGTTAGCAGCTGTAAAGAAAAATTCAAAAGTTGGCAATAAATCTTATGCTGTTCCTTTTTGCTATGGTACATCGGGGTTAATAGTAAATAAAAAATATGCTCCAAATGCAAAAGACTGGTCTGCTCTTTGGAATCCTAAATATAAAGGCAAGATAAGCTACAGGCTAAAAAGACCGACACTTATAGCAACAGCTTATGGCTTAGGATACGACCCTTTCGCAGCATATAGCAATAAAGAAAAATATGCGAAAATTATGAAAATTGTTGAGAAAAAATTAATTGCTGCTAAACCTTTGGTTATGAATTATTGGGCAAATGGAGACTCACTGCTTCAAATGGTAAGAAGCGGAGAGGTTGTAGTAGCTATGGGTTGGGATGGCGGTGGATGGAAACTCCACAAAGAAAATCCCAATATCGACTTTGTAGTTCCAAAAAGCGGTGCTTTGGGATGGATTGACACTTTTGCAATACCTGCAAAAAGTCAAAATGTATCTGCTGCTTATAAATGGATTAATTTTATGATGAGACCTGAAAATGCGGCATACTTTACCAATCAATCAGGTTATGGGTCAGCTTCAAAAGGTGCTAATAAGTATCTTAAAAAGGATATAAGAGATAATTTTGAAAGATCTTTTACGAAAGCTGATATTGATAATATAAAATGGTATCCGCCGGTCCCTGCAGGATTGGAGTCAATAGAAGGAAGAATTTTAGACCACATAAGAGCAGCAAGGTAGAAAACACATTTCAAAGAGGTACAAACAGTACCTCTTAAATCATAATTTTTAGGTAAAAAATGGATAATATTTTAGAAGTTAGTCATATATCAAAAAGTTTTAAAGACCGTACAATAATAAAAGATTTGAATTTTACTGTCAAAGAGGGTGATTTTTTTTCTATATTGGGACCATCAGGGTGCGGAAAAACAACCTTGCTCAGAATGATAGCAGGATTTTTAGAACCAACTAACGGTAAAGTTTTTATCAGAGGTAAAGATATGACGGGGATTCCTCCAAATAAAAGACCTGTCAATATCGTTTTTCAAAGTCTTGCACTATTTCCTATGATGAATGTTAAAGAAAATATTGCTTTCGGACTTAGAAGAAGAAAATTTAAAAAACAAGAAATCAATGATAAAGTATCATCTATGCTTGAGAGAGTTGGACTTGAAGGATATGAAAAAAAATCTGTTACACAACTCTCAGGAGGACAAAGACAAAGAGTTGCAATCGCTAGATCTTTAGTTCTTGAGCCTTCTATTTTACTACTTGATGAGCCTCTTGGTGCATTAGATAGAAAACTAAGAGAACATATGAAGATTGAGCTTAAACTTTTACAAGCTGAAATAGGAACAACATTTATTTATATAACGCATGATCAATCAGAAGCACTCGTTATGAGCAATCAAGTAGCAGTCATGAATAATGGAAACTTTGATCAACTTGATATTCCTAAAAATCTCTACAAATCTCCCTCTACTAGTTTTGTAGCAGGCTTTGTAGGCGAGACCAACAAATTTAATATAACAACCGAGGTAATCGATGATAATGAAATAACAATAAAAACAAAAAACGGTTGGAAACTAAACAAACAATGCAATAATACCGAAAATTATAAATACCTTTTTATAAGACCGGAGTCTGTTATTCTTAAACCTGAAAAAGAACTCCGAGATATCAGCCGATTTACCATAAAAGTAAAAACTATTCTCTTTGATGGCTCAGATACAAAAATATCGGCTTTAGTTGAAAATACAAAAGAGATTATGCTTATATCTCTTCCTCAAAATGCACAATTTGAAGATGTTGTAGTTGGTGACGAAATAGAAGCTGCAGTTCATCATGATGATTTAAAATGTTATAAAGAATAAAAAATGATTAAAATAAAATGGGGCTTTTATATTTTTCTCCTACCGGTTATTTTATGGCTTTTTTTATTAATAGTTCTTCCTCAAATAGATCTTTTTATAAACTCTTTTAGAGTTGTAAATGATTTTAAAGATACAACAACTTGGGGTTTTGGAAATTATAAATCTTTTTTTTCGGATAGCGTTTACTGGTACACTTTTGTTAAAACTGCAATTTACTCTATAATCACAACTATTTTAACATTTTTGCTAACTTTTCCTGTTGCTTTTTTTATTACAAAAGTAGTTTCAAATAAATATAGCGGTTTTTTAGCCCTTTTGCTTCTTATGCCTTTTTGGGTAGGAGAACTTGTAAGTGTATATGGATGGATGATCCTTTTAAGAGAAAGTGGAGTTATAAACTATTTTCTTTTAGATATTGGAGTTATTCATAAACCACTTCATTTACTTTATAATAATGCAAGCATGTTAATAGGATTAGTTTATATGTCTATGCTTTTTATGATAGTTCCCATAATGTCATCTTTGGAAGGACTTGATGACTCCCTCATAGAAGCTGCTAGCGACTTAGGAGCTTCAAAGTTTACAATAATCACAAAAATAGTTATCCCTTACGCAGCTCCTGGTATTACTTCTGGAAGTATTATAGTATTTATGCTGGTTTTAGGAGATTATTTGACACCTGATTTGTTGGGTGGAAAAAACTCCCTTTGGTTTACTGAGCAGATTTATAATGAGTTCATTGCAAGTTTTAACTGGAATCAAGGATCAGCATTTGGATTTTTACTTCTTGCATTATCTTCTTTCATTATTTGGATCGCGCTAAAAGTTACAAAACAAAGTCTTGAAAAGGCAGTATCATGATAAGAACTCTACCATCATCAAAAAGTTATAAAATAGGATATAGTATATTTATAGCAATTTTTTATCTATTTTTATTTGCACCACTTATAGTAACTTGTGTTTTAGCCTTTAACAATTCAAATTTTCCGGCACTTCCTTGGAAAGGTTTTACACTTGATTGGTTCTTTGCCAATACTTCTCAAAGAGTTGGAGTTTTTCAAGATAGTGGTCTTTTAAGAAGTATTTATATAAGTTTTGTAACAGGATTATATGTTTCCATATTCTCTTTAATTGTTGGAACAATGGGAGCATTTTTGTTTGTACAAGAAAAATTTAAATTTAAAGAGCCTTTGTATTTTTTAGCTTTGACTCCCTTAGTTATTCCGGGTGTTATTCTTGGTATTTCTTTGTTATTATCTTCAACAATTGCTGGAAACTACTTAGATGATCACTTTAGTATAAATTTATCTTTTTTAGGACCTAGCTTTTGGCTTGTAGTATTAGGTCAATTTTCTTTTATAACAACTTTTGTTGTATTAGTTGTCTCTGCAAGGCTTAAAAAGTTTGACCATACCTTAGAAGAAGCCGCATTAAACCTAGGGGGGAATAGATTTGATGTGATAAGACTTATAACCTTACCATACTTAAAACCCGCACTCATAGGCTCTTTTATAGTATCGTTTTTAATGAGTTTTGGGAACTTTAACACAACACTGTTCTTAGTTGGCTCCGATACCACATTGCCGATAGATTTATACTCCCGCATAAGAGATGGTAGTACTCCTGTGCTTAATGCGGTTTCATTTTTACTAATATTCGTTACATCATTATTGGCAGTTTTTAATTTGATTTATAGCAATTCAAAAAATAATAAATGAATTTCTTTAATCAATTTGACAAAGAAAATATTATAATTGCCCACAGAGGAAACAGGAATAAATATCCGGAAAATACCATAGAAGCTTTCAGGCAGGCAATTGGCAAAAGCGATATGTTTGAATTTGATGTTCAATATACCAAAGATTTTTATCCTGTAATTATGCATGATAACTCACTCTTAAGAACAACGAATGCAAAAGAAATCTTCAACAATAAATCTTCTTTTAATGTTAGGGATTTTACACTTAAAGAGATACAAAATCTTGACAATGTCAGCTGGTTTATAAAAGATGATCCTTTTTCTACTATTAAAAACAAAGAAACCGATATCAAATCATTGGCTTCTTTGCAAAAAAATTCTATAGCAACTCTTGAGGAAATTTTAATATTTATGAAAATAAATAATTTTCCTGCTAATTTAGAGATAAAAAATAGTGATTTTTTTGATAGTAGTGAAATATCGCGAAATATCGCGAAAAAAGTCAATGAATGCAAAGTATCAGATATTTGTATCATCTCTTCTTTTAATCATGACTGCATAAAAAATATAAAAAAAGAAAATCCTTCTCTTTTTACCGCAGCTTTATTCGAAGAGACGGAGCCTTCAAATATATTAAATTATTTAAAAGATTTAGAAGTTTGTGCATATCACATAGATAAAACTCTTGTAAATAAAAATAAGATAAAACTCTTAAAAGAAAATAACATCTTTACAAATGTATATACCATAAACAAACAAGAAGAAGAAAAAGAACTCTTTATCAAAGGAGTAAAGGGTATCTTTACCGATATTTTGTAAGTGATATATATATACCTCCTCCTATGAGTGCCATTCCTACTACATGATAAATCTTTAAATGTTCACCTAAAAATATATATGCCAAAACAGCTCCAAAAATAGGCATGAGATGGATAAATTGTCCGACTTTTGGCGCACCGATTTGAAGAATTGCTTTATTCCAAAAAAAGTATGATAAAAATGAAGGAAATATAATAACATACAATATTGCTAAAAAGTTTACACTTATCACATGATACTCTTTTGAGAAGTTAAGAGCACTACTGTAAAGATAAAATGGCAATAAAATAAGAGTTCCTATAAAAACAGTAGTTATAAAAAAATCACCAATCGAGATATGTTTCGGTTTAAATTTTAATAAAACCGAATACAGTGCCCAATCAAGCGAAGAGAGTAATACCCAAAAATCTCCTATATTAAAATCAAGTGAATAAAGATTGGATAATTTTCCTTTCAATATAAGATATAAAACGCCTAAAGTCGATAAAAGTATACCTAATACTCGTTTTTTTGATATATGCTGCTTTAAAATTAAAGATGAAAGTAAAAGTATAAGTATAGGAATAGAAGAGTTGATAATAAGTGCATTTGTAGCAGTAGTATGTCTAAGGCCTATGTATAAAAGTGTATTAAATCCTGCTATCCCAAAACCGCCAAGGGCAAAAAGTATCCAAAAGTGACTCTTTAAAGCAGCCCATATCTTTTCCCGACTTAATATCAAAAGGGGTAAAACAAAAAGAAGTACACCTCCCCATCTGTAAAAAGAGAGTTCAATCGGCGAAATACTCTCATGAATATATCTTCCAACTATGAAATTACCTGACCAAAAAAGCACGCAAAAGACAAGAAATATATATGTTCTTAGCATTTTTGTTTATATTAGCTTATAATCATCTACAAGTTTTGTAAAACATTCAGAAAGCTCTTTTACAATATCAAGATTTGGCTCAATATAAATCTTATTACTCTTTTTTGTCATTGTTATAATATCTGCATCTCTCAACTCTTTTAAGTGCCTTGATATAGTAGGAAGTGCAAAGTCAAAATGCTCGGCTATAGTTGTTACACAAGTTGCCTGAGCAATAATATCATCTTTTGGTTTAGTATTGTCAATAGAGCAGGCATAACCGCCTGTAAAAATATTTTTAAAGATTTTAAATCTTGTTTCATTTCCAAGTGCTTTAAAAATCTTTACTTTTTGCTCCATATTTAACATGAATACTACCTCATATAGAATTTTATAAAAATTATATCATAAAATAATATATATAGCAAATTAGCTAAATAACTTGACACTTAAAGATTTTTAGTGTATAATTTTAAATTATTTAGCTATTTAGCTAAAAAGACTATTAGGAGTTAGGATGATTTTTACACATAGGGCAAAATTGAATGCAAAGGGTATAGAAAACCAGATCGAAGAAAACGCAAAATCAATAAATTTAATGTTAAAACATACATATCCATTTTCTGCAAATCTTCCTAAAAAAGGGTTTGATATAAAAGAATATGCAACTGTTTATGAGCTTTGTATTGGAAGTTTAGCCGCAAAACTTTTAAATACACAACCAGAATTAAGTATCTTGATGCCTTGTCGAATAAATGTATATGAGATAAAAGGTGAGTGCTTTGTTTCAACCCCGGATTTAGGAATTCAGCTTGAAGTTTTAAAATGTAAAGACGACTTAAAAAAAGAAATTTTGAGCTTATATGATGATATGATAGCTATGATCAAAAAATGGTAATTTAAAAGGAGTTAAAAATGAAAATGATGAAAGATATGATGCAAAAAATGATGTCCGGCATGGTAAAACCTGAAGATATGCCGGAAATGATGGGTACAATGATGGAGAATATGTTCTCTAAAATGACAACTGAAGATCGTATGAAGTTTGTATCAACAATGATGCCAAATTGTTTAAATATGATTTTTGCTGAACTTGACGAGAGTTCAAAACAAAAGTTAGCAAAAGAAATGTTAAATAAAATGACAGATATTTTTGCAAGTAAAATTACAAAAAAATAAAGGGAAAAAATGAAAAAATTATTTATAAAATTGGTAGCACTGACGACATTGGCAAGCGTATCGTTTGCTTTAGGAATTCCAAAAAATCATATTGTATCAACAAACTGGTTGCAAAAAAATTTAGGACAAAAAAATATAGTTATTATAGATACGAGAAAATCCGAAGCTTATAGTAAATCACATATAAAAAATGCACTAAATTTACCAAAAAGAGTGTGGTTTAAAGGTAAAATAGGAAATATACCCAAACTTTACGATACTCCACAACAAATAGAAAAGATGTTCAAAAAAGCTGGCATAACGAATAATAGCATTATAGTTTTTTACAGCGCCGGAATAAAAAATAAAGATTTTGCAGATGCTGCAAGTGGCGTTTGGAGTACTTATTTGTACGGAATGAAAAAAGGTGTTATATTAAATGGTGGTTTTGCAAAATGGATAGAAGAAAAAAGAGTAGTTACAAAAATCGTCCCCAATCCAAAACCAAGCGATTTTGAAGTTGAAAAATTCGATAACAATATAGTTGCATCTTTAAATGATATCGTACATGCGATTTATGATGAAAATATACAGATAACTGATGCAAGAGTTTCAAAGTTTTACACCGGTACTGACAAAAGAAAAGATTTGGCAAGGCACGGCAGGATACCGACTGCAAAACTAACTCCTGTTATAAGAGAAGTTAAAAAAGTAGGTAAACACTTCGAATTTTTATCAGAAAAAGAGTCAAAAAAAGTTTTACACAATGCAGGATATGGGATAGACCTTAAAAAACCTCTCATTATTTATTGCAATACCGGGCACAAAGCAAGAGGATTGTGGTTTGTATCCAAATTTATAGATGGTATGAAAAATGTCAAAGTTTATGATGGCTCCATGGTGGAGTATTCAAGAACTCTGTTGCCTATGGAAAATGGCGAATCTTTGGATTAATTAAAGAATTATCATGAGTATATTAATCGTTTTTAATCATCAGCCTTATGATGGTAGTGATGTAGTCTATAATGGCTTGAGGCTTGCAAAAACACTACAAACAAAAGATGAAGAGGTGCGAATTTTCTTGATGAATGATGCTGTTGATTTGGCAAGAGATGCTGCAAAAAAACCTAAATTTTATGATTATGATTTGGTTGAAATACTAAAAAATTTATATTTAAACGGTATTAAACTCAAAGCTTGCGGTACTTGTCAGGCAAGATGTGGCATCAATAAAAATGAGCCTTATTTTAAAGATGAAATAAAAGGAACTATGATTGATTTGGCAAATTGGGTCATTAACAGCGATAAAATATTGACTTTTTGATACTATTGCCCTCGCTTTAGAACGAGGGTAATTTTGTAGTTAAATTAAATCTTTTTTCATCTTGGCAAACTCTTCTTTTGTAATATCTCCTCTTGCATATCTTTTTTTAAGCACTTCAAGTGCCGACTCACTGTCTATACCGGTATTGTTAGTTAAATTTGTTCTGTTAAATATCATATAAATAACATATAAAAATATCCCCAAACCTATCAAAGGAAATAACCACATAAAACCACCTCCCATTCCGTAGTATCCGCCTGCCATCATTTTGGACTCCTTGATTTAGATGGTGTTATTGTATAATATATGTTTTAACACATTATTAATATATGATTAATGCAATATTACATATAATTGAAAATTGAGTATATAATTGACCTTATACACTTTTTTCTCGAAAAGTCTTACTTTTCGTAGCTTTAGGGGGTTGTAGGGACTTTAGTCCCTGCCACTATAATGAGCTTTGCTCATTATAGTGTGTAAGGTCAGTATATAAAAAAGAAAAAATGGGATGAAATAATTCATTATTTTTAGATAGAAGCACAAACAAGGAGATATTCGGATGATATATAGATTTGTATCTTGGAATGTAAACGGCATAAGAGCTATCGCAAGAAAAGGTGCTTTGAAATGGATAGATAAAGAAAAAGTTGACATATTGGCATTGCAAGAGATAAAAGCTACAAAAGAGCAAATACCCAAAAATATATTTGATAAAAAGTTCAATTTTTTGCAAGTTAGTTCAGCTTTGATTCCAGGTAGAAGCGGGGTTGCACTCTTTAGTGATATTGAGCCTGTTTTTACAAGTGATTTATCTGAAGTGGATATTTTAGAAGAGGGCAGGATAAATGAGTTTCACTTTAGCATAAAAGAGCATAAAATCGCCTTTTTCAATGTCTATTTTCCAAATGGTCAAATGAGCGAAGAAAGACTTGCTCATAAATTAAAATTTTATGACAAATTTTTGGATTATTGCCAAAAATTAAAAATAGAAGGCAAATCTATCATAATTTGCGGTGATGTAAATACTGCCCATACAAAGATAGACTTAAAAAGACCCAAGCCAAACGAAAAGACTTCAGGTTTTTTGCCTATTGAGAGAGCTTGGCTTGATAGATTTATCTCAAGTGGATATATAGATACTTTTAGATATATCAACGGCAATATAAAAGACAAATATACCTGGTGGTCTTACAAATTTAATGCCAGAAAAACAAATGCCGGATGGAGAATAGACTACTTTTTTGTAAGTAATGATTTGAAAGAAAATATAAAAAATGCTACTATAAAAGAAGATATACAAGGAAGTGATCATTGTCCTGTCACTTTGGAGATTGAGCTATGAAAAAATATAAAATCCTTATCGTAGAAGATGAAATCATTCCAGCAAATTATATAAAACAAATTCTTGAACAAGCTGGACATAGTGTTCTTGGTATAGCAGATAGTTCACAAGAAGCATTAAACTATTTAAATACAAAAAATTATCCAGAATTGATTTTGATGGATATTAGGATAAAAGGCGAACTTGACGGTATTGAAGTAGCAAAATATTTTCAAAAAAGTATTGATGTTGCTGTTTTATATCTGAGTGCTTTTAGTGATGATTCTCTTTTGCAAAGAGCACATGCAACTCATCCTATCGGGTATCTCGTGAAGCCTATTCAAGAAAAAACACTCTTAAGCACCGTTACTGTTGGAATGTCAAATTATAAGAGCAAATACTCTAATGATAAAATTATACTTACTAAAACAATAATTTTTAATCCTAAAAAACAACTTATAACAGATCAAAACAAATCAATCAAACTTACAAGAAATGAATCATTAATACTCAGTATGCTTATAAAATATAAAAATCAAATTATTCCGTATGATACTTTGGAAAATAGTATTTGGACGCAAAAGCCACCAAGCGATACTGCACTTAGAACAACTGTATGGAGATTAAAAAAGAAACTTCCTCAAAGTATTAAAATAAATAATGTATATGGCTCCGGGTATATACTGGATTTTTAATGTTTTCTAAATTATTTATTAAGATACTAACTAGAGCCATAATCTTAATAATAATCTATATGCTTTTTATGTTTATATTTGTAATTCCAAATGTAGAAAAAAATAGTATGCAACTTGAAGAAAGAGTAGGAAGACTGCAATTAGACAAGATTGTACAAATTGTAAAAAATGCAAGTATGGATATGCAATTGTATAAAAAATCAGCTTTAAGGGCTCATAAACAAGAGATTGTAAGGTTAACTTCAATTATCTGGCAAATTGTTAATCAAGAACAAAAAAAGTATCATAACCTAAGTCCAAAAAAGATTTTGCAAAAACAGCAGGAAATCTTGAGATGGATTTCCAAATTAAAATATGGAAATGATGGTTACTTCTTTGTAAGCAATTACGATAGTAAACTTATAGCCCATCCTTATCTACAAAATAAAAATTTTTTATATATTGAAGATATTTATGGCAAATTAATAGTTCCATCCATGGTAAAGATAGCTAAAAAGAGTGGTTCTGGTTTTATTAGTTACTGGTGGAAAAAAGACTCTAAAGGTAAAAAAATCTATAAAAAACTTTCTTATGTAAAAAACTTTAAACCTTGGCATTGGGTGATTGGGACTGGTGTTTACATAAATGATATAAATAAAGAGATAAAACGAAGAAAACAGATGCTTATAAAGAGACTAAAACAGATACTAAATCATACGAAAATCGGCAAAAGCGGATATGTGTATATATTTAATCAAAACTCTAAAATAATAATCCATCCCGATAAAAATTTAGAAGGTAAATACCTAAACAAGAGGCTAAGTCCTGGTATGAACACTTATATATTTAATGATTTGGTTAATGCATATAAATATGGAAATAAAAAACTTTATTATATCTGGGACAAACCAAGCGATAAAGGGGATTTTAAATATAAAAAAGTGTCATGGATAGGTTATAATCCATATTTTAAATGGTATATATGTTCATCTGGCTATCTAAAAGAATTTCATTCAGTAAGCAAGAAGACAAAAATATATCTTTTGTATATGATTAGTTTTGGTGCATTATTCATCACTTTATTGGGATTTTATCTATTGAGAAGGTTGTTATATCCTATCAATGAGCTTTCAAAAGTCGCAACAAAGATAGAAAAAGGTAATCTAAAAGCACGATACAAAGGAGTTATCAATGATGATGAGACAGGAGTATTGGCTACTGCATTTAATCAAATGTTAGATAAGATTGACAACCAAATGACTACATTAGATAAAAGAGTTCAAGATAAAACAAAAAAACTTTCTAATTCACTATACGAAAAAGAAAACCTTTTAAAAGAGCTCAACCATCGTGTTAAAAATAATCTCTTTATAATCAATGGAATTATAGGCTTACACTCCTTTGGGCAAACAGATGCAAATACCAAAGAAATCATACAAAATATACAAAACAAGATACAAGCCATAGCATTGGTACATGAAATATTAAGTGATGAAACAGATGCACAGTTAGTAGATATGCAAAAATATATTCAAAAACTTAGTAATTCTTTGTTCTTGGCATTTTCAGATAAAAATACCCAATATAAATGTAACTGTCATATACAAAATATAAAACTCTCTATAGACCATGTATATCCAATTGGCATCATAATCAATGAACTTATCACAAATGCGATAAAATATGCACTTACTGATAAAAACAAATCTTTTAAAATCTCTATGTACAAAGAATCGGACAACTTTATCATTTTAAAAGTAGAAGACAACGGCAAAGGTTTTGACAGATCAAAAACGAAAGGATTGGGCCTGCAGTTAGTTGAAATGTCCGTAAAACAATTACACGCGACCATAACTTACAATCTGAAAAAGGGCACACATATAACAATTAAGATACCAAATTAAATAAAATTTTATAAATTTTGTTTTTGTGACAATTTTGAGATTATCTTGTGATACAATTGGTAATAAAGAATTTACTATCAAAGGATTTGTATCATGAAAATATTAAAAAGAATTTATCTGTTACTATCTTTTATATTACTAATGAGCAATAGCCTACTTCTCCAAGCAAACACCACAACCCCAAAGATACAAATAACCCAGATAATCATAGAGGGTATGATAAATAAACAAGATAAAACTTCTCTAAACAAACTCTTGTCCTCATATAAAAACACTTCCTTGACACTAAAACAAATTCAGGAATTAAAAAATAAACTAAACAATTACTATAAGCAAAAAGGTAAACTCTTCACCAAAGTCTTACTTCCTCCGCAAACACTTACAAATGGAGTATTAAAATTTAGAGTTATAAGAGGAAAAGTTGGAAAGATAAGCATAAAAGGAAACAAATATTACTCAACAAACTTCATAAAAAGAAACTTTGATCTTAAAAGCGGAGAGTTTTTGAACTATAATGCTTTAATGAAGTCTCTTCTTCTTTTAAATAAATACAGTGATTTACAAATAAAATCATATTTAAAAAAAGGGTCAACATTCGGTGAAACAGATATAAACCTACAGGTAAAAGACAAAAAACCTTTTCATGGCAATTTAACAGTTGATAACTTAGGCTCAGACAGCACCTCAAAATATAGAGCAACTTTGGGTCTGTTTTACGGAAATCTTTTTAAAAACGGGGATGAAGTCAATCTTGATACAACTATAGGATTAAACTCCATCAATACCAAACTATATAGGATAAATTATAAAACAACTCCTTTTGGCAAATATCACACAAGATTGGACTTTGGATATTTATATGCCAATTATATAACTTCCGGAAGTTTTGCCGTATTGGAATTAAAAGGAGATACCAGCATATACTCCATAGGTATCAACCAGCCTTTTATATATACCCCAACCAATCAAGTAAGCTTTTCTTTAAATTATACAAACAAATATACAAAGAGTTATCTCTTAGGAGCATTATCTTCAAAAGATACATTAAATATAGCAACTCTCTCAACTTCCTGGCAGCACTTAAGAGTTTATGACTCTTTAAATCTTGCTTTTGCCATATCCAAAGGTTTTGGAGGAGATGGTTCTTTTGGAAGCAGGCTAAATGAGAATACAGACTTTTCAAGATATAACATAAACCTCTCATACAACAGATACATAAATGAAAAAAATAATATTCTTT